>NZ_JBWKAW010000023.1:0-154874 GCF_056437345.1 Kitasatospora sp. NPDC042419
GCCCCCCCCCCCCCCCGCCCGCCCCGCCCCCCCGAGCCCCGCGCGGCCGCCCCCCCCCCCCCCCCCCCGCCGCGCCCCGCGCGCCCCCCCCCCCCCCCCCCCCCCCCCCCCACGACCGGTTCCCGAGCGTGGTCGGGGAACGCCTCCGGGCCCAGCTCGGCCGGGGCGTTCGCCCGGACGTGCGGCGGCATCAGGTCCGCGAGCCAGCCGAGCAGGCGCACCACCTGTTCCTCCCGCCACCGCAGCACCGCGTCGTGGTTCGCCGAACTCGTCATCCCCGTCCCCCGTGCCCCGTGCGTTCGTGCGTTTGTGTGTTCGTGCGTTTGTGCGGGCCGTCCGGATCCGGGCCGCACGCCACTGTGGCACAGCCGCCCGGCGCCGTCCGCTGGGCTTCGCCTGGCCCCGGTCCGCTCCGGTCCGGCTCCCGCGGCGTCCTGGCGCACCGCCCGGGGCTACCGTACGGTCGGTCGGTGTGATCCCCGACCAGGCACGTGTGAACCGGATCTTCCTCCCCGGGACCTACGCCGACGGTGTGCCGTACGAGCTGCTCCGGGAGCTGCGGGCGGCCGCGCCCGTGTGGTGGGTCGAGGAACCGGCGGTGGGGGAGTGGCCGCCGGGGCCCGGCTACTGGGCGGTGCTGCGGCACGCCGACGTCAAGCACGTGCTCCGCAGCCCCGAGGTGTTCTCCTCGAACCTGGGCGCCACGCAGATCCGGGACCCGGATTCCGCCGCGGACCTCGACTTCGCCCGGACGATGATGCTCAACCTCGACCCGCCCGACCACTCCCGGCTGCGCCGCATCGTCGCAGCCGCCTTCACCCCGCGCGCCCTGGGCGAGTTGGCGGCCGGCATCGAGCGGCACGCGGCGGACGCCGTCCGCGAGGTCCGGTCGCGGGGCGAGGCGGACGTCGTCCGGCTCGTCGCCGACCTCCCGGTGCGGACGCTGGCCCGGATCATGGGCGTGCCGGAGCAGGACCGCCGGCTGCTGCAGGACTGGGCGGACCGGGTGATCGGCTACCAGGACGCCGACCGCGCCCACGCCGGCACCGCCGACCCGGCCGCGCTCACCGGCCTCGGCCGGGCCGCGCTCGCCCACCGTCCCACCACCCGGACGGCGCCCGACGGCCGCCCCGTCAACCCGCGTTCGCGGGCGGCCCTCGCCGACATGTTCGCCTACGCCCACGCGCTCGCCGAACAACCGCGCCCCGGAAGCCTGTTGGCCCGGATGCGGGAGGGCGGGCTCGGCGCCGAGGAGTTCGAGACCATGTTCTTCCTGTTCGCGGTCGCGGGCAACGAGACGGTCCGCAACGCCCTGCCGGGAGGGCTGCACTCACTGCTCGCCCACCCCGAGCAGCGTCGACTGCTGCTGGAGCGACCGGAGTTGATCGCCTCGGCGGTCGAGGAGATGCTGCGCTACTGGCCGCCGGTGGTGGACTTCCGGCGCACCGCGACCCGGGACGTCGAGCTGGGCGGCCGACGGATCCGGCGCGGCGACAAGGTGGTCGTCTACCACGCCTCCGCCAACCGGGACGAGGGCGTCTTCCCGGATCCGGACCGTTTCGACATCACCCGCACCCCGAACGACCACGTCAGCTTCGGCCACGGGCCGCACTTCTGCGTCGGAGCCCAGCTGGCGCGCCTTCAGATGCGGGCGATGCTGCGCCACGTCCTCGCCGAACTGCCCGGACTGGAGCCGGTTCCCGGTACGGCGCCCGACCGGCTGGTGTCCAACTTCCAGAACGGCCTCAAGCGCCTGCAGGTCCGTTGGCGCCCGCGCGACTGAGGCGAGGCCCGGTCCGGCCTCGGACGGCGTGGGCCGCACGGCTTCGGGCGTGGGCCGGACGGAGACGCGGGACGGGGCGGGGGTGGTTCAGCAGACCGTGACCCCGATCAGGCAGGTGTCGTCGTCGGTGTCGGAGCTGCTGTACCGCAGGAGGTGGTCGAGCCGGCGTTCGAGCTCCGTGAGGCCGTGGGACTTCCCGGCGGTGGTCAGCAGGTCGTCGAGCGAGTCCTCCAGGGAGCGGTCCCGGCGTTCGATCAGGCCGTCGGTGTACATCATGAGGGTGTCGCCGGCCTGCAGCCGGATCTCGCCCTCCTCGTAGTCGGCCTGGTCGATCGCGCCCAGCAGGACCCCGGAGACGGTGGGCAGTTCGGTGGCGCGCCCGTCGCGCAGCAGGATGGGGGGAAGGTGGCCCGCCCTGGCCCAGCGCAGGTTGCGGGTCCGGGGTTCGTAGAGGGCGCAGATGGTCGTCGCGGTGACGTTGTCGGTCAGGTGGTGGGTCACGGTGTTGAGCCAGCCGAGCAGTTGGCCCGGACCGGCTCCGGTGGCGGCCAGGCCGCGCAGGGCGTTGCGCAGGGCGACCATGCCGGTGGCGGCCTCGATGCCGTGCCCGGCGACGTCGCCGACGCACAGGAGTACCCGGCCGGTCGGCAGGGCGAGGGCGTCGTACCAGTCGCCGCCGACGAGGTGGTCCTTCTCGGCGGGCCGGTAGCGCACCCCGACCCGCAGGTCGTGGAGTTCCAGCGGGCCCCGGCTCGGCGGCATGATGGCGTGCTGCAGCTGCAGGGCGAGCCGGTTGCGTTCGGCCGCCTGCTGTTCGGTGTGGGCGAGCTGGTCGCGGGTGGCGGCGAGCGCGACCTCGGTCCAGTGCTGGGCGGAGACGTCCTGGTAGGCGCCGCGGACGGCGGTGATGCGGGAGTCGGCGTCGAGGACGGGCTCGGCGACGACCCTGATGTGCCGGGCGATGCCGTCGGCCCGCTGGAGGCGGAAGGCGGTGGACGCGGGCCGCTGGTGGTGCAGCAGGGTGCGCAGGAACCGGCCGATGGTGTGCTCGTCGTCGGGGTGCGCGTGGGCGGCCAGGTGGTCGAGGGGGATGGGTTCGGCCTGGGGCGGCAGGCCGTGGAGGTCGAACAGGGTGTCGTTCCAGGCGATCTCACCGGTGTGCAGGTTCTCCTCGAACCCGCCGATGCGGCCGAGGCGCTGGGCGTGCTGCAGCAGGCTGGCGACGCGGGCGGCACCGTCCTCGGTGCGCCAGATGACGACGGCGCTGGTCCCGCACCGGGTGATGCTGACGCTGGCCCGGGTGGTCAGCGGGACACCGTCGACCAGCGCGGAGAGGTTCATCCCCGCCGAGCGGAACGATTCGCCCGTCGCCAGCACGTACTCGATCTTCTCGAAGAGGCCGCCCGGTTCGGCGGCGAGCGGGTAGGCCTCCAGCAGCCGGGCGCCGAGGACGGCGCTGCGCGGGCGGCCGGCGAAGTCCTCGAAGCTCGGATTGACGTGCTTGATGAGGTAGTCGGCCGTCCGGCCGGCCGCGTCCGTGTCCGGTTGCATGACCAGGCAGGGGTCGTGCAGGCCGTGGACCAGCTCCAGCAGGTCGGCCGTCTGCGGGTCGACGCCGGCACCGCTCCCGTTGGCGGGCCGGGAGTCCAGGGCGGTGGCGCACAGCTCGGCCAGGGCCTCGAACTGCCGCTGCAGTGACTGTGACGGCGTGGGCAGGCCGCCGCTCCAGCAGACCTCCAGGACACCGGTGATCCGCCCGCCCGCTCCGGCCGGCACCGCCAGCCGCCCGCCGCCGAACTCCCGCTGCCCGATCGAGGGGAGCCCCGCCGCAGCGAGTGACTCGTAGGAGGCGGTGGCCCGTTCGGTCAGCGCGCGGCGCGCGGGGACGGGTACGCCGGGCGGGACGTGGCGCCAGCGCATCGCCTCCTCGTCGGCGAATCCGGCGCTGCCGGCCAGGGTCAGGGACTGGTCGGAGTTGGCCGCCCAGATCGCCACCGCCTGGGCCCCGAGCGGGCGCAACGCCTGCTCCAGCACCGACTGGGCCACCGCCTGGACGTCGGAGGCGCCCAGCATCCCCGTCTCGGCGCTGCGCAGCCGGACCCCGACGGACGGCTCGCCCGCGGAGGCCACGAACTCGCGGGCGACATCGGCGATCCGGTCGTGCGAGGCCTGGTTGACGAGGTCGGCCGCCAGTTCCAGCACGGAGAGCGTCGACTGGTCGGCCAGCGTGTCGAGCTGGCGGCCGGCCTCGGCGGGGGAGACACCCAGGCGTTCCACCAGGATGCCCTTCGCGAGTTCGACCAGCGCCCGGCCGTCCGCCTGCGCGTGGGCCCGGGTGAGCTCGCGGCGCAGCCGGTCGACGGTCGACGTCAGCCGGCCCACCGCGCCCCCGCCGGTCTGCGGGGGCGTCGAGTCGCCGGGCGGGTCCGCCGGTTCGCGAGGGGACACGACCGAGGGGGCCGCCCCGGCGGTTCCGGATCCGGTGGCAGGGCCGCGCCGGGGTCCCGGGGACGGCTGCCTCCCTGCGTCCCGGGGCTGCTGGGAGTCGTGCATCGGTACCTCCTCGACCGGCGTGGGCGTCGTTCGGTGTCGCGGTGCACGGCGGAGCATCGCGGTGCGCGGTGCGCGGTGCGCGGTGGACGGTGGTGCGGCGGCGGTGCGGTGCAACGGTGGTGCCACGCGCCGTCGTGCCGTGCCGTGCCGCACCGCACCGGGGGCCGGGGCCGGTGCGGCACGGCGGCCACGGGTGGACGCTACTGTCGCAGCCACTGCTCGATGCGGGCGAGCAGGTCGAGTGCGTCGACCGGCTTGGTGACGTAGTCGGTGGCACCCGAGGCGAGGCTCTTCTCCCGGTCGCCGACCATCGCCTTGGCGGTCACGGCGATGATCGGCAGGTCCGCGTGCTCGGGCATCGCACGGATCGCGGCGGTGGCGGCGTAGCCGTCCATCTCCGGCATCATCACGTCCATCAGGATCAGGTCGATGCCGCGGTGCCCGGTGAGGGCCTCGATCGCCGCGCGTCCGTTCTCGGCCTGCAGCACCCGCATGCCGTGCAGTTCCAGGATCCCGGTGAGCGCGTAGAGGTTGCGGTCGTCGTCGTCGACGACCAGCACCGTGCGCCCCGCGAGCGAGCCGTCGACGTGCTGGGCCGGCGCGACGGCCGGATCCTCGGTGCGGACCAGCGGCAGTACGTCGCCGGGCTGGTCCGCGCTCAGGTGCAGGGCGATGCGTTCGCGCAACTCGTCGAGGCTGGAGAGGAGTTCGAGTGGCTGCCGGGCGGCCCGCTGCTGCAGGAGCCGCTCCTGCTCGGCGCCCAGGCGGCGGTTGTTGTGCGCCAGGACCGGGACGCCGTGCAGGGCGGCGTCCCGGGCCATCTCCTCCAGGAAGTCCAGGGCCGCTCCACCGGGCAGGTCGAGTTCCAGCACCACGCAGTGGCACGGGGTGGCGGCCAGTGTCGCCGCGGCCTCGTGGGCGCTCACCGTGCCGGTGACCTCCACCGCCGTGCGCGGGTCCCCGAGGTCCGAGGAGCCCGCCAGGTCGGCGACGGCGCTCTCCGCGACCAGCGACAGCAGGCCGCGCGGCCGCTCCTCGATGACGAGCAGCCGCTTGGGCTGGACCGCTTCCGGGACCGCGGCGGGCGCCGGCGCCTCGTCCCGGCCCGCCGTGCCGGCCGCCTCGCCGCTGCCGCCCTCCGGCGCCGTGCGCGGGTTCTGGGCGTTCAGTTCGACGAAGTCGGTCCGGGCGGCGGGCAGGTACAGGGTGAAGGTGCTGCCCTGGCCCGGCACGCTGTCCGCGGTGATCGCACCGCCGAGGAGGAAGGCGATCTCCCGGCTGATCGACAGGCCGAGGCCGGTGCCGCCGTACTTGCGGCTGGTCGTTCCGTCCGCCTGCTGGAAGGCCCCGAACACGCTCTCCAGGTGCTGCGGTTCGATCCCGATCCCGGTGTCCACGACGTGGAAGGCGATCACCGGACCGTCGTCGCGGCGGGCCGCCTCCGGCACCCGGGCCTGGTCCGCGACCTCGATCCGCAGCTCCACGCCGCCCTTCTCGGTGAACTTGACCGCGTTGGACAGCAGGTTGCGCAGCACCTGCCGCAGGCGGTAGTCGTCGGTCAGCAGCTCCGCCGGCATCGCCGGCGCGGTCTCGACCGTGAACCGCAGGCTCTTCTGGCTCGTCAGCGGCCGGAAGGTGGCCTCGACGTAGTCGAGCAGCTTGCGCAGCGGGATCCGTTCCGGGGTGATGTCCATCTTCCCGGCCTCGACCTTGGACAGGTCGAGGATGTCGTTGATCAGCTGCAGCAGGTCGGAGCCCGCGGAGTGGATGATGCCCGCGTACTCGACCTGCTTGGCGGTCAGGTTCCTGGTCGGGTTCTGCGCCAGCAGCTGGGCGAGGATGAGCAGGCTGTTGAGCGGGGTGCGCAGCTCGTGGCTCATGTTGGCCAGGAACTCCGACTTGTAGCTGGAGGCCAGCGACAGCTGGTGTGCGCGGTCCTCCAGCTCCTGGCGGGCCTGTTCGATCTCCAGGTTCTTGGTCTCGATGTCCCGGTTCTGTGCCGCGAGGAGCGTCGCCTTCTCCTCCAGTTCCGCGTTGGAGGACTGAAGTTCCTCCTGCCGGGCCTGCAACTCCTCCGAGCGGGCCTGGAGTTCGGAGGTGAGGCGCTGGGACTCGCCGAGCAGCTCGTCGGTGCGGGCGTTGGCGACGATGGTGTTGACGTTGACGCCGATGGTCTCCATCAGCTGCTCCAGGAAGGCCCGGTGCACCGAGGTGAAGGCCAGTACGGAGGCGAGCTCGATGACGCCCAGCACCTGGCCCTCGACCACGATGGGCAGCACGATCAGCGACATCGGTTCGGCCCGGCCCAGGCCGGAGGAGATGGTCACGTAGCCCGGCGGCAGGGAGTCGACGGCGATCGTGCGCCGGCTGCGCGCGGCCTGGCCGACGAACGACTCGCCGAGCCTGAAGCGGGTGGGGGTGGAGCCGGGCGGGAAGGCGTAGGAGCCGATCAGGTTGAGGAAGGTCGTGTCGCCGGTGTCCTCGGCGAGGTAGAAGGCTCCGTACTGGGCGGACACCAGCGGGGTGAGCTCGTCCATGATCAGCTCGGCGACGACGGCGAGGTCGCGCCGGCCCTGCATCAGGCCGGAGATCCGGGCGAGGTTGGACTTGAGCCAGTCCTGTTCCTCGCTGGCCCGGGTGGTCTCGCGCAGCGACTCCACCATGAAGTTGATGTTGTCCTTGAGGTCGGCGACCTCACCGGAGGCGTCCACGGTGATCGAGCGGGTGAGGTCCCCCTCGGCGACCGCGCCGGACACCTCGGCGATCGCCCGGACCTGCCGGGTGAGGTTGCCGGCGAGCTCGTTGACGTTCTCCGTGAGCCGCTTCCAGGTGCCGGAGACACCCTCGACCTCGGCCTGGCCGCCGAGCCGGCCCTCACTGCCGACCTCCCGCGCCACCCGGGTGACCTCGGCGGCGAAGGCGCTCAGCTGGTCGACCATGGTGTTGATGGTGGTCTTGAGTTCGAGGATCTCGCCGCGCGCGTCGACGTCGATCTTGCGGGTGAGGTCGCCCTGCGCGACCGCCGTGGTGACCTGGGCGATGTTGCGGACCTGGCTGGTGAGGTTGTGGGCCATGAAGTTGACGTTGTCGGTGAGGTCCTTCCAGGTGCCCGCCACGTTCGGGACCCGGGCCTGACCGCCGAGCGTGCCCTCGGTGCCGACCTCGCGGGCCACCCGGGTGACCTCGGCTGCGAAGGCCGACAGCGTGTCGACCATCGTGTTGATGACGCCGGCCAGCGCGGCGACCTCGCCCTCGGCCTCCACGTTGATCTTCTGCGAGAGGTCGCCCTTGGCGACGGCGGTGGCCACCTGGGCGATGGAGCGGACCTGGCCGGTGAGGTTGGAGGCCATCACGTTGACGTTGTCGGTGAGGTCCTTCCAGGTGCCGGACGTGCCCCGGACGGTGGCCTGGCCGCCGAGGTTGCCCTCGGTGCCGACCTCGCGGGCCACCCGGGTCACCTCGTCGGCGAAGGAGGAGAGCTGGTCGACCATCGTGTTGATGGTCTCCTTGAGCTCCAGGATCTCGCCGCGCGCGTCGACCCGGATCTTCTGCGAGAGGTCGCCCTGGGCGACCGCGGTGGTGACCTGGGCGATGGAGCGGACCTGCGCGGTCAGGTTGTCGGCCATGACGTTGACCGACTCGGTGAGGTCCCGCCACGTCCCGGACACGTCGCGCACGTCCGCCTGGCCGCCGAGGTTGCCCTCGGTGCCGACCTCGCGGGCCACCCGGGTCACCTCGTCGGCGAAGGAGGAGAGCTGGTCGACCATCGTGTTGATGGTCTCCTTGAGCTCCAGGATCTCGCCGCGCGCGGTGACGGTGATCTTCTGCGAGAGGTCGCCCTTGGCGACGGCGGTGGCGACCTGGGCGATGTCGCGGACCTGGCTGGTGAGGTTGCCGGCCATCGCGTTGACGGAGTCGGTCAGGTCCTTCCAGGTCCCGGACACGGCGGGCACCTCGGCCTGGCCGCCGAGCCAGCCCTCGGTGCCGACCTCCCGCGCGACCCTGGTGACCTCGGAGGTGAACAGGGAGAGCTGGTCGACCATGCCGTTGAACACGGTGGCGATCTCGCCCAGCAGGCCGTCCGCGTCGTCGGGCAGGCGGGTGCCGAAGTCACCGTCGCGTACGGCTGTCAGCCCGGCCAGGAGGCGCCGCAGGTCCGGTTCGCCGACCTGGGCCGTGCCGCCGCCCGGGGAGCGCTGTGCCTGGGGCTTCGTCGTGCCGACCATCGGGACGCTGCCTTCCTCGTAGAGCGCCGGGCCGCGGGCCCGCCACCGTCGACACCCGGTGCGGCCGCAGGTCCGGCCGGGGGCCGTACCGAAGTCGTGCCGGGCGCCCGTCCGTTCCGTCCGTAACGTGCGTACCGTTCGGGACGCTACCGCAAGCGCTCCGCCGGGTGCGAACCCCGTAGCACCGGCGGAAAGTGACGGATCCCACCCCGGTGGCGGGAGTGGTTCGGAGGGTGACAGCGAGGCCGGGCCCCGGTGTTCGGGCCCCTGCGTTCAGGATTCGGCCAGCAGCTCGGCCCGGAGTCCGGCCAGGACGCGGGTGAGCAGCCGGGACACGTGCATCTGCGAGACGCCCAGCCGGCGGCCTATCTCCAGCTGGGTCAACTCGGCGCCGAACCGCAGCGAGAGGATGGTGCGGTCGCGCTCGGGCAGTGCGGCGATGAGCGGCCTGAGGGTCTCCAGGCAGAGCACGGTCTCGTACGCGTCCTCCTCCTTCGCGACCCGGTCGCCAAGCGGGTCACCGCCGTCCGAGGGGCCGTCCGACCGGCCGCTCCCGAGGGCAGGGGCGTCGAGCGAGGCGGCGCTCTGCGCCCGGGAGGCGAGCAGGCCCTCGCGCACCTCGTCCTCGGTCAGGTCCAGGTGGGCGGCCAACTCGCCGGGGGTGGGCGCCCGGTCCAGCAGCTGCTCCATCTCGTCGCTGGTCCGGGCCAGCGTCAGACGCAGCTCCTGCAGGCGGCGCGGGACGTGCACCATCCAGCCGGTGTCTCGGAAGAACCGCTTGATCTCCCCGCTGATGGTGGGCAGTGCGAACGTGGAGAACTCGACATCGAAGGACGGGTCGAAGCGGTCGATGGCCTTGATGAGGCCGATCGTGCCGACCTGGACGATGTCCTCGACCGGCTCCCTGCGGTGGCTGAACCGGCTCGCCGAGAACTTGACCAGCGCCGTGTTCAGTTCGACCAGGGTGCCGCGCACGTACGAGTACTCGGCGGTGCCCTCCTCGGCGGCGCGCAGGCGGGCGAACAGCACCCTGGACAGCTCGCGGGCGTCGGCCGGGCACACGGCCGACGGGTCGGTCGCCGCGATCCCCAGGCGCCCGGCGACCCGGGCGAGGTCGGCCGGGGAGGTCACCACGTCGCCGGCCACCTCGTCACGGGTCACCTCGTCACGGGTCATCTCGTCGCCGGTCGCGACGGGTCCGGCTGTGCCGCAGGCCGAGGGGCCCTGGGCGCGGGCAGCGGTCGAAGGGCGGGACACGACGGTCGGCATGCTCTCTCCTCTGCCGGCGGTTCGTTCGCCGGGACGACACGACCCACGTGCCCCGCTTCGGCCCGAACAGGCCTGCCTTCGCCACACAACCCCCGGTCTTCACGCTTTCTGCACAGCATTGCGGCGCCGCTCGACTGGTTCCGCCGCGCGGCGTACATTGCGCGCGTACACCGCCGTACGGTCGTGCGGGCGGTGCCGGCCACCCCGCCGAAGGAGAGCGATGCCCGACAGCGCCCCCGACCCGACCACGACCCCGCGCCAGTTCGGCGGAGGGCCGCTCGCCGTGCGGCTGAGGGTCGAGCTGCGCAGGGAGGACGGCGCCGTCGTCGTGTCGCCCGTCGGCGAGCTGGACCACGACAGCGCGGCACTCCTGCGGGCGCGGCTCCGCGAGGCGGTCGGGGAGGCGGACGACCGGGTCGTCGTCGACTGCCGGGGCCTCTCCTTCTGCGACTCCAGCGGGCTCAACCTGCTGCTCAACACCCGCGCTGAGGCGGAACGGGCAGACGTCGCGCTCGTCCTCGCGGGTCTGCAGCCCGCGGTCGTCAGGGTCTTCCGGCTCACCGGGGCGGAAACCGTGTTCGACATCCGATCGGACCTCGGTTCCGCCCTCGCCCGATGACACCCGCCGCACGCGACGGCGCTCCGCACGGCACCGGCCGCCGTCCACCGGCGACGCGCCCGGCGCACGGCGGACCGGTGTTTCCGGCGGGCTGCGGGGCACAAGGAACCGACGGCCGGCCACACTGCCCGGCCCCGGTCGGCCTTAAGGGTGAGGACAGATGAGCGCCAGTGAGTACCGGACCACGAGCGGGCCGGTCCTGTCCGGGATGCCGGCCACTGGCCAGATCCGCAGAGTGGCCCTGACCGTCGCCCCCGGCGCGGTCGGACGCTGCCGGGACCACACCCGGTCCGCCCTGGAGGACTGGGGCTGGCTGCCCACCACCGACCGTGACCGGCAGGAACGGGCCGACGACGTGCTGCTGCTCGTCTCCGAACTCGCCACCAACGCCTGCCAGCACGCCGGAGGACCGGACGAACTGGTGCTCTCCGTCACCGCGCGGACCCTCCGCGTCGAGGTGTTGGACGCCACGGAGGAGCCGCCCCGTCCGCGGGTGCCGCACGCACCCGGGCGCGCCGGCGGCCACGGGCTGCACACCGTCGCGCTGCTGGCCAGCCGGTGGGGACACCGCCCGCTCGTCGGCCGTCCGGGCAAGGCGGTCTGGGTCGAGATCGACCTCCCGCAGGGCTGACGCCACGGAGCGGGGCAGTCACCGCCGCGGGCGGAGCGGTCGGACGGTCGGCCCCTGTGGTACACCGGCATACGGGGGCGACTCCGTGGAGGTTGCCGTGGACGACGGTGCCCGTGCCGGTGCGGGTGGACGTCCTGCGAGGGACGGCCCCGCACGCTGGTGGCGCCGGCCCGTGGCCGTCGCCCGGCAGGTCCGGCAGCAGGGCCGGAACGTCGAGCTCCTCCAGCGGTCGCTGGCCTTCGCTGCCCTCTTCTTCGTCACCCTGGTGCCGCTCCTGGTGGTGATCGCCGCCGCCTCGGGCAGCGGCGGCGGCGGCATCACGGACTGGATCACCGACGGACTCGGGCTCACCGGCGAGGGCTCACGGGCGACCCGGGACCTCTTCGCCTCCCGGGGCCAGATCCTGAGCACCACCACCGGCATCAGCGTCGCCGCACTGGCCGTCTTCGGGGTCTCCCTCCTCGCGTCCGTCCAGGCCGCCTACGAGCGGATCTGGAAGCTCGACCGGGGTCCCTGGCACGCCGCGTGGCGGCAGGCACTCGGCCTGGCGGGCCTCACCGCGTACATCGTCGGCGCGGCGTGGGCAGGCACGCCCTGGCGCGACAGCGACGCGCAGCCGGGCCTGCGCGTCGCCACCACCCTGTTCGGCGGGATCCTGTTCTTCTGGTGGCTGCAGCACCTGCTCCTCGGGTCGCGGGTGGGGTGGCTCCGGCTCCTGCCGGGGGCGGTGGCGACCATGGCCGCCCTGGCCGGGCTGCGCTTCTTCTCACGGCTGGTGTTCGCCCCGTTGCTCGTCTCCAACGCCGTCTCCTACGGCGCTGTGGGGACGGTCCTGGTGGTCCAGTCCTGGCTGATCGGCGTGGGATACACCGTGTACGGCGGAGCGATCGTCGGCCGGGCCCTCGCGACGGGCGGTCGGGAGGGTCCGGGAGAGGGCGGGGGAGCGGCGTCGGGTCAGTGCCCGAAGAGGTGACGGACCCGGCCGCCGTGTCCGGGCTCGGACGGCTCCCCGGAGGTGGTGCCGCCGTCCTGGTCGGCGGGGGCCGGCCCGCCTGGGGTCGCCCTTCCCGCGGCCGGCTCGGCGGGTTCGTACGGCGCGGTCCGGGAAGGCGCGGCGCCGGGCGGAGCGGTTCCCGCAGGCACGGAGCCGGTGGTCGTGGAGTCGGCGGGAGCGGTCCCGGAGTGTGTGGTGCCGGGCGGTGTGCCGCCGTACGGCGCCGCGGGCTGCACCGGCGCGGCGGCGGCCGCGGGAGCCGGGTGGTCCCGCGTGTGCGCCCTGCGGTCGGCGGCAGCGGGCCGGCTCCGGCGGTGGGCCCGTCGGGACAGGCCGACCAGTGCCAGACCGAGGCAGAAGAGCAGCGCGAGTGCCACACCGGACAGGAAGACGGCCAGGGTGTTCAGGGCCACCAGGTCGTTCCCCAGGACGGTGACCTGGTACTCCGGCCCGCCGGAGAGGTTGTCCGCGATCAGCAGACCGGTGAACGCACCGGCCGCCGCGATGAGCAGTATTCCCAGGAGCAACATGGTGGCGATCCCTTCAGCCGTTCACGGCCGGCCTCGGCCGGACCCTGTCCGCCCCCGCTCCTTCGCGCGTACCCGGGCGGCCCCGGCCCTAACACGTCCCGGTCCGGCGGTGCCTTCCCGGCCCGGGACCCACGCGGTCCGGACGCACGGCCGGTCCGCGCGGAGGGCGGTCGCCGCTCACCCGCCGGGCCGGCCGGACCCGGCTTCGGCGGCCTGCCGGCGCTCCCTGACCGCCACCCGGGCCAGGTTGCCGAGCAGCCGGCGGTTGCGCAGATGCAGCACCAGCTCGCTGGGCGGTCCCTGCAGGCGCGCACCGGGGCCGGTCAACGGGTGCTCGTCGAGGAGGACCAGGGTGTTGTCGCCCCAGGGGACCAGGAGGAACGCGATGCGGGCGGCGCCGAAGGGCGCGGCCGTCGCCTCCAGCTCCAGACGGGTGCCGGGCTCGCAGATCCGGACCACGCACCGGTCGTCGAGGGTGAGCGGACCGATGCCGGCCCGGTAGCGCAGCGCGGCACCGACGGCCGGCCAGCCGGGGTCGACGTGCTGGATGTCCTGGGTCCCGACGACCCACTCGGCGTAGCTGTGGCCGTCGGCCAGGACGTCCCAGACGGCTTCCGGTGGACAGGCGATGAACTGCTGGCGCCGTGCCATGAGACTCCTCCTCCTCGGTGTTCTCCCCGCACGTTGTCGGGCCGCCGGGGCGCGGGCCCGGTCCGCCCGCTCCGGCGATCGTCAGTCGTGGCGCTCGCGGGGGCCCGACAGCAGCCGCTGCGCCGCGGCCAGCCCCGGCGCGAGGACGCGGCCGGCCAGGAGCCGCTGCGAGCGCAGGGCCGCGCGGGCGGCGTTGGCCCCGCAGGCCCCGTGGACTCCGCCTCCCGGGTGGGCGGACGACGAGGCCAGGTAGAGCCCCGCCACCGGCGTCTCGGGTCGCCCCGTGCCCGGTACGGGGCGGAAGACGAGCTGCTGGTGCGGGGCGGCGGTGCCACCGTTGATCGCGCCGCCGACCAGGTTGGGGTCGCGCTCCTGCAGCATCGGCGGGGTGAGGATGCGTCGGGCGACGATCCGGTCCCTGAACCCGGGGGCGAAGCGTTCGACCTGCTCCTCGATCCGGGCTGCCATCGCCTCCGCCTCCCGCAGGTCCCAGCTGCCGGTGATGCCGTCGGGCCCCAGGTCCTCCTTGATCGCCCGGGGGACGTGGGTGTAGGCCCAGGCGGACTCGGTCCCCGCCGGGGACCGGACGGGATCGGCCGTCGTCATCTGCCCGAGCAGCGCGAACGGGTGGCGCGGCAGGCGGCCCGTGGTCAGTTGCAGGGCGTAGTCGCTCATCTCGTCCAGGCCGGCGCCCAGGTGCACCGTCCCGGCACCCGCCGCCGCGGGTGCCGCCCACGGGACGGCGCCGCTCAGCGCCCAGTCGACCTTGACGGTGGAGAAGTCCCACTGGAAGCGGCGGAGGTCCGCGCGCATCGAGGGCGGCAGGTGCTCCCATCCGACCAGGGAGCCGTACAGGGCGGGGGCGGCGACGTCGGCGAGGACGGCGCGGCGGGCCCGGTACGCCTGGCCGTCGGCGGTACGGACCCCCAGTGCACGGCCGCCGCGAACGACCACCTCCACCACCGGGGCACCGCAGTGCACCCTGCCGCCCGAGGACTCCAGTCGTCGCACCAGCGCGGCCGTCAGGGCGGCGGCGCCGCCGACCGGGACGGGCCAGCCGACCTGCTGGCCGAGCATCGCCATCAGCCAGCCGAAGGCCGCGCTGCCGACGCCCTCGGGCAGCAGGTCGGCGTGCAGGGCGCACCCGGTGAGCAGCAGGGCGGCGCCCGGTTCGGTGAACTCCTCCTGCGCCAGCCGGCGCACCGGAAGGGTCATGAACCGCAGCGCCCGCAGTCCGCCCGCGGCCCGCATCCGGGCGGCCGTCGCAACACCCGCCCGGACCGGCGGGAACGGCGTGAACAGCGTGCGCAGGAGATGGGGGTCCAGGTCGTCCCAGAGCCGTGAGAGCCGCCGCCACGCCTCGGCGTCCGCCCGGCCGAAGGCGCTCTCCAGGCCGGCACACGTCGTCGCCGCGCCGCGGTGCAGCGTGGCGCAGCGCCCGTCGGGCAGCGGGTGGGCCAGCACGGTGGGTGCGTGGCTCCAGCGCAGGCCGTGCGCGCCGAGGTCCAGCGCGGCGATGGCCGGCGAGGCCACGGCGAGGGGGTAGAAGGAGCTGAACACGTCGTGGACGTAGCCGGGGTGGACACCCCGGTCGCTGCGGACGGCGCCGCCCGGTTCCGGTCCGCCCTCCAGGACGTCGACCTGCCAGCCGGCGTCGGCGAGGACTGTGGCGGCCACCAGCCCGTTGGGGCCGGCTCCGATGACGATGGCGTCGGACATGGGTCTCCTTGCGCCGTTGCCTCCCCGTTCAGCACGCTACTCGCGCCGGTGCCGCACGGCCCGCCGGGGACCCCGGCCCGTCCGGGACGTCCCGCAGCCGCGCGGATATGCTGGAAACGGACGCGGATTCGGTGCGCGGCAAGCACTGTGCGTACGCGGAAGAGGTGGCGCGATGATCCTTCCGGTCGAGATCAAGGTCAATGTCGACGGCGGCGTCGCGGGCGCCCTGGCGGCGCTGGGCGAGCCGCAGGGCGGCACCCGCAAGCGGCTCATCTGGTTCGCCGAGGACCGCGAAGGGGTCGCCGACGGCCGACTGCCCCTGCTGGTGGCCGGGGTGATCGTGCGGTTCCGGAGCGGCGACACCCCGGACGAGCTGACCGTCAAGCTCCGCCCGTGTACCGAGGAGCAGTTGGGCGGGCCGTTCATCCGCCCCTTCGACGAGGAGTCGTTCGAGTACCGGATCGAGGAGGACCGGTCGGGCGACCGCCGGGTGCTCGCCGCCTCCGCGACGAGCGGGCATCCGCAGGGGGCGCTCCTGGGTGCCGTGGCGCCCGCGGCCGATGCCGCCGCGGCGCTCGGCGCCCGGCAGCGGGAGTTCCTGCGGGAGTGCGCGCCCGGCGTGCGCGCCACCGGACTCGTCGCGCTCGGCCCGGTCGACTCGACGAAGTTCGACGACGTGCCGCTCGACGGCCTTGAGGCCGACCTGGAGCGGTGGTCGGTCGGCGGCCTCGACTTCCTCGAAGTCTCGCTCCGGGTCAAGCCCAAGGACGACGAGAAGGCCGAGGAGTTCGAGGGCCGGGTCGCGCGCAAGCAGCGGACGCTCGAATCGGCGGTGCGGGACCGGGGCGTGACGGTCTCCGCGAACCCGGAGAACAAGACCCGGCGCGTCCTCGCCGCGTTGGTCGCCGGCCGTCCCTGAGGCCTGTGGGCGGCCGGATCGCCGAGCCCCGCCGGCCGGATCGCCGAGCCCCACCGGCCGGGCTGCCGAACGGGTGAACGGGGGGAACGGGGGCGTTTCGTTCACGAAGTGATGTCGCGTGATGTGTAACTTCCGGTGCTGACAAAGCCGTTCCGCACGCCCGTGTCGGCCGGCGGTCTCCGACCACCACCCGGAGGAATCACTCCATGCGTTCCCGAACCTTCGCCGCCCTCTCGATGGCGGCCGCCCTGCTGGTGACCGGCGCGGCCGCCACCCAGAGTGTGGCCGCCGTGGAGGCGGACCCCACGGACTGCCCGCGGGAGCAGTACCGTCCCACCGACGTCGACAAGTCGAAGTTCTACTGCGGCTTCAGGGAGCTGGGCCCCAAGACCCTGCCCTCCGGCTCGGTCGGCAAGCTGCTCAACGGCTACGACCGCTTCGGCGGGCTGACGCCCCAGCAGTTCCTGTCCTGGTACCGCGACGGCCTGGACTGGAAGTACCCGGCGGAGGACGGGTTCCGGGACGTCAACGGCACGATCGACCGGACCGTGGCGACGGTGGCGAAGGACACGAAGCTCGACCGCTTCGGATCCCCCGGCGGGCGCTACCTGTCCACGGCCGGCACCGCCTTCGCCAAGCGGGCCATCCCGCCGGACAGCCTCAACGAGGTCCCGGACGCGCAGGGCAACTACCAGAACAGCTACCACTGCTACCTGGTGCTGAAGGACTTCAAGGTCCTGCAGGGGCGCATCGCGTCCGCGTTCGCCCAGCCCGGCGACGGCATCCAGCAGTGGCTGAAGGAGGACGCCGCGCTGAAGCCGGCCGAGCTGGGGACGGACCCGTACTACGTGTCCTCCCTCCTCAAGTACGGCTTCCTGCACGAGGAGCCCGCCGCCACCTGCACGGGCTGACACCGGACCGGCCAGGGCCCCCGGCGCGGCTCCGGCCGGGCCGGGGGCCCTGGCGTCCGCCCCCGGCCCGCTCCCCGGCGGGGACGCCCGCCCGGGGAGGCCGTCCCGCGGGTGGGTGCCGAGTGCCACGCCGCCCGAGGAGCTCGCGCGGGAGCAGGTCACGGAGCCGGGCATCGGGCCGGTCCGGGGACCGCTGCCGGGGCGGCTGTCGGGGATCGCTGGCGGGGACCGCTGCCGGGGACCGGCGGGCCGGTCCGTTCCGGACGGCCATCGGGATCCCGATACCGGACATCGGCTTCTCCATTGGTCCCGCGCGGAGCGCCGTCCTACTGTCGGTTCCGTCGCCGCGCTGACGGCCCGTCGCCGCGCTGACGGCCCGTCGCCGCACGGACGGTCCGGGACCGGTGCGTCGGCAGCCGCGGAGCCTCACCCCGTCCCTCTCGGAAATCCCTTCTGAACCCCTTCGGAGCAACCCGATGTCGAAGATCCTCTTCGTGATGACCGGCGCCGACCACTGGACGCTGGCCGACGGCACCAAGCACCCCACCGGCTACTGGGCGGAGGAGGCCGCGGCCCCGTACGAGGCGTTCGCGGCGGCCGGCCACGAGGTGGTCGTCGCCACCCCGGGCGGCGTCGTCCCGACGGTGGACCGGGGCAGCCTGGCCCCCGAGGTCAACGGCGGCCAGGAGGGCGCCGACCGCGTCGCCGCCACGCTCGCCGGGTTCGCCGGCCTGCAGCGGCCGGTCCGGCTGGAGGACGTCCGCCTGGACGACTACGACGCCGTGTTCTACCCGGGCGGCCACGGCCCGATGGAGGACCTCGCCGTCGACGCGGCCTCCGGGCGGCTGCTGGCCGACGCCCTGGCGTCGGGCAAGCCGCTCGGCGTGGTCTGCCACGGCCCGGCCGCGCTGCTGGCGGCGACGGCGGACGGCGCCAACGCCTTCGCCGGCTACCGGGTCGCCGCGTTCACCAACGCCGAGGAGACCCAGGCCGGCTTCGCCGACCGGGCGAAGTGGCTGCTCCAGGACCGCCTCACCGAGGCCG
Organism: Kitasatospora sp. NPDC042419; assembly: GCF_056437345.1. Lineage (NCBI taxonomy): Bacteria > Bacillati > Actinomycetota > Actinomycetes > Kitasatosporales > Streptomycetaceae > Kitasatospora > Kitasatospora sp. NPDC042419. The sequence continues at coordinate 17,850 of NZ_JBWKAW010000023.1, forward strand.
GCGTCCTCGTCCAGGTGGGCGAGCCGTGGGCCCCGCACGTGGTCGTCGACCGCAACCTGGTCACCGGCCAGAACCCCGCCTCCGCGGCCCCCCTCGCCGCCGAACTCCTCAAGCGCCTCGCCTGACCGCCGTGAGCGCGGCGGCCCGCCGCGGGGTCGACCCGCTGACGGTCACAGCGGGTCGGTGCCGTCGCCCTCCTCTTCGGCCCGGGTCAGGGCCCGGGCCAGGGCCGGGAGCGGCGCGTCCCCGGTGTAGAGGTAGACCGGATCGCCTTCCCGAGGCCCCGACTCGGACGGCGTGGTGGCGGGGACGAAGTCGGTGCTCCACCGCTCGCCGGCCCGGGCCCGGATCAGTTGCAGGACCGGACCGGACACCGCGAGGACCGCGAGGGGCTCCTCCGTCCGGCCGAGCAACAGGGTCAGGTCGAGGAGTGACCCCACATCGCCCGCCCCGGGCATCCGGTCGGGGACGGGGCCCGAGAAGACGCTGACGCCGACCAGTGGGCGCGGCCGGTTGGGCGCCGTGAGGTGGGCCTGCGTCAGCTCCGACGACAGCTCGGCCATGACGACGCCGACGGCCGCGACCGGATCCTCCGCCGATGGGAGTGTGATCAGGAGGTCGGCTCCGAAGCTTGATCGCGGATGGGCCACCCTCGCGGCGAGGCCGGCCGCGTTCACGATGTCGAACAGCAGTCCGTGCAGCTCTCCGGTCATCTCGTCCGCCAGATCTCGGAAGCCGGCGGCGTCCTGGCGGGACAGGCCGTCGATCTTCAGCTCGACGGCGAGGTGGATCGGCGTCGGGCCCGGTGCCCCACCGGGCCGTACCCGGGCGTCCGTGCCCGGCCGGGGCAGCCATCGTGCGGCCCTGGGCCGGTTCTCGGGGTCGGTCCACCAGAGGCGGGCGGCTGCGTCCCACCGGGCCCCGAGCTCCCGCTTGACCTCGTCCCGCTCACTGAAGGGGACCTCCAGGTAGAGCCGGCCGTCGACCTCCGCGCCGGGGGCGGGAGGGGTGGCGGCGTCCGGCGTGCGGTCGGCAGTGGCCGAGGCGGCGTTGATCAGGTCGATGACCTGGTCGTACCCGGGGTCATCCCGGAAGTCGACGGTGTCGGTCGCGAAGAGGTCCCGCAGACCCCGGACGAGCCGGTCGCGAAGGACGGCCACCCCCTCGTGGTCCCGCTGCCGGCGCCGGGCGTCGATGACGGACCCGGCGACGGTGGCGAGGTCGGCGAAGTGCCGGCCACCGAGGAGGAAGGTGGTGAGGGACGTCGCGAGCCCGATCACGGCCCCGGAGACGCCGCGCACCCCGGAGACTCCGAGTGCCGGGGCCGCGGCGACCAGGCCCACCAGAACGGTGCGCTCGCGCTCCAGCCAGTCTCGGGCCTGGTCGGGGCCGGAGAAGAGGGGCGACGGCGTGGCGGTGGTCCGGTCGTCCAGGTGCGTGGTGGCGGCCTCCGCCATGGACCGGTAGTACGCCAGCAGGCGGGTGAGGGCGCCGCCGCGGTCGTCCGCGACGGCGTCGGCCTCGCCCTGCCGGAGGGAGTAGAGGCGGACCAGGTCATGGAGGCGCCAGCGGCCCCAGACCGGGCCGGACTGGACCAGGTGCGACCGGGACAGGTCCGCGAGGAGGCGTTCCGTCGTCCGGGTGTCGGTGTCGGCGAGGCGGGAAGCGGCCTCGGTGGACAGTTCGGGCTGGGGAGGTACGGAGAGCAGTCTGAAGAGCCGTGCCTGTTGGGGCGTCAGCTCCCGGTAGGACTGTTCGAAGGCCGCCCTGACGGGGCCGAACTCGTCGAGGTCGAACGGATCTCCGGAGAGGTCCTCGACCAGGGAGCTCAGCGGCCGGGTGGGCATGGAGACCAGGATTCCCGCGCAGACGGACAGGGCGAGTGGCAGACCGCCGCACAACCGGGCCAGCTCCCGGGCCTGGTCGGGGGCGTCGGCGATGCGGGTGTCGGCCGCGCCGCGGGCGAACCTGAGCCGCTCGTGCAGCAGGGCGACCGAGTCGTCGGGGGACAGGACGTCCAGGTCGAGGAAGCGGGCGTGGATCTCCAGTGAGCGGCGGGACGTGACGAGGACGGCGTGGGGGCCGCCGGCGGGCAGGAGCGGCTCGACCTGCCGGGTTCCGGTCGCGTTGTCCAGCACGAGCAGGAGCGGTCCGCTCCGTTCGCCGCGTACGTGCAGCATGCCCCGGTAGAGGCGGGCGCGGTCCTCCAGGGCGGCGGGGATCTGCTCGGCCGGCGCACCGAGTGCCCGGAGCAGCGCGTCCAACACCTGCTCGGGCATCCGGTCGGGATCGCTCCGGTTCCCGCCGCCGAGGTCGACGTAGAGCGTTCCGCCGGGGAACCAACCCTGGGCCTGGAGGAATTCGGCGGTCTGGAGGACCAGCTCGGACTTCCCCACGCCGGGGAGTCCCGTGACCAGGCCGATCTGTCGGGCGTGAGGATCTCCGGGGGCGAGCGGCGTCAGGGCGTCGAGCAGGGAGTCGAGCTCGCGGGCACGGCCGACGAAGACGCGGGACCTGGCAGGAAGGGCCGACAGCGCCGGGTCGGCGGACGGCGTGAGCCCGACGGTGATGTCCTGACCCACGGTCATCGCGGACATGAACACGCCGCCTGTGACGGTGTTGTCGCCGGGCGGCGCCGTCGGACTGCCCCTGTGGGCTGCGATGTCCGCCAGCTCGGCGTCCACGTCGTACTGGGTGAGCAGGCCGGGCTGGCGCGGAAGCCGCCGCGCCAGCTGTTGCAGCTGCCGTATCTGCGAATCGGTCGGGGAGCCGTGGGCCGCGCTCCACCGTGACCGCAGTTCCCGGTAGACCTCGTCGTCGGTGAGTTCGTCCAGGGTGACGACGGTGGCGGCCGGGTGCTGCCAGCGGCCGATCCCGTCGGTCGTGACGAGGACACAGCCCCGGCCGCTCGGCGGGAGGAAGGGCGGGAAGGGGGAGACGCCGGAATCGGGTTCCGGTCTGCTCCATGCCGCTCCCGGGACACCGTCCAGCACGATCAGCCAGTCCCGGTGCCGGTCCAGGGCCTTCCACAGGGAGTCGAACGTCCCGTCGGCGGGTGCGGCGGAGAGTGCCTCCCACAGCTGCTCGAATCCGCCGGAGCGGGACGAGTCACCGGAGGCGTTGATCCAGTGGGTGAACGAGTGGTGCTCCCCGTGCAGGCGGACGTACTCCTGGACGAGCCTGCGCCGGCCCGAGCCCCGGGGGCCGACGAGGACGACCACGGAGGGGTGGCCCGCGACCGGCGGCCGCAGTGGCGCCTGCTCCTCGCCGGCCGTGCCGAAGGCCTCTGCGACGGCCGCGAGTTCGCGCTCGCGCCCGATCATGGCCGGCGGGTCGGGTGGGCTCGCCACCGGTCGTACCGGGTTCAGCCGGTCCCGGCGGAGCACGGGCCGCTGCTCCCGGTCCGCTCCCGCCACGGTCGCTTCCGCCACGGTCGCTTCCGCCTGGGGGGACCGTCGCAGCGCGGCGTCCAGCCTCCGTGCCAGGGCGACGTGCTGTCCGCCCGCGCCGGCCAGCACCGCGACGGCGACCTCCGCGAACGGCAGGCTGCGCTCCGGCAGCCGCAGGCCGGTGCCGTCCGGCTCCCCGGCCGCCGCGAGGGCACGGAAGTCGAGGACGCCGCCGAACGTCGCGGCGACCCGCCCCGACACCTTGGCGACCACCTGCTCCAGGACCCGGACGGACTCGCCGCGGGTCAGCTCGGTCAGCAGTTCCTCACGCACCCCGGCACGGAAGTCGTACACCTGCTCGTCCGGGTCCGCCGCCGGATCGACCGCTCCGCCGTACGGTTCGATCAGCCCGGAGACGAAGATCTCCGCGAGGTCGGTCTGCCCGGATCCCGGCACCGTCGCCCGCTGGACCAGCCGCATCACCGGAAGGCTCAGCGGCGCCGCCGCGAGGTGGCAGACCAGCCGGTACGCGGTGGGCGAGCCGCCGGCGCGGAACCGGGCGACCCGCTCGGCCGCCGTGACCCCCTCGGCGGCGGCCCGGACCGGCCGTCGGGGCCGGGCCACGCCCCGGAGCGGTGCGGCGAGCATCGGGGTCCAGCCGGAGGTGCGGCCCGCGGTGAGGTCGGCCCAGGGGGCGAGCCAGTCGGCGCCGACCTCCAGGACGGGCAGCCAGCGGATCGCGGCCCGGGCGGCCGCCTCGCCCGCTCCCCGGGGGACGCCGGGCAAGGGGGCGTCCGAGCGGAACACCGGGACGGGCCGGCCCGCGACGGAGGCCCGGGCCTCGACGGGGGCGGTGCGCAGCGCCGTGCGGTGCCACAGCCTGCGGGGCAGCACCTGGAGGGCGGCGACCGGCCGGCCGGTCGACACCCGCGCGAGGAAGTCCGTGAGGTCGTCCCCGTGCCAGGCCGGACCGACGCCGTCGGTGAGGACGAACAGGATACGGCGGTCGGTGGGGTCCTTCAGCGGACGGGACCAGTCGGGCACCGGGGTGACCGGGCCGGGCCCGGTCCGGTCGGGCGCTGCGGGGCGACGGCGGCGGAACGGGCTCAGCGAGGGGACCGGCCGGTCGGTGTCCAGCGCCCAGCAGCGGACGTCCGCGAAGGCGCCGTGGCGTTCCAGCAGGGTGCTCAACTCGCAGGCCAGGCCGTGCCAGACGGCCATCGTGGCACCGCTGTCGACCAGCAGGTCGACGGAGAAGTACGGCCGTTTCGCCGGTGTCCAGACCGGCAGGAGGAGGCCCGTCTCGGCGGTCGCCTCGGCGGTGGCCTCCTCGTCGAGGACGCCCCGTCCGGGATCGTCGGCCGGGCGGCGCAGCGCGCGCAGGGCCCGGGCCAGGGCGAGCCCGTCGGTGAGCGCGGTGGGCTGGGGCACCCGGACGACGTGGCCGCCTCCGGTGCCGGGCGAACCCGCCGCCCCGGGGCCGCCGAGGGAGTGCAGCGCGGTGGTGGGGTCGGGGCGGCGGTTCGGGTCGTCCGGGTCGTCCGGGGAACCGGCCGACCGGTTGGCCGTTTCCCCGGACGTCGCGTCGGCGCCGGGCGCCGGGCGCGGGGCCGGTGGCGAGGCGGGCCCCGGCGGCGCGTCCGGGGCGGGCTCCGCGGGCAGCGGGGCGAGCCCGGCGAGCCGGGACATCCAGAGGGCGTCCGCCAGGTCCTGCGGGTGCGGGCCGCCGTCCTGCGACCGGATCAGGTCGGCGAGGGCGTCCCGGATCCCCCGAGGAGGCGGCGGCAGCGAGCTCACGCCGGTTCAGCTCTCGTTGAGCGGGCGGAGCAGGACGTCGTGCAGGACGTCCTCGCCCGGTCCGCCGCCCCGCAGCCCGCGTTCGGCCATCAGCAGGGCGTTCAGCAACTGGTCGTTGGCCAGTTCGGCGCCGTCCTCCCGCTGCCGGCGGAGGAACTCCGTGATCAGTCCGGTACGGGCGTCCGCGGTCCCGGGGTCCTCGCCGAGGTGGGCGGCGACCATCGCGGCGAGCCGCTCCGCGCTGGGCGGCTGGATCTCCAGCCGGACGCAGCGGCGGAGCAGCGCGGCCGGGAAGTCCCGCTCGCCGTTGCTGGTGAGGACGACCAGCGGGAACTCCGCGCAGCGCACCAGGCCGTCGTGGACGACGGCCGTCCGGCCCTGGTCGGCCGTCGCCACCTTCTGGGGGCCCGGCCCGAGCCGGCGCAGCTCCGGGATCTCGAACTCGCCCTCCTCGAAGACGTTCAGCAGGTCGTTGGGCAGGTCGATGTCGCTCTTGTCGATCTCGTCGATCAGCAGTACCCGGGGGGCGCGCCACGGCAGCAGCGCGGTGCCGAGCGGGCCGAGCCGCAGGAACTGCCCGATGGCGGGCGCCGGTCGGTTGCCCTTCGCAGGGGTGACCCTGCCGCCCGCGCGGATGCCGGCCTCGTGGAGCCGTCCGATCGCGTCGTAGGCGTACTGGCCGTCGCGCAGGGTGGAGCGGCTGCTGATCGGCCAGCGCAGGACCGGGCCGAGGCGCAGTTCGTGGGCGACCGCGTAGGCGAGGGTCGACTTCCCGACGCCGGGCCTGCCGGTGATCAGCAGGGGCCGCCGCAGGTGCAGCGCCAGGTTGACGAGCTGCACCTCCCGTTCGTCCGCCTGGTAGGCCGCCGCCTGGCGCACCCGGCCGAGCCGGCGGGCCGTCATGCCGGCCGGGTCGTCCTCGGGCGGCAGCGGCAGGCTGTCGCGTTCGGCGGCCGGGTCGCCGAAGGCGCGCCAGGCCGGAGCCTGGGGCAGTGCGTCGATCCCGTCGTGGGGTTCGCCGGTGCCCTGGTAGATCCACCAGTCCTCGGACATTCCTAGTGCCTCGCTGCTCGTCGTCGGATCGGGTTCGTCTGACCGGTCATCACACCATCCCCGGGAAGAGGCTGTCCTGTTCGGGATCCACGCAGTCCGGGTCGTCCCAGAGCAGGGTGACGGTGCCGAGCGGGTCCGGCCCGGCGGCCGGGGCCTCCCGCCGGTACCGGTGGACGGTGTCGGGCAGTTCCGCGAGGCGGTCCGGGCCGTGCTCGCGGAGGGCCTTGACCAGGGTGGCCGGGTCGCCGGCGATCCGGTGCCAGAGCAGTACGGGCATGCCGGCGAGGTAGATCGCGTCGTCCACCGCGTGCTGCACGTCGGGGTCCAGGTCCTCGTAGGGGGTGTCGAGCCCCATGCAGGAGAGTTCCGGCCGGCGGGAGAGCCAGTCGGGCAGCTCGGCGGCGCGTGCCTGGTCGAGCGGGGGCCAGCCGATCAGGTCGAGGGCGCCGTCGTCGGCCCCGCGCGCCGTCAGGTGGCCCCACCGTTCGCGCCAGGGGCCGACGGGGAGCCACGAGTCGGTGTACCGCTCCAGTGAGCGGACCACGACCGGGTGGTTGCGCCCGAGCGGGCGCCGGGTCGCTCCGGGGGACCAGAGGTCGGCGGCGTGTCCGAGCAGGGAGCGCGGCAGCAGGAACTCGATCCTGGTGGCGCCGCCCGCCGCTAGGCGCAGTTCACGGGTCAGCGCGGGCCAGGCGGTCAGCCGGGCGCTGCCCGCCTCGACCAGCTCGTTCCTGGTGAACGTCTCGACGGAGCCGAGGCTGTCGATCCGCCGGAACGGCCCGCCCGCCAACGGCTGCCGGTAGTACGAGGCACAGAGGCGGTAGCGGCCGTTCTCGACGTGCTCCGGGGTCTCCTCCTCCAGCCGGTTCTGGACGATCAGGCGGTCGGGGGCGGCGGCGACGGGGGCGTGCCGGGGCGCGCCGAGCCGGTCGAGGAGGCGTTGGACGGCGGGGAGTCCGCCGGGCGGCGCGACCGCCGGGTCGGCGCTGAGTGCGCGCAGGAACCCCAGGAGCGGGCCGGGGTCGTGGGCGGGCCGGCGGTCGATCAGGTGCCGCAGGATGTCCGGCAGGGTCTCCCGCCCGGTGAGCAGGCCGAGTCCGACGGTGTCCCGGGGCAGGTGGCCGTGGAGGGCCGGCAGTGCGGGCAGCCGGCGCAGCTCCTCGATCACGGCGAGCATGGCCGCGGCGGGCAGTGGGGAGTCCGGTGCCAGCACGACGGTGGTCAGCTCCAGCCACGGCAGCGAGCCGTCCAGCGGTGCCAGTTCGCGCAGCGCGTCGCTCACGGACTCCAGTGCCGCCGACCGGTCACGGTGGGCGCCGACGGCCTGGAGCAGGTGCCGCACGTGGCTGCGGGGCTGGTAGTCCTCGCAGACCTCGGTGTGGATGCGGGGGGTCTTCGCCGAGCGTCCCATCGTCTCCAGCACGTCCTGCCGGAACGCGAGGCGGGTCATCCGGTCGAAGCCCAGCAGGATGTCGACGAGCAGTTCCTCGGCCGCCGCGGGCCACGGGTTCCCCGGCACGGGCGCCTCCGGGGGAACGGGCCCGCCGGGCGCGGGTACGGGGACGGCGGGGACCGGCCCGGCGGGTCTGCCGTCGGCTCCGGCCCACGCGGGCCGCTCCCCGCGCGGTGTTCCACTCATCGGGCTACCTGCTCTCCCAGCCCCCGGTGGCCCGCCCGATCACCCGGCGGAGCTCGTCGAGTGCCTGGTCGAGCGGGGCGAGTTCCTCCATGGCGGTGTACATCGCCCGGAGTGCCGCCCGTTCGTCGCGGTAGTGCCGGCAGCTGCGGACGATGCGGGTCAGGTGCTCGCGGCGGTCGTTGCGCTCCTCCGCCTCGAAGGAGTCCCGCAGCCCCAGCTGGTCGCCCATCTTCTCCAGCAGGTCGAAGCGCCCGTCGGAGCGCCGCGTCGCCGGAAAGGCCATCAGGGCGGCCACCAGTTCGGCGTCGCTCGGCGCGGGTGGGGCCGGAGGACGGCCGGGTGCGGGGAGGGCGCCCGCGACCCCGAGCAGGGCCGCCAGCGCGCTCGCGGGGGTGAACCAGCCGCCCCGGTCGTCCTTGTAGGAGCGGCTGCCCTTGAGCACCCCGTGGACCAGGCCGTCCGGGCCGACCAGCATGCTTCCGCTGTGGCCGTCCCGCACCCCGTCGCCGCTGGCCCGGACGAAGTCGCCCGAGGCGCCGACGACGCGCAGCACGAGCGTGTCGGGCGCGATCCCCGGCGTGGGGGTGTGGCCGGAGAACCCCAGGGCGGTCAGTTCCGTGCCCGGCTCCGCGTCGGCGCCGGCCAGCGGGGCCACCGGGTGGCCGGTCCAGGCGGGGACGCGCAGGACCGCGAGGTCGGGGTACGGGTGGAAGAGTCCTTCGCCGCGGGACACCGGGTCGGTGCGGATGTCCTGCGCGGCGACCGGATGGTCGCCCGATTCGTGCCGGATGGTCACCGGGCTTCCGGGGGAGCCCGGTTCGCCCCACCCGTCGAGGACGTGCGCGGCGGTGACGGCCAGGCCGGGTGCCACCAGGAACCCGCTGCCGCGGAAGTCGCCGGCGACGGTGATCATGACCGCGCAGCTTCGCAGGGCCTCGACCGGTGCGAGGCCGAGTCGTGCTCCGGTCACTCGGCGTCGGTCCCGGCGGGGAGTGCGGTCGAGGCGGCGGGGGAGCCCGCGGCCGGTGCGTCCTCCCGCGCCTCCCGGCGGCGCGCGGCGAGGTCCCAGGACAGCCGGACCGTCAGCCCGGCCTCGCTGCCGGCCTCGGCGATGACGCCGAGGAGCTGGCCGGACTTGACCGCCAGCTTGAGGCCGAACTCGACCTCGAAGGCGTCCGGTGAACCGGCCGCCCCCTGGGTGATGCTCTCGGCCGCCCAGCGGCCGACCCCCTGCACGGTGCTCCGCACCTGGTCCAGCGTCAGGGCGACGGCGGATCCCAGCTGTGCCGCCCGGCGGCCGTCCCGGAAGCCGGCGTCGCCGAAGTCGGGTCCGTCGGCCGAGGTTCCTTCCGGCTGCTGGAAGTTCACCTCGCCGATCACCTCGGCCCGGACGGCCGTGCCGTCGCCGAGGTCGATCGTCACCGTTTCGGCCACTGGTCCCCTCCGAAGATCTGTCAGACGAATCATCAGAATACCGGTCCCCCAGTCCGAGTTGGGACGGTACGGGTGAGGTCGAGGAGGTGCGGGGAGAGGGGCTGCCGGGCCGGCGGGCCGCCCGTGGCAGGGAGCGGGAGCGAGGGGCCCGGGCAGGGTCAGGCGTCGGTGGGGAGGGGGTGGGTCGGGCGGCGGGGTGCGGCGGCGCGGGGGTGGCTGGGGAGCGGGAGGTCGAGGGCGGCGGTGGAGTCGGCCGGCAGCGTCAGCGCGGCGGTGACCTCGGGCGGGAGCTCGCGCAGCCGGAGCAGGCCCGCGGAGAGGCGGGCGGTGGCGCGGTGCCAGTCGCCGACCCGCTGGAGCAGGGCGTGGCCGCTGCCGACGACGGTGTAGCCGCAGACCCGGGCGCCGGCGGCGCGGCTGCGGGCGGCGAAGGCGCGGGTGTCGGCGGGCTTGGTGATCCGGTCGCGGTCGCCGTGCAGCATCAGGACGTCGCGGTCGGCGAGCTGCTCGCAGGGGTCCTCGGCGGGGCACCAGGGGGCGAGGGCGACGATGCCGGTGACGTTCGGGTGGCCGCCGGTGCACAGGGCGGCGCGGCCGCCCATCGAGTGGCCGACCAGGACGGTCGGCACCCGGCCGAGCTCCTCGGCGAGGTCGTCGAGCGCGGCGCGGGCGTCCCGGGCGGCGTCGGCGCGCTCGCCGTTCCAGCCCCGGTGGCGGTAGCGGACGGCACCGATCGCCACGCCCGCGCCCGCCGTCTCGCGGCGCAGTGCGCGGACGAAGCCGGCCATCCGCAGGCCGGGCGGGTTGATCAGGCCGGGCCGGGTGAGGTTGTGCTCGGCGCCGCCGTGCAGCACCAGCACCGCGGCGCCCGGCTGCTCGGGCCGCTCGTGCCAGACCAGCGCCCGGTGTCCACCCGTCCTGTTGCCGCCCACCCTGTACCGCCCCGCCTGCCGTCCGTTTCGTGGACCGCAACTGTACGCGCCGGGCGGGGCCGACCGGATTCACCCGGGAAGATCAGTGCCGGCTCCGGGCGCGCGCGACAGGCGGGGGAGCTGCTGTCCACGAGGAGTGCGGGGTGTTCCGCGCGCCGCTCCGCCGGCGGCCCCGGGGACCCCGGCGGCCCCGGGGTCCACGGGGCCGCCGGCGGGCTCAGGCCGTCAGCAGGCCCTGCCGGCGGACCAGCCAGCAGATCGCCGTCAGCCGGTACACCGCGTAGTCGTAGCCGACCGGCTCGCGCCAGCCGATCTCGGTGAGCGCGTCGAGGAAGCCCAGCGCGTAGTCCGACAGTTCCTCGCGGTCCAGGGGCCGGGGCGACAGCTCCGGTCCCTGCGCGTACAGCAGCTCGCGCACCTCGGCGGCGTGCTGGTCGACCGCCGCCACGAAGCCCGGCTCGAAGGCGAACTCGGCGAGCCGGGGGGTGAAGGCGGCGACGATCCCGGGCAGCGGACAGCCGGCCGGGCGGTCGGAGGAGGCGGGGGAGTCGTCGGGGGAACCCCGGTGGGACTCGTCGGGTGTGGCGAACATCGGTCCACGGTAGGCGAGCGGGGCGGCCGGAGCGGCAGCCCGTTGCGGTTCCGTGCTGAGACCTTGGCCACCCCGGTGCCCGGTGCCCGGTACCCGCAGCCCCGCTTCCCGGCCGCCCCCGGCCGCTCGCCGGGCGTTCGCCGGGCCCGCCCCGGGCGTTCGCCGGCCCGACCGCCGGCGGGAACGGTGAAACGGGCGTGAGCACGGGGTGGTCTGTACCAGAATGGCCGGTATGGATCTTCGAATCTTCACCGAACCCCAGCAGGGCGCGAGCTACGACACCCTGCTCCGGGTGGCCCGGACCGCCGAGGAGCTGGGTGCCTTCAGTGCCTTCTTCCGCTCCGACCACTACCTGAAGATGGGCGGGGTCAGCGGCCTGCCCGGCCCGACCGACGCCTGGATCACCCTGGCCGGCCTCGCCCGCGACACCAGCACCATCCGCCTCGGCACCCTGATGACCGCCGCCACCTTCCGGCTGCCCGGCGTGCTCGCCATCCAGGTCGCCCAGGTCGACGCGATGAGCGGCGGCCGGGTCGAGTTCGGCCTCGGCGCCGGCTGGTACGAGGAGGAGCACAGCGCGTACGGCATCCCCTTCCCGAAGGAGAAGTTCGGGCGGCTGGAGGAGCAGCTGGCGATCATCACCGGGCTGTGGAGCACCGGGCTCGGGGACACCTTCGACTTCGAGGGCGAGTACTACCGGCTGACCGACTCGCCCGCGCTGCCGAAGCCGGCCCAGGCGAAGATCCCGGTCCTGGTCGGCGGCAAGGGGCCGACCCGCACGCCGGCGCTGGCCGCCCGCTTCGCCGACGAGTTCAACCTGCCGTTCGTCTCCGTCGAGGAGAGCGCCGCCCAGTTCGGCCGGGTCCGCGCGGCCGTCGAGCGGGCCGGCCGGAAGGCCGACGACCTGGTGTACTCCAACGCCCTGGTCGCCTGCGTCGGCCGCGACGACGCCGAGGTGGCCCGCCGGGCCGCGGCGATCGGCCGCGAGGTCGACGAGCTGAAGGCCAACGGCCTGGCCGGCACGCCCGACGAGGTGGTGGAGCGGATCGGCCGGTTCGCCGAGGTCGGCACCCAGCGGGTCTACCTGCAGATCCTGGACCTGGACGACCTGGACCACCTGGAGCTGGTCGCCTCCCGGGTCGCCCCGCAGCTGGGCTGATCCCGTACGGCGGCTCGGCGGCTCCCCGGAGGCAGGATGCGTGCCCCGGGTGGAGCCGCCGAGCCGCGTCCGGGGCCGGTGCGACACGCCGCGGGGGAGTCGCTGTGACGCGCCCGGTGCGTTTCTGTGACGTTCCTGGAGCGGTAAAGGACTCGGCCCGGACCCGGGCTGACCACTAGACTTTACTTTCTCTTGAAGGGGGAAGGCTCTTCGGGAGACGGAGCCGGAGAGCGTTCGGGCCGGCGGGGAGTCAGGGGGAGAGCCGATGGCGGACGTCAGGGTCTTCGGGATGCCGGGCCTGTCCGGACCGGCCGGATCCGAGCCCGGGGCCGGCGGCGACCCCGTCCCCGGGGCCGACCCCGGACCGGACGGCGGGACCGGGGTCGTGCCCCCGGCCGCAGGCGATTCCGGGGCCAGGGTGCCGGTGCCGCGGGCCGCCTGCCGCGGCGCGGCGACGGAGCCGGCCGGGACGGCGCTGCGCCCGCGCGGCCTGCAGGACCTGCGGCAGGGCTGCGGCCGGCCGACCGCGCTGCACTACCCGGCGGGCGACCTGCTGGTGGTCTCCGGACTGCCCGGCAGCGGGAAGAGCACGCTGATGCGCCGCTGCGTCCGCACCCCGCTGGTCGACTCGCAGCAGGTCCGTGAGGAGTACGCGGCCCGGGTGCCCGGCTGGCTGCCGTACGCGGTCTACCGCCCGGTGGTCCGGGTGGCCCACTACCGCCGGCTGCGCCGCGCGGTGCTGGCGGGCGGCCCGCTCGCGGTGCACGACTGCGGGGCGGTGCCGTACGTCCGGCAGTGGCTGGTCCGGGAGGCCGCGCGCCAGGGGCGGCGGGTGCACCTGATCCTGCTGGACGCCAGCGCCGAGGAGGCCCGCGAGGGTCAGCAGGCCCGGGGGCAGGTCGTCTCCGCGTACGCCTTCGCGCGGCACCGGGAGGCCGGCCGGCGGCTGCGCCTGAGGCTGGCGGGGACGGGGGAGCCGCCGGCCGGCTGTGCGTCGGCGGTGGTACTCGACCGGGCCGGTGCGCGCGCCCTGCGGGAGATCGTCTTCGTGGCGTCGTAGTCTCGGCGAGGGCCGCCCCGCCGCTCCGCAGGGCGGGCGGGGCGTCAACTTTCGGACAGTCCGGGGCCGGTACTGTGCGCATGCGCGCGACGGGAAATGCTCGATGTGCGGCCGGGTCGGACCGCTCAAACTTCCGGATTATGTCTGATTTGTCGTCAGAAGTTCCAGGCCGGAACGAGTCTGACGCGTACACGCGACCCTGCGTAGCCTAGGCTCGGCGGCCCCCCTCAACCGCCGTCCCCCCACAACTCCCCCTCAGGAGCGCAGATGCGTCGTTCCTCTCGCGTACCCTCGCGTGCCGCCGGCAGGTTCCTCAGCGCGGCCGCCCTCACCGCCGCCCTCGGGCTCACCCAGTTCGCCGCCCCCTCCGCGTTCTCCACCGCCACCGCGGCCGCCAAGGCCCCGGCCGCCGCCGAGTGCACCGGCGACGCGAGCCAGGACGCCGCCGCCCGCAAGCCCGCGGGCGGCACCGCCGGCCAGGAGCCCAACGCCGTCAGCGACGCCCAGGCCAAGGCGATGGACGCCGAACTCCAGGCCCGGATCTCGCAGCTGGCCCTCTCGTCCCAGGGCAGCGCCCTGCTCGCCCCCGGCACGCTGGCCGCCACCACGACCATCCCGGTGTACGTGCACGTCGTCCACTCCGGGACCACCGGCAAGCTGTCGGCCGCCGCCATCACCAAGCAGATCGCCGTCCTGAACGCCGCCTACAGCGGCCAGGGCTCGGGCAACACCGCCAGCCAGTTCCAGTTCCAGCTGGTCGCCACCGACTACACCGACAACGCCACCTGGTACAACGGCGTCACCCCGGGCTCCTCCGCCGAGCGGTCGATGAAGAGCTCGCTGCGCAAGGGCGGGGCCAACGCCCTCAACCTCTACACCGCCAAGCTCGGCCAGTCGCTGCTCGGCTGGGCGACGTTCCCCAGCTCCTACCGGTCCAACCCGACCGACGACGGCGTGGTCATCCTCGACACCTCGTTCCCCGGTGGCTCGGCCACCAACTACAACGAGGGCGACACCGCCACCCACGAGGTCGGCCACTGGCTCGGGCTCTACCACACCTTCCAGGGCGGCTGCAGCGGCCAGGGCGACTACGTCTCCGACACCCCGGCCGAGAAGAGCGCCGCCTACCAGTGCCCGGCCGGCCGTGACACCTGCACCGCCACCGGGGTCGACCCGATCCACAACTTCATGGACTACACGTACGACTCCTGCATGACGCAGTTCACCCCCGGCCAGGTCGCCAGGATGTCCAACTCCTGGGCCGCCTACCGGGCCTGACGGTCCGACGACGACCGCCGCCTGAGACGCTGGCGGGTGCGTGGCCCCGGCGCCGCGCACCCGCCAGTACCAGTTCCGGGCCCGGCCGGCGCCTGTCCGGTCGGTGGGCCCGCCCGAGTCGGTGCCCGGTCCCGCCGGGTCGGTGCGGGCCGTCGGGCCGTCGGGGCGTCGGGGCGTCGGGTCGTCGGGGCGTCGGGGCGCAGCGGGCCGGGTCGCCGGGCCGCTCGCCTGCCTCGACTTCCTCGGCGATGGGCCGCGATCGCACAGGGTTCGAAAGCTCCAGGGCCTCCCGGCGTGGCAAATGGCGGATGTTTGTCCGCTTTGATCTATGTTTGGGGCGTCAGCGACTGGTGCAGTCGGGAGAGCAGTCGAGCAAGGAGCAGCGGCATGGCCAACAGCGCGAACCCCCGGATCGTCGTCGGGGTGGACGGCTCGCCCGCCTCGGAGCAGGCCCTGCGCTGGGCGGTCGACTACGCCCGGCTGGTCGGCGGCTCCGTCCAGGCCATCGCGGCCTGGGAGTACCCGGCCTTCTACGGCTGGGTCGGCACCGGCGTGCCGAGCCTCGACTTCAACCCCGAGGAACTGGCCGGGAAGACACTCTCGGAGACCGTCGTCCGGGTCGTCGGCGACGACCCCGGGGTGCGGATCGCCGAGTCGGTCATGCCCGGCAACGCCGCGCAGGCGCTGCTGGCGGCGGCCGACGGTGCGGCACTGCTGGTGGTCGGCAGCCGCGGCCTCGGCGGATTCTCCGGAGCGCTGCTCGGATCGGTCAGCCGCCACCTCACCGAGCACGCGCCCTGTCCGGTGGTCGTCGTCCGGGACAGGGCAGCCGCGAACGCCGGCGCCGGCTCCGGCGCGTAGCCGGGGGCCGGGAGCCCAAGGCCAGGGGCCGGGTCCCCGAGGCCGGGGCCCGGTGGCCGGGGCCGGGTGTGCGGTGGGCCACCGTGCGGAGGGAGGATGGAGGCATGCCAGAAGGTGACTCCGTCTACCGCGCGGCGGCCGGCCTGCACGAGGCCCTCGCCGGGCAACTGCTGACCACCGCCGACCTGCGGGTGCCCGCCCACGCCACCGCCGACCTGGCCGGCCGCCGGGTGCTGGAGGTCGTCCCGCGCGGCAAGCACCTGCTCACCCGCCTGGCGGGTGGTCTCACCCTCCACACCCACCTGCGGATGGACGGGCGCTGGGAGGTCTACCGCCCCGGCGAGCGCTGGGCCGGCGGGCCCGCCTGGCAGATCCGCGCCGTCCTCGGCACCGAACGCGGCACCGCCGTCGGCTACCGGCTGCCCGTCGTCGAACTGCTCCGCACCCGCGACGAGGAGCGCGCCGTCGGCCACCTCGGACCCGACCTCCTCGGCCCCGGCTGGGACCCTGCGGAGGCGGTCCGCCGCCTGCTCGCCCACCCCGTCCGACCGCTCGCCGAAGCCCTCCTCGACCAGCGCAACCTGGCCGGGATCGGCAACGTCTACGCCAACGAACTCTGCTACCTCGCCGGTGTCACACCGTGGACGCCGGTCGGTGAACTCACCGGCCCCGACCGGCTGGTGGACCGCGCCCGGCAACTCCTCGACGCCAACAAGCTGCGCCCCGGCCACATCACCACCGGGGACACCCGGCGCGGCCACCAGCACTGGGTCTACGGCCGGGCCGGCCGGCCCTGCGCCCGCTGCGGGACGCTCGTGCTGACGGCCGCCCAGGGGACACCCCCGCAGGAGCGGGTGGCGTTCTGGTGCCCGTACTGCCAGCGCGGCCCGGCCCCGGAGGCCCGTCCGGTGGGTGCGCGGCGCGGCCGGTGAGCGGTGAGCGGTGGCGCGCGGCGGGGGCGGACCGGCGAGGAGCGCGCGTGCCCGGTCCGGACCGGGCCCGGTCAGGACCGCGGTGGCTCGGGGCCGCGGCGGCTCAGGACCGCGTTGGGCCAGGGTCGCGGCGGCTCAGGGCCGTTCGACCAGGGCCGGGTGGCGGGGGTCGTCGACCCGGACGGTGACGTCGGCCGCCTCGGCCGGGACGGTCTCGGCCTCGTAGCGGGCGAAGGCCGGCAGCGTCCACCGCTCCTCCGGCGGGGTGCGGCGGGCCAGCGCCGCCGGGGAGAGCGCCAGGTGCACGGTCAGCTCCAGCGGCAGCCACCGGCCGAGCAGCAGCGCGCCGTCCAGCAGCAGCACCCCGCCGGGCGGCAGCGCGACGTACGGCGCGCGGGTGGAACGGTCGGTCACCGGGTCGCGCAGGGACGGCAGCACCCGTCCGCTGCCACCGGGCTCCAGCGGGTCCAGGACCTCGCGCGCCAGCGCGCCGTCGTCGAGCCAGAGGTCGTGGAAGGCGTCCGCGTCCTCCTTGCCGTACTCCAGCCGGACCGAGGCCGGGCGGAGGAAGCCCGCCGCCGGGACCCGCAGCGCCGGACGGCCGCGCAGCCGCAGCGGTTCGACCAGGGCGTCGGCGAGCGCGCCGGGCCGGGCGGCCGCGGCGCCGTCGACGGCCACCCGCTGCCACCGCCCGCCGGCCCCGGGCAGGGCGGCGATCCGGTCGGCGAGCAGCTCCGCGAGGCGGTCGGGCGAGATCGGGTGAATCTGCACGAGGTCCTCCACGAGGTCATCCTGCGGTGGGGGCGGGGGAGTGCCGGGCGGGTGCGGGGGAGTGCCGGGCGGGCCGCCGCTCGTCCTCGACCAGCAGTCATGGGGCGGGCGGAGCGGCACCCAGCGCGTACAGGGTGGAGTCGTGGCCGACGTAGAGGTTCCTGCCGGAGGTGGAGACCGACCAGACGTCGACGCCGGGGCCGGAGTCGACGAACGCCCGGGTCTCCCGGCCGGAGACGGTCTCCAGGAAGTGGACGCCGTCGGCGGCCGGACCGGGGACGACCAGGTCCGTGCCGACGGACGCCAGGCGGCTGCGGCGGTCCAGGCGGAACGGCAACTCGTGCCGCCAGACCTGCTCGCCGGTGGCCACGGGGTGCGCGGTGACGAGCCCGCTGTCGCGCGGGACGTAGACCTGATCGCCGTCGCTCACCGGGGGCAGGACGCGCCACTCCTCGCCCGGGCCCGGCCGGACCGACCAGCGCTGGGCGCCGTCGGCGAGCCGCAGCGCCCGTACCCCGGCGGCGCCGTCGGGGACGTACAGGTTCTCCTGGTCGACGGCCGCCCACGCCGCGCTGCCGGCCGCCCCCCAGAGCCGGCGGCCGGTGGAGCCCTCCAGCAGGGAGATGCCGGCGGTCGGGTCCGAGCCCCAGGTGAGCAGGTGGCCGACACCGGAGTCGAGCACGGCGACCAGCTGTTCGCCCCGGTCGGCGGCCGGGCGGGACCAGACCAGTGTGTGGTGGACGACGTCCACCGCGAACAGCTTGCCGCCGACGGTGAACGGGCGGCTCTCCGCCCGGCCGTAGACCCGGCTCCCGTCGCAGCCGAGGAGCGTGACCCGCTCACCCAGCTCCTCCGGCAGCGGCATGCTCCAGTCGGAGAACGGGCCGACCAGGGTGCGGGCGTCGATGTGGCCGGGCGAGGTGGTGAAGACCCGGCCGGCGCCCACGACCACCGGACCGTCCGCCGGCTCCCCCTTCTCCACCGGGAGCGGCAGCGTACGGATCACGGCGCCGGTCTCCGGGTCGAGTATCCGCAGGTCGTCGGCGGTGAGGTAGAGCGGCACGTTCGGGGTGCCGGTCAGCCGCAGGGGCTTCATCGGCACGGGCCCGTGGTACGTCCAGAGCGGCTCCGGCCCCGCGACCCGGGTGGGCAGCGGCTGCGGCTTCGGCGGCTCCGGGTCCGGCCCCACCGAACGCGACACCCCCCACACCGCGGCACCCGCCGCCAGCACCCCGGCACCCAGCAGCAGCCGCCGCCGGCTCAGCCGCGGACCGCCCTCCTCGCCGCCCCCGCCGCTGACCACGTCCACCGCCGCACCGTCGGCCCCGCCACCGTCACCGTCCCACTGCCAGGACGCCCCGGCGGGCTCGTTCTGGTCGCTCTCGGAACGCTCGGACGGCGCGGACGGCATGGTGCGGTACTCGTTTCCCCCGGGGCAGCAGCTGCGCTGCACTGTCCACGGAGGATATCGAAACCGCTCGGCCCGACCCGTCGGCCGGTGACAGTAGGCTGTTGCTCCCAGTGACAGCTCCGCCCACCGGCTCCGGGGAGGTACGCCGTGACCGCCGAGATGATCGCCCCCGCGTGGATGCACCGGCAGATCACCGGCGAGGAGTACGACTCGTGGTCCGAGGAACAGTGCGCGGGCATCGAGATCGTGGACGGGATGGTGGTCGTGAGCCCGAGCGCCTCCGAACGGCACAACCGGTTGGCCAGGCTCCTGGCGAACGCGTTGGACGCGGCCGGCGGCACCGAGTGGAACGCCGACACCGACTTCGACGTCCGGCTCCAGGACGTTCCGCTCGACAACCGGCGCCCGGACGTGGTCGTGTACCGGGCCGACACCATCGACACCACACCCAGCAGACCGGAGCACCTGCTGCTGGTCGTCGAGGTCGTCTCGCCGGGGTCGGAGACCACCGACCGGGTGGTCGAGACGGACCAGTACGCCAAGGCGGGGATCACGTTCTACTGGCGGGTCGAGCAGGTGACGGGAGGGATTCCCGTCGTCTACACGCATGTGCTGGACCCGGCCGCGCGGGTGTACCGGGAGGGCGAGGTGTTCGCGGGCGTGGTGAAGGCGGCGGTGCCGTTCCCGGTGGAGGTCGACCTCGGGGCGCTCTGACCCGGGGCGCTCGGACTCGGGGTGCTCCGAGCGGTTCGGCGGTCCGGGCGGCTCAGGAGGGGGTGCCGGGGGCTCCGTGGTCGGCCTGGTTGGCGAGGTCGGCCTGGTTGGCGAGGTCGGCGAGGTCGGCGATGACCTGGGCGTGGCAGGGGAGGGGCACGCACCAGCAGCCGAGGCGGCGGCCGCGTAGCTCGCGGACGAGCGCGAGGAGGTCGGGGCGGGCCAGCAGGTAGGCGCGGTACTCGGTGAGCATCCGCTCGCGGGGGAGGTCCGGGCCCGGCCGCCAGGGGCAGTGCAGCGGCGATTCGGCGAGGTGCCAGCCGCCTCGGTGCATCGCCCGGCCGACGTAGACGACGTCGGCGAAGGCGGGGTCGTCCCGGTGGCCCTTGAGGTTGACCACGGTGGTCGGGCCGGCCGGGGCGTTCGGACCGGCCGGGCCGGGGGCGTCGCGGGTCATGGTGACGATGGTGGCGCGGCCGCGACGGACGGGCATCCCGGGACCGCGTCGGGGCTGAGACGGAGCCGCGTCGGGGCAGGGACGGGACAGGGACGGGGCCGCGCTGGGGGCCGTGATGCGGGTGCGTCCGGTGGGGTTCGTCTTGACAGCCCCTGGGGCCCGGCGTAGCAAGAGAGGATGCGCCAGGGTGTGCCGGCGGACCCGCCCGGTCCGCGACCGAGCGGCGGTGGTGCCCGGGACGCGCGATCCGACCCGCACCGCCCGCTGGAGCACGCTGCCGCGTTCCGGGCCGAACCGGCGGCGCCGGACCGGCCCGCCGACCCGACGGGCACCGTGCCGGGCGGGGTCGATCCCGAGCGCGACGCGCTGCTGGCCACCGCCGTGCGGAAGGTGCTCGGCACCTCGGACGCCTACGGCGCCACCGTCCACCTGCGGTCGCGCGACCGCCGCTCGCTGGTGCTCTGCGCCATCACGGGCGTGCCGCTGTCGATCATCGGCCCCTTCCGGCGGATCGCCGCCGCCGGGCCGCTGCCGGCGGCGGTCAGCTACCGCACCGGCCGGACGGTCATGCTGTCCGACACCGAGGACATGATGCGGCGCTTCCCCCAGCTCGCCGTCGGCCTGCCTTACGACTTCGCCTCCGCCTGCGTGCCGATCCGCGCCGGAGAGGAGACGTTCGGCGTGCTCAGCGTGCTCTGGCCGGCCTCCGACGACGGGGTGCCGGAGGGCGCGCGGCGACACCTGAGGACGGTCGCCAACCGGCTGGCCGCCGGACTGGCCGCGCTGGAGGCCAAGGGACGGCAGATCGAGCCGAACGGCGACACCACCGTGGTGGAACTGACACCGCCGTCGGCACCCACCACCCGGGTCGGGCTGTTCGACTGGGACGTCGCCACCGGCGCGGTCTCCGCCGACGACCAGTTCTGCGAGATCTTCGGCCTCGCGCCCGGCGACTTCGACGGCCGCGCCGAGACCCTGGCCGGCCGGATCGCCACCGGGGACCTGCCGGAGTTCCGGGCCGCCGTGCGCGGCGCCCTCGACCACGGCAAGGTCCTCGCCGCCCGGCTGCGGGTGCTGGACCGGGACGGCCACCCGTACCCCGTCGAACTCTGGGCCCGGGTGCCGGGAAGCGGCGCCGACGGGCACACCCGCCTGGTCGGCGCCGTCCTCGACACCCGCACCGGGACGGCCGCGGCCGCCGCCGTGGAGCGGCTGCGCGACGGCGTCTTCTCACTCGACCCGGACGGCCGGATCACCTACGCCAACCACAGCGTCGAGCTGCTGCTCCAGGCCCGCCGCGAGGACCTGCTCGGCCACCACCCGTGGAACGTCCTGCCCTGGCTCTCCGACCCGGTGTACGAGAACCGCTACCGGGCCTCCCTGCTCTCCCAGCAGCCCACCGCCTTCCTCGCCCGGCGGCCGCCGGACCAGTGGCTCGCCTTCTCGCTCTACCCGGACGCGCACGGCGTCACCGGCCGGGTGGTCGCCGCCGTGCCCCCGGCGGGCGCGAACGAACCGCCTGCCGAGCCCGCGCCCGGCACCTGGACCGGCCTCGGCGTCATGTACCACCTGCTGCAGCTCGCCAGCGCGCTGAGCGAGGCCGTCACCGTCCGCGAGGTCTGCCGGGCGGTCGCCGACGAGATCCTGCCGGCCCTCGGCGGACAGGAGCTCGCCATCTACGCCGTCCGGGACAGGCGCCTGCACCTGGTCTCGCAGAGCGGCTACCCGGACGGGTTCCTCGACCGCTTCGAGGGCACCCCGATCGGCGCCCGGGTGCCCGGCGCCGAGACGCTCAGCACCGGCGCCCCGATCTTCTTCGAGTCCGTCGAGCAGCTCGCCGCCGCCTACCCCGGCATCGCGATGGACGAGATGGGCGCCTGGGCCTTCCTGCCCCTGATCGCCTCCGGCCACCCGGTCGGCAGCTGCATCCTCGGCTTCGACCAGGCGCGCTCGTTCACCCTGGAGGAACGCGGCCTGCTCACCGCGCTCGGCGGCTTCATCGCCCAGGCCCTGGAACGCGCCCGACTCTACGACGCCGAGTTCGCCCTCGCCCGGGGCCTCCAGCAGGCACTGCTCCCGCACCGGCTCCCCCGCCTGGACGGCATCGGGATCGCCGCCCGCTACCTGCCCGGCACCCAGGGCATGGAGATCGGCGGCGACTGGTACGACGCCATCGTCACCGGCCGGGACCTGACCCTGGTCATCGGCGACGTCGAGGGGCACAGCGTCGGCGCCGCCGCCACCATGGGCCAGCTGCGCAGCGCCGTCCGGGCCTTCGCCACCGTCGGCCACCCGCCGGACGAGGTCCTGGCCCGCACCAACCAGCTGCTGCTCGACCTCGATCCCGGCCTGCTCGCCAGCTGCTGCCTCGTCCGGCTCACCCCCGCCGACGGCAGCGCGCTCGTCGCCCGGGCCGGCCACCTGCCGCCGGTGCTGCGCCACCCGGACGGGCGTACCGAGGCCCTGTACGTGCCGGGCGGGCCGCTGCTCGGCGTCGACCACCGGGCCGAGTACCCGGTCAGCGAGCTGCGGCTGGCTCCGGGCTCGCTGCTCGCGCTGTACACGGACGGGCTGGTCGAGGACCCGGCGGCGGCGATCGACGAGGGCGTGGACCGGCTGCGCGTCGCCCTCGCGAGCGGCGGCGCGGCGGCGGGGCCGGACGACGACGGGGCCGCGGGCCTGGACCGGCTCGCGGAGCGGCTGCTGCACGAGGTGGGCTCGACGCACCGGGTGGACGACGTGGCGCTGCTGCTCACCGCGTACCGGTGAGGCGGCCGCCCGGTGCCGGGTGTGCCGGGTGTGCCGGTGAGGTCGCGGTGTTCGGCGGCTCGGGTGGCGGGTGGCCGGTGGCCGGTGCGGCGGGACCGTAGCGGGCGCGCGGGGGCGCGGGGATGTAGGGGTGCGGGTGTGCAGGGGCGCAGTGGGAGGAGCGAGGGACGCGTGCGGGGCGGGTCGGTGGCCGGTCGCGCCGGGGCGTGAGCGCGCGGCGCGCGACTTTCGTCGGCCCGGACGACGACGAAGGGTGGCGGCGGTCACGCCGTCCGATTCGTTAGCCTCGCTGGGTGGACGTCATAGCAAGAGCCTGGTCGAAGGCGGTACGAACGGCGCTGCCCGGGCCCTGGCGGCTCGGGACGGTGATGCGCGAGGGGATCGGCGCGGTCCTGCTCGGCGGCCTCGCCGTCCTGATCGAGGTGATCAGCAGGACCGGCCTCGGCCTCTTCGTCGGCCCGTTCGTCGCCGTCCTCTTCCTCCTGCGCCGAGGCCTGCCCGCCACCGTTCTGGTACTGACCTCGGCGGCCTCCGGCTGGTGCGGCGGTCCGCTGCCGCTGCTGGTCTGCGCCGGCTGGTCGGCCGGGGCCCGGGTGACCAGGGTCGGCGTGCTGGCCGGTTCGTTCGGCGCGGCCTTCGTGCTGATGAGCGCCAGCGGTGTGGTGAAGGACCTCGGCCACGCGCCGGTCAAGCTGGTGGTCGGCCTCTCACTGGGCGGCTTCCTGCTGCTCACCGTGCTGCCCGCGCTCTGGGGCCGGTACCGGGCGCAGCGCCGGGCCCTGATGGACGCGCTGCGCGAGCGCAACGGGCAGCTGCTGCGCGAGCGCGCGATGGTCGCCCACCAGGCGAGGCTGCGCGAGCGGCACCGGATCGCCCAGGACATGCACGACAGCCTGGGCCACCAGCTCGCCCTGATCTCCGTCCACTCCGGTGCGCTGGAGGTCGACCGGACCCTGACCGACCGGCAGCGCGAGGCGGTGGGCGTGCTCCGGCTGGCCGCCGTCGCCGCGATGCGGGAGCTGCGCGAGGTGGTCGGCGTGCTGCACGACGAGTCGACCGCGGTCCCGGCCGGAGCGGGCGCCGGTGCGGGGGCCGGCGGTGGCGGGACCGGCGGCGTGGACGGGATCGAGCGGCTGGTCGACTCCTCGCGGGCCGCCGGGACGGTGGTCTCCTTCGTCCAGGACGGTGAGCGCCGGACCCTCGCCGCGTCCGTCGGGCACGCGGCGTACCGGACCGTCCAGGAGGCGCTCACCAACGCGCACAAGCACGCCCCGGGTGCGCCGATCAGTGTCGCGCTCCGGTACGAGCCGGACGCGCTGGTGGTGGAGGTGGTGAACCCGGGGGCACCGGAGCCGGTGGGCGTGCGTGCCGGTGCCGCCACCCCGGTGGTGAGCGGCGGGCAGGGGCTGACCGGCCTGCGCGAGCGGGCCCGGCTGGTCGGGGGCATGGTGCACGCCGGGCCGACGGCCGACGCCGGGTTCCGGCTGGCCGCCGTGCTGCCCTACGGGGGCGCGGAGGGCGCCGGGGGCGCGGCCGGCGGATCCGGCGGAGCCGGTGACGGCGGGCCGGGCGTGCCCGGTGAGGTGCCGGAATGGGCGCTGGACGGCCTTCCGCCGGTCGAGGCCGCTCCGCCCCGGCGGCGCAGCCCGGCGATCGGCTGCGCGATCGGCGGGGCCGTGGTGGTGCTGGCCGTGCTCGCCCTGCTGGTCTGGGGGGTCGTCGCCTTCGTGCGGGCCACCGACGAGTCGACCGTGCGGCCGCCGCAGTTCGACTCGGTGCAGGTGGGCTCGGCCGAGGCGGACGTGAAGCGCGGGCTGCCGCCGGGCAACCCCTTCTTCACCAAGGACCTGGAGCGCGGCGGTCCCACCCCGCCGGCCGGATCGTCCTGCCGCTACTTCATCGCGGACAGCGACGACGAGGGCTGGCGCGGCGACAACGTCGTCCGGTTCTGCTTCAAGGACGGCGTGCTGGTGGAGAAGCAGCACTACCAGGTGTCGCTCTGACGCGGGCGCCGTCGGCGCCGCCCGTTGCGGCGGGAGTGGGCGTTCGGTGGTGCGGGCCCGTTCGGACGGCGCGGGCGTGTTCGCGTGGTGCGGGCGCGTTCCGGCGGTGCCACCCGGTCCGGCCGGGGGCGCGCGGAGGTGTGAGGATGGTCCCCGGCAGCACCGGGGGGTCCAGTGCAGCGCCGTCAGGACCAGTTCAAGGGGATGACCAGCAGTGATCCGAGTCCTCGTCGCCGACGACGAGCCGCTCATCCGGGCCGGGATCAGGATGATCCTGTCCTCCGCCGACGACATCGACGTGGTGGCCGAGGCGTCCGACGGCCGGCAGGCCCTGGAGCTCGCCCGCGCGCACCGGGTCGACGTCGTCCTGCTGGACATCCAGATGCCGGTGATGGACGGGCTCACGGCGCTCGCCGAGCTGCCGAGGAGCGCGCCCGGCGCGCGGGCGCTGATCCTCACGACCTTCGGGGAGCGGGACAACGTGCTGCGCGCCGTGAGCGACGGTGGTGCCGGCTTCCTGCTGAAGGACACCGCTCCGGCCGAGCTGATCCAGGCGGTCCGTGCCGCCGCCACCGGACACGCCTTCCTCTCCCCGGCCGCCACCCGCCACATCGTGGACTCGCTGGCGGCCGAGCGCTCCGGCCCGGGGGCGGCGCGCGGGGCGGACGCCCGGCGGCGGCTGGAGGTGCTGACCGGGCGCGAGCTGGAGGTGCTGGCACTCCTGGGGGAGGGGCTCTCCAACGCGGACGCCGGCGCCCGGATCCACATGAGCGAGGCGACGGTGAAGACCTACGTCAGCCGGATCCTCGCCAAGCTGGGGTGCGAGAACCGGGTGCAGGCGGCACTGCTGGCCCGGGACGCGGGTCTGGACGGCGGGCACTGACGGGCGGGGGCGGCCGTGGGGTCCGGCGGGCGCCGGAGGCCCTGTGGGCGCTTCGCGGAAGGCTTCTGACGGATCGTTTCGTCTCGGTACGGACTGATCGCCTGCGGTGATCTGAGTGGCTTTTTGGTGACGTTCAGTAGTGGTGGTGGTGAACGCCACGTCGGCGGGGCGCGGAACCGGGAACTCCGATGACGGTGGTGACGGAGCGTCGGCTGATGGTGGCTCAGGGTGGACGACGCGGGCGGCCCCGCGGTCCGTCCGATGTGAGCGAGGGCACGGAAATCGATCGTTTGGGCCTGGAAATCCGGTCAAAGTCGGTCGAATCGGAGGCGGTTTCATGATCAATACCGCCGGTAACAGTCAACTGACCTGCGGCGTCCAAGAACTGCTTGAAGCGGCCCGGTAGCGCCCGTAGCTTCATTGGCGGTGCAACGAGCACCACCCGGGTTCACCCCGATGCACGGCCCGCCGACTGACCCCCGGCGCGAGGGCCGTGCCCGCCGATCCGGCCGGCTCGAACAGGCCGACGGCGAGCGGAGGTGGCCGGGGCGGCACGGCACGTCGGACACGTGCGCGGCCGCCCATCGAGCGAGGGAGCGGTGACCGGCCCCGGCAGGGGTCTGGTTCCGCATGCCTGCCCGGGGCTTGTCGAGAGGACTTCCATGGATCCCCGTCACGAGACCGCCGCTGCCACCACCGCCGACAGCACCACCACCGCGAGCACCGGCGCCACCAAGCGCAACCGTGTCCGGATGGCTGTCGTGGCCGGAGCCGCCGTCGCGGCCCTGCCGGTGGCCGGCCTCGTCACGGCCACCTCGGCCTCCGCCGCACCCGTCTCGGCCTGGGACTCCGTCGCCCAGTGCGAGAGCGGCGGGAACTGGAGCATCAGCACCGGGAACGGCTTCTACGGCGGACTGCAGTTCACCCCCTCGACCTGGAAGGCGTACGGCGGCACCGCGTACGCCTCGCAGGCCAGCCAGGCGACCAGGGCGCAGCAGATCGCCGTCGCCGAGAAGGTCCTCGCCTCGCAGGGCCCGGGCGCCTGGCCCGTCTGCTCGGCCAAGGCGGGTCTCGCCAGGGGCGGCGCACCGGCCGCCGTCGACACCACCGCGCCGGCGCCCAAGGCGCAGCAGCCGGCGAAGGAGCAGCCGGCCAAGCCGGCCGCCAAGCAGCAGCCGGCGCAGGACCAGGGCCAGAGCCAGAAGCCGCAGCCCCGGAAGGCCCCGGCCCAGGAGGCCGCGAAGCCGGCCAAGCCCGCCGCCTCCGAGAAGAACACCGCCGGCGGCAGCTACACCGTCAAGAGCGGTGACACGCTGAGCGGCATCGCGGCCAAGTTCGGCACCGCGACCGCGAGCCTGCACGCCAAGAACGCCCGGGCGATCGGCGGCAACCCGAACCTGATCTTCCCGGGCCAGACCCTGACGGTCTGAGTCCCGGGCCGTCCGACCCTGACGGCCCGTGTTCTGAAAGCCCACGCCCTGAGTGCCCGCACCCCCTCCCGAAAGCCCGTGTCCTGACGGGGCCCGTCGCGTGACGGATCACTTCCTGACAGGCCGTGCCGCGAAGGGTCGTGCTCCGGCGCTCCGACCCCGGCCGTCCCGGGCCGACCCTCGGGAACCGACCGCTCGGGTCCGACTGCCGGAGTGAGGTGCGGCTCCGTGCGCAGGGCCCGGAATCCGCTCTCCGCCGGAATCCGCTCCGCGTCGGTCCGGCTCTCCGTCGTCCCGTTCCGCGCCGGCCCCGGGCGGCCGCTCCCGTCCGGGGCCGCCCGCGGGGTGTGGCGGTCCGGCGGCGGCCGGCGCGACACGGTTCCGGATCCCTGAACGGCCGCCCCTACCCGGGGCGGCCGTTCGGCGTGTCGGTGGATCGGTGGATCGGCGGATCGGTGGGCACCGGCGTGTCGGTCCGGCGTGCCGGGTGTGGGCCGCGTTTGCGCCGGTCAGGCACAGGGTGGGAGTTTCGGCGGCAGAGACGGGGTGTTGTGTCGTCACCCGGCCTCGGCGGCTCAGCGGACGAGGGAGACGGCGAAGGGCTTGAAGCCGTCCCGGCGCAGGACGTGGGGCACGACGAGGATCATGGCTTCGGTGGCCCGGGCCGTGGTGATGCCGCCGAGGTCCTCGATCCATCCGGGCTGCCAGCCCAGGTCGCCGAGCAGGCCGGTGACGGTCCGTTTGGCGTGCTGGTCGTCGCCCGAGAGGTACGCGGTCGGCGGGGTGGCCAGGGTTTCGGGGGCGGTCATCACCGTGAACAGCATGGTGTTGAGGGTCTTGACCACGTGGGTGTCGGGGAGGGCTGCCTGGAGTTGCTCGGCGAGGCTGCCGCCGGGGTAGCAGAGGTCGCCGGGCAGGCCGTCCGCGGCGTCGTGGGTGGCGTTGGAGACGTCGACCAGGATCTTCCCGGCGAGCTCGGCGCGCAGGCCGGCCAGGCGCTCCAGGGAGGTGTGGCCGGGTGTCGCGTTGATCACCACGTCCGCCGTGCGGGCGGTGGTGCGGTGGTCGGCGAGCGCGACGTGCGGGGAGGCGGCAGGGGCCGCGGCTTCGTCCGGGTTCCGGGCGCCGAGGGTGACGCGGTGTCCGGCCGCGGAGAGCTTGCGGGCGAGGTCGGTGCCGACGCGGCCGGCGCCCAGGATGCCGATGGTGGTCACGAGGTGGTGCTCCTTGCGGTCTCGGGGTGGGTGGAGCGGAGGCGCC
Source organism: Kitasatospora sp. NPDC042419 (assembly GCF_056437345.1). Taxonomy (NCBI): domain Bacteria; kingdom Bacillati; phylum Actinomycetota; class Actinomycetes; order Kitasatosporales; family Streptomycetaceae; genus Kitasatospora; species Kitasatospora sp. NPDC042419. The sequence continues at coordinate 45,674 of NZ_JBWKAW010000023.1, forward strand.
CGCTCAGGCGATCGGCGCGAGGACCTCGCGGGCGGCGGTGTGGATGCCGGGGGCGGCGGCCAGGAAGTCGCGGCTGCCCGTGTGCCAGGGCTCGCCCGCCAGGTCGGTGACGGTGCCGCCGGCCTCGGAGACCAGCAGGGCGCCCGCGACCAGACCGGAGCGGACGTCGGAGAACTGCCAGAACGCGTCCATGCGTCCGGCGGCGACGTGGATGAGCTGCATCGTGGCGGGGACGGAGACTCGCACGACGAGGCCGTTGACCAGCAGGGCGGTGACCGAGTCGCCGATCCGCCGGAAGGTGCGCTCGTCCTCCCCGGGCCGGGCCTGGCCGGTGCCGACGAGCGCGGCGCCCAGGTCGGTCTTGGCGGACACCTTCAGGGGCCGGTCGTTGAGACGGGCACCGCCGCCGGCCACCGCGGTGTAGGTGTCGCCGGTCAGCGGCAGGTGGACGACGGTGAGCACCGGCCGGTTGTCGCGGACCAGGGTGGCGGTCACGGACCAGTCGTCCATGCCGTGCACGTGGTTGATGTTGCCCTCGGCCGGGTCGACGACCCACCACTCCCCGGGCGGGAGCGCACCGCCGGCCAGCTCGTCCTCGGCCCACCGCGATCCGGGCCGGGCCCGTAGCAGCGGCTCCAACAGCACCTCCAGCACCGCGTCGTCGTTGGCGTGGATCTCGGCGACGACCTCGTCCAGGCTCACGCCCCGGGCGTGCGGGGTGTGGCGCTCGCGCAGCGTGAGACCGGCGGTCCCCACCGCGGCGGACACCTCGGACAGCAGCGCCTGGTCGGCGGCGAAAGGCATGGCGGTGCTCATGGAAGGCCTCCTGGGTTCGATGTGTGCGGGCGGTCCCTCTCTCGCCCGCACTTCGAAGGTAGGACCCCTGGCCATTAACAACAAGTGCATGCTATGCACTTGTAGAGTGACTGCCATGCAACTGGACCTGAACCTCCTCACCGCCCTGGACGCCCTGCTGGAGGAGGGCAGCGTCGCCGGCGCCGCAGCCCGCCTGCACGTCACCGCACCGGCGATGAGCCGCTCCCTGGGCCGGATCCGCAAGGCCACCGGCGACCAGATCCTGGTCCGCACCGGCCGCAGCATGGTCCCCACCACCCGCGCACTCGCCATGCGCGCCCAGGTCCACACCCTCGTCCAGCAGGCCCAGCACCTCCTCTCGGCGCAGCAGGAACTCGAACTGGCTTCGCTGGAACGGGTGTTCACCGTGCGCTGGCACGACACCCTCACCGCCGCCTGCGGCAGCGCCCTGATCACGGCCGTCCGACGCCAGGCGCCCGGCGTCCGGCTGCGCCTGCCCGCCGAACCCGGCACGGACGACGCCGAGCTGCGCCGGGGCGAGGTCGACCTCGAATCCGGCTCCAGCGCTCCGACGCTCCCCGACATCCGCCACCGCCTGGTCGGCAGCGACAGGCTGGCCGTCGCCGTCCGCCCGGGCCACCCCCTCACCGACGGGCCGCTGGGCATCGAGCGCTACGCGGCCGCCCAGCACCTCACCGTTTCGCGACGCGGGAGCCTGCGCGACCCGATCGACGACGCCCTGGCCCACCGCGGCCTCGAACGACACGTCGTCGCCGCCGGGCCCACCGCCGCCTTCGCCCTGCGACTCGCCCTCGACAGCGACCTCGTGGTCACCCTCCCCGACGCGGTCACCCGCACCGCCCGGGAACGGCTCGGCCTGGTCACCCTGCCCCTGCCACTCCCACTGCCCGAGGTCCCGCTGTACCTGCTGTGGCACCAGCGCTACGACGACGACCGCGCCCACACCTGGCTGCGCAACCTGGCCACCGAGACCGTCCGGGCACTGTTCGCGGCGCCGACCGCCTCCTGACGGTCGTCGTCGTCCTCGCAGAAGGCTGCGACCCGGGCATGGAGTGCCGGCCGTGCCGCACGGGCGGCGGCCGAGTCCTGCGGTGCGCCGGCAGGTCACCTGGTGCGGCTACGGCGGTGACTCCCGTGGGTGAATCGAGCGGCCGGCCGATACCGATGAGAACGCGAGTCCGAACCGGGGCGCCTGCAGGTAGCCCCTGCGTGTGAACGTGCGTGGTCGGCCGCATGCGGAAACGGTTCGGCTGGACAGGCCCTCCGCAGCCCTTCCGGATCTGCCGGAGAGCACGGTGCCGTGTGCCACTGGGCCGTTGCCGACTCGATCCGACGCGTCATCACCCCACCGCACGAAGAACTACCGAAGGGAACATCCCATGCGCAGCATGCGTGCCCGTACGTCGTTGGCGTTCGCCGGGGCGGCCGTGGCCTTGACCTCGGTGCTGACCGGTGCCTCGCCCGCTCAGGCCTCCTCGGGCAACGGTTCGGCCGTCGCACAGCACCGGGACAGGATCGCGTGTCCCCGCGGGTTCGTGTGCATCTACCCGGACATCGATTTCGTCGGTCAGCCCTATGTCAAGCGGGCCGTCGACGGGAGTGTCCGGCATCTGCCGGACTACATCCGGGGGGCGGGAAGTTCGGTGATCAACAACAGTGGCCGGACCGCACGGGTCTATCAGAAGGACAACTACTTCGGTCGGCACGTGTGTGTGGGGAGCGACGGAGGTTCGATCCACGACCTGCGCTCGTACCAGCTCAACGACGTCACCCACTCGCTGAAGATCAACGGCACGCCGTGCGGCGCCTAGCCGGGTGGCAGGGACTGCCCGCGGACATGCCCGTGGACATGCCCGTGGGCCCGGTGCCGGGCGCGGCGGCACCTGCTGGTGCCGGAGGGCGGGCGACCGGTCCGGCTGCCGTTCGAGCCCCCTCGGGGCCGACCCGCGAGGTCGGTTGTTGAACGTTGAACTCGACGTCTGAATACCGCCGGATCCTCGGGCGGCGAGGCCGGAGGATCGAGTCATGTCCACGAACGAGGCAAGGAGTTCCGACGATATGACTACGACTGTGCTGGCCAAGCTCGACGGCAAGGTGGCCCTGGTGACCGGCGGCAGCCGGGGCATCGGGGAGGCGGTCGCGCTCCGGCTGGCCGAGGACGGCGCGGACGTCGCGCTGACCTACCTCGGCAGCGCGGAGCGGGCCGAGGCGGTCGCGGCCAAGATCACCGCGATGGGGCGGCGCGGCTGGGCGGTCCGCGCGGACAGCGCGGACCCGCAGGAGGTGCGGGCCGTGGTGGCCGCGGTCGCCGAACGGTTCGGGCGGCTCGACATCCTGGTCAACAACGCCGGGGTGGGCGTGATCGGCCCGATCGACGAGATCGGTCTGGACGACGTGGACCGGGTGCTGGAGGTCAACGTCCGCGCCCCGTTCCTGTTCGCCCAGGCCGCCGCCGGGCACCTGACCGAGGGCGGCCGGATCGTGACCATCGGCAGCTGTATCGCCAAGCGCAACGCCTTCCCCGGCGGCAGCCTGTACGCGACCAGCAAGTCGGCGCTGATCGGGCTCACCAAGGCGCTGGCCCGTGAGCTCGGCCCGCGCGGGATCACCGCCAACGTGGTCCACCCGGGCCCGATCGACACGGACATGAACCCGGCGGACGGGCCGTCCGCCGAGTTCCAGGCGGGGTTCACCGCGCTCGGCGCGTTCGGCCGGGCGGCCGACGTCGCCGCGACCGTGGCCCACCTGGCCGGAGAGGAGGGCCGCTACATCACGGGCGCCGAGCTCGCGGTCGACGGCGGCTTCGCCGTCTGACGAGCGGATCAATGGCCGATCGCGACTGATCGCGGGGGATTGCGGCGGATCGCGGCTGATCAATGTCCGATCGCGGCGGATCGGTGTGGATCGCCGGGGACCGCCGGTTGGCGCCGGGGACCGCAGGGGGCCGCCGGGGGCCGTCGGGGGCCGGCGGTGATATCCAAGATGGCGGCCGGTTCGGGGTGTTGGTCCGGGCCGGTTGTCAGTGGTGCCGTTTACGATCGGCCGTCCGACCACGTGTGCGGGCGCGCGTCCGCGTGGGCACGCCCGCACACGGGTTTCCGAGTGATCCGAGAGGTGCGTCATGACCGGAGCGGAAGACCCGATCGAGCTGCTCGCCCGCGCGCTCGCACAGACCGCCGGACTGATCGACGGCGCCGGCGCCGAGCAGGCCGGTCATCCGACCGTCTGCCGGTCCTGGGATGTCGGTCAGCTGATCAGCCATCTCCTGTTCGACCTGGAGCAGTTCACCGTCCGGGCCGAGGGCGGCACGCCGGACTGGTCGCAGTCCTTCGAGCGGGTCGAGGACGACTGGCTGCACCGGTTCGAGGCCGGTGCGGAGCGTCTGGTGGCCGCCTGGCGGCAGGCCGGCGACCTCGACGGTGTCATCGAGGTGCCCGGCATGGGCGAGCTGCCCGCCCGCTTCCCGCTGGACCAGCAGATCGCCGAATTCGCCGTACACGCATGGGACTTGGCGAAGGCGACCGGTCAGTCGACGGCCGGACTCGACCACGAGGTCGGCGAGGCGTCGCTGGCCTGGGGGCGCGGCGCGCTGCGACCGGAGTACCGGGGGAGCGAGGAGGAGAACCACGCGTTCGGCCCGGAGGTGAAGGTCGACGAGGGCGCGCCGGTGTACGACCGGCTCGTCGCGTTCTTCGGGCGGGATCCGGAGGCGTCCGTCTGAGACCCGCGCGCCGGGGGTGCGGGCGACCGGCCCCCGCCGCCCCGGAGCGTGCAGCGGCCCGGCTCGCCATCCGGCTGTCCTGCACGGGGCGCCTGCCGGAGCTTCCTCGCAGGCGTGGCCTCCTCCGACGGCAATGGAGGAGGCCACGGCGGCGGAGTGCCGCCGGTCGGTCCGGTCCCACCGGCGCAGGTGGGTGACTGCCGTGGGCGGGCCCGGTCCGGTCAGCCGCGGGTCCAGACGAAGGCGACCTCCGGGTAGCGCCGGGAGGGGGCCTCCAGGAGCGCGGACGGGCGGCCGCCCAGGAAGCGGTCGAAGTGCGCCAGGACGTAGGCGCGGGACACCGCGGTGGCCCGCGCCGGGGCGACGGTGCCGAGGAGTGCGGCGTAGACGTCGGTCGGCAGGTGGTCCGCGAGGCCGCCCGGGCCGGCGGCGTGCGGCAGGTCGGTGAAGCTCAGGTGGCCGGCGCCGCGCAGCTGCAACTGGCGCCCCCAGCCGCGCTGGTGCTCGCGCCAGCGCTGCCAGGTGTCGTGGTCCGCCAGCGAGGTGAGCAGCAGGAACGGCCGGTCCAGGCCCTCGTCGGCGACCGGCGAGCCGAAGAAGCCGCCGTCCAGGTTGAGGCCCGCCGCGAACCGGCTGTCCTGGCGGACCGCCTCGGCGGCCGCCGAACCGCCCATCGAGTGGCCGAAGGCGCCGATCCGCCGCCGGTCGGCGCGCGGGAGTCCGGCCCGTCGGGAGGTCCGCCCCGTGGTCAACTCCGTGGCCACGAAGCGCAGGTCGCCGACCCGGGCGGCGATCTCCTTGCGCTCGGCGGCGTCCCAGTCGGCCGGGTCCGCCTCCAGCACGCTGCGGACCAGCCGCCCGTCCGGGAACTCAACGGCGGCCGCGTCGTAGGTGTGGTCGATCGAGGCGACCAGATAGCCGTGTGCCGCCAACTCCTCCGCCAGCGCCGTGCAGTTGCTCCGCCCGCCCTGACGGCCGTGGCCGAGCAGCAGCAGGGGCAGCGGCCCCGGTGCCGCGGGCGCCCCGGTGCGGGCGGTCGGGCGGAGCGCCGCGATGGTGCCCGGGTCCACCGGCAGCGTCTCCTCGAAGGCCGCCCCCACCCGGGGCGTGGTGTACGCGGCGCGCGGTGCGCCCCCGCTGCCGAGTGCCGGGTACCAGAGCTGCACCATCAGCTCGCGCGGCCCCGGTACGGGCGCGAAGGGGTCCTGCCGGCCCTCGTCCACGAGGTGCAGCGACACCGTCCCGACCGTCCGTCGCACGGTCGGCGCGGGCAGGTCGATCGGCCGTGGCGTGCCGGGCCGGGCGGCGGGCGCGGGCGCCGACACCGGGGCCGGGGAGCCGGCCGCCGGTGCGGGCGGGGCGGCGGGTGCGGCCTGTGCCACGGCGGTGGGCAGGGCGGTGGGCAGGGCGAGCGCAGCGCCGCCCAGGCCTGCGACGGTCAGCAGGGAACGGCGCCGGAGCATCGTCATCCACCCCTCGGTTCGGTGATCCTGACGGCTCTTCACCCTAGGTGGACTGGACCGGTGCTGGCTAGGGCCCGTCCGGCCGAGGGCGTGTCCTGCGGATCGGCCCGGGCCCGGGGTCCGCCTCCGGTTCAGGCGCCGGGGGCGGTCCGGGCGGCCGCGCGCTTGATGGCCTCGCGGATGCGGGGGTAGGTGCCGCAGCGGCAGATGTTCTGGATCCGGTCGACGTCGGCGTCGGTGGGGGCCGGGGTGTGGCGGAGCAGGGCGACGGCGGTCATGATCTGCCCGGGCTGGCAGAAGCCGCACTGGGCGACGTCGCACTCAAGCCAGGCCTCCTGGACGGGGTGCAGGACGTCGCCGTCGGCGAGGCCCTCGATGGTGGTGACCCGACGGCCGGCGCAGTCCTTGACCGCCACCGTGCAGGGCTGGAACTCCTCGCCGTCCAGATGGCTCGTGCAGGCGCGGCAGACGCCGACGCCGCAGCCGTACTTGGGGCCGGTGACGCCGAGCTTGTCGCGCAGGACCCAGAGCAGCGGCATGTCGTCCGGTGCCTCGACGGTGACCGGCTGCCCGTTGAGGACGAAGGTGTGGCTGGACATGGGGGACGGGTGTCCTTCGGGGTCGTGGGGCGGCGAGGGCGCGGAAGGCGTTGCGCGGGACGCGCGGGCGGTACGAGGGGCGGCGGGGGCCGGGTTGTCAGAAGTCGATGGGGAAGGACCGCGGGCTGGTGCCGGTCGCCCGGGCGTAGGCGTTGGCGACCGCGGCCGACGCGGCCGGCACGCCCAGCTCGCCCGCACCGCCGGGCGGCCCGCTCGGCGGCAGGAGGTGGATCTCCACCACCGGCGGGCTGTGGCGCTGGCGGGCGTACCGGAAGTCGGCGAAGCTGCCCTCGCGGACCGCGCCGTGGTCGATGTGGTTGCCCGCCTGGAGGACGACCGAGATGCCGTCGATCAGCGCGCCGGTCAGCTGCGCCTCCAAGCCGGTGGGGTTGATGACGGTGCCGACGTCGGCGGCGATCACGGCCTTGGTGACGCGCGGCTGCCGCGGGTCGGTGGCGTCGAGCTCGACCAGGTAGGCGGCGCGGCCGCCGTTCTCGTCGTGGTAGCCGATGCCCTGGGCCTGGCCCGCCGGCATGGCCCGGCCCCAGCGGCCCGCCTGGGCGACCTTGTCGAGGACGGCCCGGCCGCCGGCGTCGCGCAGCCGGGCCCGGCGGAAGGCGACCGGGTCCTGGCCGAAGCGGCGCGCCAGCTCGTCCGTCATGATCTCGTCGGCGACCCGCACGGTGCCCGAGTAGACGGACCGCCAGCTGCCGGTGTGCATCGCCAGCGGGACCTCGGCGAGCAGCTGGGTCGGGATGCCCACGTTGTACGGGTTCTTCTCGCTGAGCAGGAAGAACGCCTGGGCGAGCGAGAGCCCCGCGACCGAGAGCTGGAAGCCGGCGGCGGTGAGCGCCTCGCCGAGGCCGTGGCCGAAGTCGGTCGTGACCGTGGCCGCCCGGTGCTCGTAGCTGAGCACCTGGCCGAGGCCGTAGGTGGCGCGGATCCGGTGGTGGCTGGCGGGGCGCATCCGGCCGTGCCGCATGTCGTCGTTGCGGGTCCACATCAGCTTGACCGGGCGGCCGGCGGCGCGGGAGATCAGGGCGGCCTCCAGCGCGGCGTCGAAGAAGAGCCGCCGGCCGAAGGAGCCGCCGCCGCGCACCATGTGGACGGTTACGGCGTCCTGCGGCAGGCCGAGTTCGGCGGCGATGGTCTGCTGGGCGACGACCGGGGTCTGCGAGGCGAACCAGATCTCGGCGCGGTGCGGCCGGACGTCGGCGACGGCCGTCAGCACCTCCATCGGCGCGTGGTTGACGAAGGCGAAGTCGAACTCGCCGTCCACGTACTGGGTGAGCAGCGGTGGGATGAGGAACGGCGCGTGCGCGGCGCGGAGCCTGGACCGGATGTCGGCGTCGGAGAGCGCGGCGACCGGGCCGGGGTGCCAGGAGGTCCGCAGCGCGTCGCGGGCCTTGAGCGCCTGGTCGAAGGTCTCGGCGAGCACGGCGACGCCGCTCGGGACGGTCACCACGCCGAGCACGCCGGGCATGCCGCGGGCGGCGGAGGCGTCGAGGGAGGCGAGGGTGCCGTTGATGGTGGTGGGGCGGGCGACCACGGTGGGCACCGCGCCGGGAACGGCGAGGTCGCCGGCGTACTTGGCGCGGCCGGTGACGATGTCGCGGGCGTCGATCCGGCCGGTGGGGCGGCCCACCAGACGCCGCTGGTCGGCGGGCTTGGGCGTGGCGGGCACCGCGGGGACGGCGATGGCGGCGGCAGCGGCGGCGAGTTCGCCGTAGCCGGCGCGGCGGCCGTCGGGGGCGAGTACGGCGGAGTCGGCGGTGCGCAGCGTGCCGGCCGGCAGCGACCAGCGGCGGGCGGCGGCGGTGACCAGTCGCGCGCGGGCGGCCGCGGCCGCGGCGCGGACCGGGTCGTAGAGCGTGCGGACCGAGTTGGAGGCGCCGGTGAGCTGGTTGAACAGCAGGTCGGGGCGACCGTCGGAGAGCGGGATGTCGACGTCGCCGAGGCGGGCGTCGAGCTCCTCCGCGACCAGCATGGCGACCGTGGTGGTGAGGCCCTGGCCGACCTCCAGGCGGGGGAGGTGGAGCACGGCACGCCCGGCGGCGGTGATCTCCAGGACCAGGAGGTGGGCGGTGGGCAGGCCGGCCACGAGCAGGGCGTCGCCGAGGTCGAGGATGTCCGGGATGCCGGGCAGGCCGAGCAACTGCGAGGGGGCGGCGGACGTTTCGGAGGCGGGGGCCGCGGCGCGGGCGGCGGCGTGGACGGCGGCCTGGGCGGTGGTCGGCGCGGCGGCGTCGAGGCCGGCCCGGGCGGCGACGGTGAGGGTGGGCGCGGCGAGCAGGTAGGTGAGGAAGCGGCGGCGGCCGGTCGGCTCGGACCGCTGCTCGGCGGGGGCGGTGGCGCCCGCGGGGTGAACGGTGCCGGTGAGGTGGGTGCCGGTGGGGTCGGCGGTGCCGTCCGGGGGTGCGATGGAGGTGCTGATGGGAGGAGCCCTTCGAGCCGGTGACGGCTCCGGCGGGGCGGGTCTTCGAGGGCCCCGGCCCCGGTGCCGGACGGTGTTCGGGTGCGCGAACGGGTAACGGCGTCCGCGGGGTCGGACGGGACTGGTCGTGTTCACGTTCGCGAACGCGGATGAGCATAGGAGCGCCCTACTGGCCGGTCAACACGGGCACTTCGGTCCGGATCGGACAACTGTGCGGATCTCGGATGGGGCGGGCACGGACGGCGCCCGGCATACCGGGGGTGGCGGGTGGTACCGCCGTCCGGGTGATGCCAGGGCGGGGGCGCACGCGCGTTCCCGGGGCGGGCGCGGGTGCGGGCCGCGCGGTACCGCCCCCGCTCCGGCGGCGGGGGGCGGGGGCGGGCGGTGGAGCGGAACGGGCGCTCGGTCGGGTGGGGCGGCGCGTGCGGTGCGGTGTCGCGCCTCGACGCGCCTCGACGCGTCGGGGTGCCCGGCGTGCCCGGGGAGCACGGGCGCTCGGTGCGGGATCCGTCGGACGGCTGCGCGGGGAGGTCCGGCGGAGAAGCGCGTAGAGGCCAGCGGAGAAGCGCGGTGGAGAAGTGCGGCGGTGCCCAAGTGGCCCAGGGAACCCGGTGGTTATTGGCGCTGTCAGATGGTCCGCACCCGCCCTAGCGTGGAGCCGTAGATCGGGACCGCCCACTCCAGGAGCATCGTGAAGCCTCGCCCGCGTTCGGCCGCCGGAGCCCAACGAACCCTCGCCGTAGCCCAGTTGGTCAGTGCGATCGGCGACGGTGCCTACTACACCAGCTCGGCGCTGTACTTCACCCGGATCGTCGGCCTCTCGCCGACCCGGCTGGGCCTCGGGCTCGCGGTGGCCTGGGGCATCGGGTCGCTGGCGGGCGTGCCGCTCGGCCACCTCGCCGACCGGCGCGGTCCGCGCGGCACCGCGGCGGTGCTCGCGTTCGCCACCGCCGCCGTGGTGGCCTCCTTCCTGGCCGTGCGCTCCTTCGTGCCGTTCCTCGCCGCGGTCTGCCTCTACGCGACGGCGCAGTCGGGGCTCGGCGCCGCCCGGCAGGCGCTGGTCGGCGGCCTCGTTCCCGTGGCGGAGCGGACCGGCGCGCTCGCCCGGCTCCAGTCCACCCTGAACGCCGGGCTGGCGGTGGGCGCCGCGCTGGGCGGCGTCGCGCTCGCCGTCGGCACCCGGACGGCGTTCCTCGCCGCGTTCGCGCTCACCGCGCTGGGCTTCCTGGCGGCGGGGCTGGTGCTGCTCCGCCTGCCGGAGGTGACGCCGACGGCCGGACGGGCGGGCGGTGACGGGCACGGGTTCGCGGTGCTGGCCGACCGCCGGTACGCCGTGGTGACGCTGGTCAACACCGTGCTGCTGCTGCGGATGCCGTTGCTGAGCCTGGTCGTCCCGCTCTGGATCGCCGAGCGGGCGCCGCAGCTCGGCTGGCTCGGCTCGGCGCTCTTCGTGCTCAACACGGTCGGTGTGACGCTCTTCCAGGTCCGGACGGCGCGGGCCGTCACCGGACTCCGGTCGGCTTCGCGCGCCGTCCGCCAGGCGGGCGCGGTACTGCTCGCCTCCTGCGCGGTGTTCGCGCTGTCGGCCGCCGACGTCCCGGTCTGGGCGATGGCGGCGCTGCTGGTGGCGGCCGCGGCGCTCCAGGTGCTCGGCGAGATGAAGCAGTCGGCCGGGTCCTGGCAGATCGGCTTCGACCTGGCCCCGGCCGACCGGCTCGGCCAGTACCAGGGCTTCTTCGGCACGGGCGTGGCGGCGGCCCGTACGGCCGGCCCGCTGCTGCTGACGGCGCTGCTGCTGGACTGGGGCGTGCCGGGCTGGCTGCTGCTCGGCGGGCTCTTCCTGGCGGCCGGCTGTGCGATGGGCCCGGCCGTGCGCTGGGCGGAGCGGGACCGTCCGTGGCGGGCGGCAAGCCCGGCGGCGGTTCCGGTAGCGATCCCGGTAGCGGTTCCGGTGGGGGTTCCGGTGGGGGTCCCGGAGGCAGCCTCGGAGGCGGTCCCGGCGGTCCCGGCGGTCCCGGCCGGGACGCGCTGAGCGGCGCGTCGGCCGGTGGCCCGGGACGCCGGCCGGCCGGCCGGTGCCGGCGCCGTCACCGGTGCCGGCGGTGCCGCCGCTGCCGGCGTGCGAGGTCCGCGCCGTCGCCGGGTCGTCAAGCCTCGCGCCGATACGGGAACCCGCCGTGAAGGGCGAGCACGGCGGCCGGGTCCGCCAGGCCGCCTCAGGGGAGTGCCGTTCGGCCAAGGCCGCGTGATTTCCCGTCAATCTTCCGATCTGTACCGAGATTGACGCCGCGTCGACCGCTTCTCGCAAGAATCTCCTGCCTTCCATGGTCTTCCCCTGTTGACCGAGGGCTGACAGGCTGTGCGGGTTTGTAGAACCTGAGGAGGTTTCGTGTCCCGTATCACCAGCGCGGCACTGGCGGTCGCCAGTGCCCTCGCCCTCGTCGCCGGCAGCGCAGCCGCGGCCGTGGCCGCCCCGGATCCCGGCCCGGCCGCCGAGGCCAAGGTGGCACCGGTCGACTGGAAGCCGTGCAACCCCGACCCGACGCAGCCGGACCCGAAGATCTACGACTGCGCCGTCTACCAGGTGCCGCTCGACTACGACCGCCCGAACGGTGAGACCACCGGCATCGCCATGATGCGGCGACGGGCGAGCGACCCCGCCAAGCGGATCGGCTCGCTGTTCCTCAACCCCGGCGGCCCGGGCGGCAGCGGCTACCTCTGGGCGACCACCACCCGGTTCGGCAAGGACGTGCAGGACCGTTTCGACCTGGTCGGATTCGACCCGCGCGGGGTCGCCAGGAGCAACCCGCTCAAGTGCTTCACCACCGACGAGGAGGCCGCCGCCGTCAACGACCGGATGGTCGGCGTGCCCGTCACCAGGTCCGAGATAAACGAGACCATCGACGCCACCGAGGACTACAGCGACGCCTGCTCCCGCAACGCGGGCCCGCTGATCGAGCACATGTCCACCATCAACGTCGTCCGCGACCTCGACCGGATGCGCCGGGCCGTCGGCGACGCGAAGCTGACCTTCGCCGGGTTCTCCTACGGCACCCTGATCGGCGCCACCTACGCCGGCATGTACCCGAGCAAGGTCCGCGCGGTGATCGTCGACGGCAACGTCGACCCCGACCTGCGCATGCGCGACGGCGTGGAGTACGACAAGCAGCGCGCCGCCGGGTTCGAGGTCGCCCTGGACGAGTTCCTCAAGCGCTGCCAGACGGCGGGCGCCCCGCGCTGCGCCTTCGGCGCCGGCGACACCCGTGCCAAGTTCGACGCGATCCGCGACCACCTGCGCACCAGCCCGGTCACCCTCCCGAACGGCAGCAAGGTGACGCTGTCCAGCTTCACCAGCCAGGTGGCCAGCGCGCTCTACGCGCAGCGCCTCCAGGCGCCGCTCGCCCAGTCGCTCCAGGCCATGGACGACGTGCTCCGGGCGCCCGCCGCGAACAGCCTGGCGGCCTCCGCCGCCGCGGCCCCCTCCGAGGCGGCCAACGTGCTCGCGGTGACCGTCCCGAACGCCCTGCGCGAGGCCCTGCCGGAGACCCCGTACTCCGCGGACGACTCCTACTACGGCGTCAACTGCCAGGACAAGCTGTACCCGTCCAACCCGCGGCTGTTCGTCAACTACGCCCGGGCCTGGGAGAAGGAGTCCCCGACCTTCGGCCGCTACCAGGCCTTCGACGGCCCGACCTGCGCCAGCTGGCCCGCCCCGGCGCGTGACGCCGAGCGCTTCACCGGCCCGTGGAACCGCCGGACCTCCACCCCGGTCATGGTGATCGGCAACCTCTACGACCCGGCGACCAACTACACGTTCTCGCAGCGGATGCAGCGCCAGCTCGGCAACGCCGTGCTGGTCTCGGTCGATGTCGTCGAGCACTGCGCGGTCGGCCGAAGCAAGGAGCTCGGCAAGCTGGTCACCGACTACCTGGTGAACCAGAAGGCGCCCGCGCCCGGCCAGCTGCTGAAGCCCGACGCCGAGGCGTTCCCGCCGGTCGCCTGACGCGTGGCGCTTGCGGCCCGTCGCCTGGTGCGGTGACGGAGCCCGGCCCCGCGCGGCCGCCCCGCGCCGGCACGGCGGTGCCGACGCGCGGTGGGCCGACGGCGACGGCCCGCCCCGGAACCCGGTTCCGGGGCGGGCCTTTCGGTTCGCGCCGTCAGACGTCGCCGAGCGGCACCTCCGGGTCGGCCAGTGCCTTGGTGTCCACCACCCGCCCGGAGCGGATCAGCGTGCGGATCGGGTCGGTGACGTCCCAGATGTTCACGTTCATGCCCGCCAGCACCCGCCCGTCGGCCAGCCAGAAGGCGATGAACTCGCGGGTGGCCGGGTCGCCCCGGAACACCACCTGGTCGTAGCCGCCCGGCTCCACGTACCCGACGTACTCCATCCCCAGGTCGTACTGGTCCGAGAAGAAGTACGGGACCCGGTCGTAGACGGCGTCCTCGCCGAGCATCGCCCGCGCCGCCGTCTGCGGTTGGTTGACCGCGTTGGCCCAGTGCTCGACCCGGATGTGCCGGCCGAGCTGCGGGTGGTAGGCGTTGGCGACGTCGCCGGCCGCGAAGACGTCCGGGTCCGAGGTCCGCAGGTGCTCGTCGGTCTTGACGCCGTTCTCGACCTCCAGCCCGGCCGCCTCGGCGAGCCCGGTGTCCGGGGTGATGCCGATGCCGACCACGACGGCGTCCGCCGCCACCGTCGTGCCGTCCGCCAGCCGGACCCCCGTCACCTTGCCGCCCTCGCCGGTCAGTTCCGCGACCTCGACGTCGAACCGGAGGTCCACCCCGTGGTCGCGGTGCAGGTCGGCGAAGACCTGCGCCACCTCGCGGCCCAGCACCCGGAGCAGCGGCAGCGCGGCGGCCTCCAGCACGGTCACCTCGGCGCCCGCCGCCCGGGCCGCGGCCGCGGTCTCCAGGCCGATCCAGCCGGCCCCGATCACCGCGATCCGCCCGCCGGACCGGAAGGCCGCCCGGATCCGGTCGCTGTCCTCGACCCGGCGCAGGTAGAGCACGCCGTCCAGGTCGGCCCCGGGCACCGGCAGCCGGCGCGGCACCGAACCGGTGGTCAGCAGCAGCTTCGCGTACTCCACCCGGCTGCCGTCGGCCAGCGTCACGGTGTGCGCGGACGGGTCGACCGCGGTCACCGCCGTGCCCAGCCGCAGGGTCACGTCGTGCTCCGCGTACCACTGCGGCGGATGGACGTAGATCTTCTCCCGCGCGCTCTTCCCGAGCAGGTAGCCCTTGGACAGGGGCGGCCGCTCGTACGGGCGCTCGTGCTCGTCGCCGATCAGGACGATGCCGCCCCGGTAGCCGGCCTCGCGCAGTGCCTGGGCGGCCTTCGCACCGCCGAGGGAGGCGCCGACGATGACGTATGGACGGTCCGTCCCGCCGTCGGCCCCACCCGTACCGCCCGCGGTGCCGCCCGCGACGTTGCCCGTACCGCCAGTGCTGTCCGTGCTCATGATGAACTCCTCGCTCTCCGGCCGGAATCACGGACAGCCTGCCGTCGCCCGGCGGGGCTGTCGAGACCGCACTCGGGCGCGCCGCGCGGGCTCCCCCGAACGGGTGACGCGAGGGTGGGGCGGTACCGGGCGGTGACCTGCTGACATGCACCGGCGCCGCCGCGGATCGGCGGCGGCGCCCCACGGGACCGGCATTCCGGAACGGCGTCGTACCGCCAAGACGACATGGCGGTACGGCGGTACGGGGTACGGGGTACGGCGACATCGCGTGTCACGACGACATGGCGTCAAAGCGATACGGCGGTGCAGCGGTACGGCGTCAAGGCGACATCGCGTCGCGGACCAGGGCGGTGTCGGTGAACTGCTCGAAGCGGACGATCCGGCCGCCGCGCACGGTGAAGTGGTGCGCCACCCGGACGGCCAGCGGGCGGCGGGTCGACTTGTGGACGGCCGTGTAGCGGGCCAGCACCACCACGTCCTCACCGTCCACCACGTAGCGGTCGTCGTGCGCCGTCCAGCCCTCCCAGTCGGCGGCCAGCCGCTCCATCACCCCGCTGGTGACGCCCTTCGGCGTCCGGTACGTGCCGGCCAGCGGGAACCCCGCCATCTCCGTCCACTCGACGTCGTCGGCGAGGGTGGCCCGCAACGCGGCCAGGTCGCCGCGCGCCGAGGCCAGGTACTGGCGGCGGACCACGTCGGCAGGCGCGTCGGACTCGGCGAACGCGGCGGTCGACCTCGGGATCTCGATCATCGCCGCTCAGCCCCAGGTCATCTCGCCCTTGGCGACCTTCGTCCCGAGGTCGACGGCCAAGGTCATGCCGAGGTCCGGGAAGCGCCGCTCCAGCGCCTCCTTGGCGGAGGCCGCGTCCGGCGCCCGGCCGACCTCCGTCTCGAAGGCCCGCAGGTAGTCGCGCGTGTGGTCGATCGGGCCGGTGTCGGTGGGCGCGCCCGCCGTGCGGTGGCCGGCCACCACGAACTCCGGTTCCAACGCCGCCATGTCGTCCAGCAGACCGATCCAGGCCGCCCGCTGCTCCGGGGTCGGGGTGTCCGCCGTCCACACGTGCAGGCCCTGGAAGAGCAGGACCCCGCCGAGCACCGTGCGGTGGTGGTGCTGCCAGAGGTAGTGCCGGTCCGGCAGGTGGAAGTCGGCGCCGCGCAGCTCGAACCGGTGCCCCTCGAAGACCAGGTCGTCGCCGTGCAGGACCTCGGGGCGGACCAGCCGGGTGGGCAGTTCGGGGCCCAGGTGCGCCCAGGCCTTGAGCTTGGCGTCGAAGGTCTCCTGGATGTGCTCGACAGTGGACGCGGTGGCCAGGAACCGGGCCTGGGGGAAGACGTCCTGCACCTCCTGGGCGCCGAAGTAGAAGTCCGGGTCGCCGTGGCTGACGAACACCGTGGTGAGCCGCTTGCCGCTGGCCCTCACCCGCTCGGCCAGCCGGCGCCCGTCGGTCCTGGTGAATCCGGCGTCCACCAGGAGCGCGTCGCTGGGGCCGGTCACCAGCACGGAGGTCTTGTTCAGTGAGCTGTCGGGGCTGTCGATGACCTCGAATTCGAGGGCGCTCATGCGGGGTGTCCTTCCTCGCGACCGGGCGCGCCGTCCTGCACGGAGTGCGTACACGCGTCGCCGCCCAGCATCGGCGACCGGACGCCCGCCCGCACCCCGGGACGGGCCGGGGAGGGACCCCGCTGCCGCGCGTTCCCGGGCGGAGAGGGGAAGGGCGGACCCGGGGCGCCGGTCCGGGACGCGGGTCCGGGGTGCGGGCGGACGTCCCGGTGGTCGTGGACGGTTCTGTGCACGGACGGACGTCCGCGACCGGTCCGAGGCCGGTCCGAGGCCGGTCCGAGGCCGGGGCAGGCGAGGTCCGGGCCGTCCGGGTCCTCGTCCGGGTCGTACGCGCGGGCGAGCCGGGTGCCGGTCTTCGCGTCGAGGAGGCCGTGTCCGGTGCTGGAGACCACCAGGACCAGGTCGTCCCCGGTGGCGGGGTGGGTGGCGAGGCCGATGCCGAGCAGTCCGCCCACCGCGATCAGGCCGGGCCCGGACTGCCGCCAGGGCGGGGCGGGGGGACGACCGGCGGGGCGAGGACGCGGTCGCGGAGCTGTTGCTGGTAGGGGGTGAGCGCCATACGGGTGATCATCACACCGGTCGGGTGGCGGCTTCGGTGGGCTTCGTCGGGTTCGGTCTGGTTCGGTCGGGTTCGGTGGGGCGCGGGCGGGCTGCGGTGGGGTGCGGGCGGGCTGCGGCCGGTCCGGTGGGGTGTCCCGGGTGCACCTGGGTGCCGCCCGCCAGCGCGGTCGCTCGCCGGATCGGCCACCGGACCGGTCGCTCGCCGGATCGGCCACCGGACCGGCCGCTCCGGCGGTCACCTGGCGGGGCGCCTGGCCGGTCACCCCGTCGGGGCGAGGCGGGTGACGGCCGCTGCGGCGAGCAGGGTGGTGGCGGCGAGGACGGCCCAGAGGGCGCCCGGGCCCACGGCCAGCAGGGCGGTCAGGGCGGCCGGGGCCAGCGCCCGGCCGACACCCATCGACAGCTCCCAGCGGGCCAGCGCCCGGCCGAGCTGCTGCGGCGGCGCCGTGGCGGCCACCAGGGCCGTCCCCGACCCGGAGTAGAGGATCTCGCCGAGGGTGAAGAGCACCGAGACGGCCGCCACGGTGGCGGCGCCGGCCGTACCGCCGAGCGCTCCGGCCGCCCAGAACCCCAGGTAGGAGACGGCGAGGGCGGCCCCGCCCGCCGCCAGCACGGCGCGCCGGGAGCGGTCGGCGAGGCGGAGCACCACGGCCAGCTGGAGCGTGATCACCAGCACGGTGTTGCCCACGAACACCCCGGACGACCAGGCCGGGGAGGCGTGCAGGTGCAGCACCAGCAGGGCGGGCAGCGCCACCTCCAGGACGTCGAAGGAGAAGGAGTACGGGAGGTTGGCGACGCTCAGCAGGGTGATCCGCCGCAGCTCGGGGCTCTTCGTGGCCCGTTCGACGGGGGAGCCGTCGGTGCCCGGCGCGGTGGTTCCCGGCGCGTCGGCGGTGGCGGGCGTCCGGGGCGTGCTCACCCGCAGGGAGTGGACCAGGACCGCCGCGACCAGGCAGGCGGCGGCGGTCACCCCGGCGAGCAGCCGGATCGTGCCGGAACCGCCGGCGACCGCCAGGGTGGCGAGCAGCGCACCCGCGCCCAGCCCGGCGTTGCGCAGCGTCCGTCCGGCCGCCAGCGCGGCGTCCCGGGTGCGGCCCTCGGTGAGCGTCGAGACCACGGCGGCGTGGGTGGTCGGCCAGGACTGGCTGCCGATGCCGAGCAGCACGGCGGCCGCCGTGAACCCGGCCACGCCGTCGGACAGCAGCAGCGTCACCGCGCCGGCCGCCCGGACCAGCAGGGTGGCAGCCGCCGGGAGGCTGCGGGCACCCCGGTCGATCCAGCGGCCGGTGAGCGGCAGGACCAGCAGGCCGGCGACCATGCCGGCCGACATCGCCAGGCCGGCCGCGCCGGCGTCCAGGGCCAGCACGCCGATGCCGTAGAGCAGGAGGAACGGGCGGAGCAGGCCGGTGCCGAGGGCGTCGACCAGCAGGGCGGCGGCGTAGCGGCGGCCGCCGGCGGCGGTGAGCAGGCCGAGCAGGGCGGCGGGTCCGGCGGGGGACTTCACCGGCGCGGTGGCGGTGGCGGTCGCGGTGCCGGTGGCGGTCGCGTCGGTGGTCCGGGTACCGGCGGCGGTCAGGGTGTCGAGGGTGCCGGGGATGTCGGAGGTGTCGAGGGTGTCGGTCGGGCTCGGGGCCGGGTTCTGAGGTGGGGTCATGGCCGGTACCGTGCGCCCGTGCCCCGCCCGCGGGCACGTCGATTGACGACTACCGTCAATCGACGCTGGGCCGCTCGCGGGCGGGTGGCAGGATCGTCGGCGTGAGCCTGACCATCGACATCGCCGCCCTGCCCGACGAGCGCCTCCTCTTCACCCCCTCGCCGCTGGCCGAGCTGAGTGCGATGCTGCACGTCCTCGGCGAGCCGGCGCACCACCCCGCGCTGCACGGCTGGGCGGCCTCCACGACGGCCTCCGTTCCGCCCGGACTCGCCGAGCGGCTGACCGAGGCGGACTTCCTCTGGCGCTCCTCGCGCGCCGACTTCCTCGTCCCCGGCCTGCCCGGCGCCACCCTCGCCGAGGAACTGGACGCCGTCGACCGGATCGAGGACGAGCACTACGTCCGGGCCGCGCTGGTGCTGACCTGCGGGGCGTCCCGCCTCGCCCACCGGATCACCTCGCCGCTCACCGACCCGGTGGCGCAGGAGCGGGCCCGTGAGCTCGCGCTGGCGCGCGGTCCCCGCCAGGCCGAGTTCGCCGACCGGCTGCTGAGCGACCCGCCGGCGGTGCGCGCGCTGGTCCGGCGGATGCTGGAGGACTGCGAGGAGGCGTTCTTCGCCGAGGCCTGGCGGCGGGTGCTGCCGGAACTCGCGGCCGACGCCCGGCGGAAGACCGACCTGCTGATGCGGCACGGCGCCGCCGAGGCGCTGGCGGCGGTCTCCGCCTCGGTGGTGCTGGAGGACTCCGGCGGGGGGCGGCGCCAGATCGTCGTCGACAAGCTGCAGGACAACACCACGTACGGGGCCCCCGCGGGTGGCGTCACCTTCATCCCGACCGCGTTCGGCCGGCCGCACCTGGTGGTGGTCCACGCGACGGGGTGGCGGCCGGTGGTGCAGTACCCCGTGGCCGAGGCCGGGGTGCCCGAGCCCGTCTCGCTGGCCGTGGTCCAGCAGCGGCTGGAGGCGCTCGCCCACCCTGTCCGGCTGCGGCTCGCCCGGACCATCGCGCGCGGCCCGCACACCACCGGCGAGCTGGCGGCGGCCTGGCAGCTCAGCGCGCCCGAGGTGTCCCGGCACCTGGCGGTGCTCCGCAAGGCCGGGCTGCTGATCACCCGGCGGCGGGGGCGGTACATGCTGTACCAGCTCGATCTGGCGGGCAGTGCCCGGCTCGGGACCGACCTGCTGGAGGCGGTGCTGCGGTGAGGCCGCTCGGTCCGGCCCCTTCCGGCTCCGTCCGGCTCCGGGGGTGTCCGGCCGTGCGGGGCACACGGGGCACGCGGGGTGTCCGGGGCACGCGGGGCGTCCGGGCCGTGCGGGGCGTGACGGGGGAACAGGGGGCGTGCGGCGCCCGGTGCACCACCGGACACCGGAACGGAACGGAACGGGAACAGGCGGCCGACCGGCCGCGTTCGAGTGATCATGAACAGTGACGCTGCCGTGTCCCCGACGGCCCCTGAACCCGAGATCCTCCGGTACGCCGCCTTCGCCACCGACCCGGCGGGCGGCAACCCGGCGGGCGTGGTGCTCGACGCCACCGGCCTGTCCGCCGAGCGGATGCTCGCCATCGCCGCCGAGGTGGGCTACTCCGAGACCGCCTTCCTGGTGCGGGGCACGGACGCCGGCTCCGAAGGCTCCTACAGCGTGCGCTACTTCAGCCCGCTGGCGGAGGTGCCGTTCTGCGGCCACGCCACCGTCGCCTCCGCCGTCGCGCTCGCCGAGCGGGTCGGCCCGGGGCGGTACGTCTTCCGCACCGCGGCCGGCGAGGTCCCGGTCGCGGTGGACAAGGGCGCGGACGGCACGCTGCGCGCCACCCTCACCAGTGTCGAGCCGTACGTCGAGGAGGCGGGTGCGGCGGACGTCGCCGAGGCGCTCGCCCTGCTCGGCTGGTCGCCCGAGGACCTGGACGCCGCCCTGCCGGCCCGGATCGCCTACGCGGGCGCCCGGCACCTGGTGCTGGCGGCCGCCACCCGCGACCGGCTGGCCCGCCTGGAGTACGACTTCGACGGCCTGGCCGCCTACATGACCGCGCGTGACCTGACCACCGTCCAACTGGTCTGGCGGGCCGGCCCGGACGTCTTCCACGTCCGGGACCCGTTCCCGGTCGGCGGCGTGGTCGAGGACCCGGCGACGGGCGCGGCGGCCGCCGCCTTCGGCGCCTACCTGCGCGAACTCGGCGCCGTCACCGCCCCGGTGGTGCTCACGCTGCACCAGGGCGAGGATCTGGGCCGCCCGGGCGTGCTCCGCGTCGAGCTGCGCGAGGAGGACACCCGGGTCCGGGTGTCGGGCACGGGGGTGGCGATCGGCTAGACGGGTCGGCCGCCGGCCGCTCCCGGGGCGCCTCCGGCCGCTGCGGCGGTGGTGGCTGCTGCGGCCTCGGCGGTCCCGGTGGTTCCGGTGGTCCCGGTGGCCTCGGCCGTCCAGACGCCCTGCGGGTGGTCGCCGACCGGCAGCCAGAGGCGGGGCTGCGCCCGGCAGCCGGGGGTGGCCGCCGGGTCCCACGGCCAACGGCCGGTCCGGTCGGGCCAGACCAGCTGGAGGACGGGGAAGGGCGCGCGACGGTAGAAGCCGCCCGCCGTACCCAGCAGCGGCCGGTGCCAACTCGGGTCCACGGGCTTGAGGAGGAGCGGGTGGCCTTCCAGCACACTCGTCAGCCGGCTGTCCGGGGCGGCGGGGGCACCGTCGCGGAGCCGTGCCGCGGCTTCGTCCACCCAGTGCATCCGGTCGTGCGTGGACAGGCCGAACATCGCCACCTCCGGGAGGCGGTGGGTGTGCCAGAGCCCCACGGTGAACGCCCAGTCCGGTACGTCGCCACCGCCGCCGATGCCGACCACCTGGTGGCCGCGGGCCCGGACGCCCGCCGCGACGTGCCGCCAGTGGCGGGGGACGCGTGCCGCGCGCGAGCGCCCCGGCCACCGGAGGCCCGGCCGCCGGCGGCCCCGGAGGACGGCGTCGTCGTGCTCCGCCGCGGTGCAGAGCACGCAGGGGCAGGTCGGGCGGTCGGCGGGGGCGGTCATGCCCGGCATCCGAACACGAGGGTGGGAGCGGTGGCAAAACGGGGAGGCGCGGACCGGCTTCGGGCCGCCCCCCTGGTCGGGAAGGGGGCGACGGTGGTGGACGGTGGGGCGACGGGCGCGCGGGTGGAAGCGGTGCCGACCGGGCGGGCGCTGCCGGGACGGCGGCCGGGGAGGCGCGGTCGCGGTCCTACAGGGTCGGCGGGCAGACCAGGGTGGTGGTGACGGCCGGGGCCGGGACCTCCGCGCCGTCGTAGCTCAGCGTGCCCTGGGCGTACTCGTAGTGGAAGTAGTGCGGGGCGAAGTCGACGACGGGGTGGACGGTGCAGTCGGAGGTGGCGGGGTACCGGAACGACAGGGTGATGGTCCGGCTGGTCCCCGGATCGATCGGCACCTGCGGCGAGGTCAGGTTGAGGAGGACCCGGCTGCTCGCGTAGTCGCACCAGCTCACGTCGCCGGAACACCCGGTGAACTCCGCCCGGGCACCGGGTGCGGGCTGGGGTCCGACCTCGACCATGGGCAGCCACGCGTAGAGGAACTGCACGGGAGTGGCCTGCGGGTTGGTGAAGGTCGCGGTCAGCGTGGCGACCTGGCCCGGTGTCACGGTGGTGTGGTCGACGCTCAGGGCGAAGTGCGGCGGCGGGACGGTGGGCGTGGCGGACGCCTGCCCGCCGAAGCCCATCAGGCTGAGGAACAGGGTGAGTGCGGCGACGACGCCGACGCGTTTCGTCGCGGAGTTGGGTATGCGCATGGCTGGGTAGCGTAGGGAGCCGTTCCCGTTCCGTCTGCCCCGCACCCGGAGAACCGGCCATGATCCGTACAGGCCCGGGCGGCACGGTGGGGCGGCCCGGCGGCCCGGCGGACCGGCCGGTAATTCGGTCGCGGGGGCGGGTGAACTGCGGGAACATCCCCGGATGCGAACGAATGGTCGGACGGTCGGCGTCCATCTCACCCACGGCGACGACTACCTGGGGCCGGTGGGGCCCTTCGAGCTGGACGAGGGGTGGTGGTCGTCGGTCGGGCCGGTGGTCGAGCGGGTCACGGCGGAGGTCGGCGCGCCCGTGGTGGTGGTCCGGCTCGCCGAGGTGACCGGTGGGGAGGGCGGCAGCGGCGGGCACACCGTCTACCACGCGGAGGCGCTGGAGCGGCCGGCCGGACTGGTGCCGCGTCAGGCCGTCCCCGAGGTCGCCGCGCTGCTCGGTCCGGCCGAGCGGCGGGCGGGCTGGGCCACCGCGTCCGGGCTGCGCGAGGCGGTCGACTGGGCGGAGCGGGAGCTGGCCGCGGCCGGGCGCCCGGCCACCGGCCGGGCCGAGCAGGTCCGGACGTGGAACCTGTCCGGGCTGTTCCGCTTCCCGACCGCCGCCGGGCCGGCCTGGCTGAAGGTGATCAACCCGGCGTTCAACGCCCGCGAGGCGGACGTGATCGCCCTGTTCGGAGCCGCGGACCCGGCCCTGGTGCCGTCGGTGCTCGCCGCCGACCCCGACGCCGGGCGGCTGCTCCTGGACGAGGTGCCCGGGAAGGACTGCTGGGGCCCCTCGGAGGAAGAGGTGACCGGCGCGGTGTCCCGGCTGGTCGGCGCCCAGGCGGCGCTCGCGGCCGACGGCCGGGCCGCCGCGGCCGGCCTGCGCGACCGGACCCCGCGCGCGCTCGCGGCCGCGGTCGGCGGGCTGCTGGACCGGCTGGGGACCGAGTCGGACCTGTCGGCCGACGAGCTCGCCGCCGCCCGGTCGCTGGCCGCCCGGCTGCCCGCCCTGGTCGGGGAGCTGGCCGCCTGCGGGCTGCCGGAGACCGTCGTCCACGGCGACTTCCACCCCGGCAACTGGCGCTCCGACGGCGGGGACCCGGTGGTCATCGACTACGCCGACGCCTGCCTGGGCCACCCGGCCATGGACGGGTGGCGGCCGCGCCCGTTCGTGGACGAGGAGCGCTGGGCGCAGGTGGCCCGGGAGTGGGCGGGTGCGTGGCGGGCGCAGGTCCCCGGGTGCGATCCGGAGCGGGCGCTGGAGCTGGTCGGCCCGCTCCACCACCTCGCGTGTGCGCTGCGGTACCAGGAGTTCCTGGACCACATCGAGGTGAGTGAGCGTCCGTACCACGAGGGCGACCCGGCTTCCGAGATCCGGGAGGCGCTGCGGTCGGCCGGGTGACGCGCTCGGCAGGGTGAGGGGCTCGGCCGGGTGACGCGCTCGGTCCGGTGAGGCGGTCGGCCGGGTGACGCGGGGCAGCCCGGCGACGCGGGCGGCCCGGTGCCGGCCGTGCCGCCGTCGGCGCCCTCCTGGACGGGGGCGCCGACGGCGGTGACCGGCCGGCCACCGGGGTTCACTCCGGCGTGCTGATCCGGCGGCCGTCGCGGGCGGCGTACAGGGTGAGCGCCTCCACCGGGCAGAAGTCGACCGCCTCGGTCAGCTCCGGCGTCAGCGGCTCGCCGTCGAGGCCCTCGGGCAGGTCGCCGGCGAACTCCCCGGCGAACTCGGTGGCGAACGCCCCGGCGAGGCCGCCGTCGGTGTCCGCGAACGGCCCGTTGAGCGGCTGGGCGACGCCGTCGGCGCCGAGCGCCAGGGAGCCGGGCGCGGTGTGCGCGCACATGGCCGAGCCGATGCACCGGTCCCGGTTCACCCGGACCACCACCATGGGGTCGGCCGCCGCAGCGACCTCTCCGGCGACGTCGGGGGCGACCCCGCGGCCGACCCCGTGGCCGACGTTGGGGGCGACGTCGGGGGCGGCGTCCGGGGCTGCGACCGTCCGCACGTCCGGCCCGGTGCCCGGACGACCGGCGGCCGTCACCAGGAGACCTGGAGGCTCTGCGGGCTGCGGGTCAGCAGACCGCGCCGCCAGTCGATGGCGCCCGCCGGCTCGGTGAGCCGCAGGGCCGGGAGCCGACGGGCCAGCCGGTGCAGGGCCAGCTCCAGCTCCATCCGGGCCAGCCAGGCGCCCAGGCAGTGGTGCGGACCGGCGCCGAAGGTGAGCATCGGCCCGGCGAGCGGGGAGAACAGCTCGGTCAGCAGGTCACCGGTGAACACCTCGGGATCGGTGTTGGCGGCGTCGGTGCTGGCGGCGACCACGCTGCCGGCGGGGATCAGCACGCCGCCGACCTCCACGTCCTCGACGGCCCGCCGCAGCAGGCCGGGCAGGACGTCGGCGTCCCCGAGCGGGACGGCGCGCAGCAGCTGTTCGGTGGCGGCGGCCGCGCTCCGCTCGTCCGAGGCGAGCTGCCCCCAGGCGTCCCGGCCGTCGCCGAGCAGGTAGACGACGGCGTTGCCGAGGGAGGTCATGGTGGTCTCGTGGCCGGCCACCACGAGGCCGATCACCAGCGAGACCAGCTGCTCCTCGGTGATCCCGGGGGTCTCGGCGGCGGCCGCGAGCAGGCCGCTCACCAGGTCGTCCCCGGGCGCGGCGCGGCGTTCGGCGATGAGTTCGGCGCCGAAGCCGGCGAACTCGGCCATGGCGGTCCGGATCGCCTCCGCCGAGTAGGCGGAGGTGGAGAGGGCGTGGTCGCTCCAGTGCACGAGGCGCTTGCCGTCGAGGCCGTCCAGGCCCATCAGACGGCTGATCACGGCGACCGGCAGCGGACGGGTGTAGCCGGCGACGATGTCGGCGGGCGAGCCCTGGTCGATCAGCTCGTTGAGCAGGCCCTCGATCACCGAGGCCACCCACGGCCGCCAGCGGGCTATCGCGCGCGGGGTGAAGGCGCGCTGCACGGTGCGGCGCAGCCGCTGGTGCTCGGCGCCGTCGATGTTGAGCATGCTGGACGGGTCGTCGAGCAGGTTCGGGGTGCGGGAGACCGGCGGGGCGTCGGGCGCGTAGAGCGTGGACCGTCCCAGGCGCTGGTCGGTGAGCACCTGCCGGACGTCGGCGTGCCGGCTGATCAGCCAGACCGGGGTGCCGGTGGGCAGCGCGGCCAGCCTGGGCGGGCCGGGCGCGAGCAGGCGCAGGCAGTGCAGGGGCGGCAGCAGGGCCGCCGCGGTTCCGGGGTTCGGGGCGGTGCCGGTGCCGGCACGGGTGGCACTGTTCTCGGCGGACATCCGTACTCCAGACTCCAGGGCGGTGGCCGCGGTGCGGCGGCCGGACGGGGGGTGGATCCGGGCGGTGCGGGTGACGGCGGTGCTCGGGTGGCAGTGGTGCTCGGGCGACGGGGGATCGACGGCGGGGCGCGGGTGACGGGGCGACGGGAGGGTGACGGCGTGGCGGGTGACGGTGTGCCGGGTGGCCGGGGTCGGTTCGACCGTACGTGGGCGACGGGCCACAGTCAGCGATGATTCCAGCCAACGCCGGGGCGCCGAGAGCGTGGTGACGGGCGCTCGGAGGCGGGCACGCGCCCCCCCGCGGCGGGCCGCTGCCGGTCCTCGCCCGGCGTTCCCCGGTCGGCCGCTCCGGGACGGCCCCCGGACGGCCCCCGGACGGTCCGCGGATGGCCCCCGGCCGCGGTGAGCCGGATCACCAGGGCCGTTCCCCGGAACGCCGCCGGGCCGGACGATACGCTTCGTGGGCGAGTCGTCTGACTCGTTCGACGCAGGTCAAGCCGGTTGCAGAGTCGCACCGGCCGACGGAGGTGGAATTCGGATGGCCCAGCAGGTCAAGGCAGTCATCGCGCGCGCCAAGGGCGCGCCCGTCGAGGTGACGACGATCGTCGTCCCCGACCCCGGGCCGGGTGAGGCGGTGGTGCGGATCCAGGCCTGCGGCGTCTGCCACACCGATCTGCACTACCGCGAGGGCGGTATCAACGACGAGTTCCCGTTCCTGCTGGGCCACGAGGCGGCGGGCATCGTCGAGTCGGTCGGCGAGGGCGTCTCCGAGGTCGAGCCCGGCGACTTCGTGATCCTCAACTGGCGCGCGGTCTGCGGCCAGTGCCGCGCCTGCAAGCGCGGACGGGCCCAGTACTGTTTCAACACCCACAACGCCAAGCAGCGGATGACCCTGCTGGACGGCACCGAGCTGTCGCCGGCCCTGGGCATCGGCGCGTTCGCCGAGAAGACCCTGGTCGCCGCCGGCCAGTGCACCAAGGTGGACCCGGCCGCCGAGCCGGCCGTCGCGGGCCTGCTCGGCTGCGGCGTGATGGCGGGCATCGGTGCCGCGATCAACACCGGCAACGTCGGCCGGGGCGACACCGTCGCGGTCATCGGCTGCGGCGGCGTCGGCGGCGCGGCCGTGCTCGGTTCGCGGCTGGCCGGCGCGGGGAAGATCATCGCGGTGGACATCGACGACCGCAAGCTCGCCACCGCCGAGAAGCTCGGTGCCACCCACACCGTCAACTCGAAGAACACCGACCCGGTCGAGGCGATCCGCGAGCTCACCGGCGGCCACGGCGCGGACGTGGTCGTCGAGGCCGTCGGCCGGCCCGAGACGTACCGGCAGGCCTTCTACGCCCGGGACCTGGCCGGCACGGTCGTCCTGGTCGGCGTGCCGACGCCGGAGATGCAGCTGGAACTGCCGCTGCTGGACGTGTTCGGCCGGGGCGGCGCGCTGAAGTCCTCCTGGTACGGGGACTGCCTGCCCTCGCGGGACTTCCCGATGCTGATCGACCTCTACCTCCAGGGCCGCCTGGACCTGGGCGCGTTCGTCACCGAGACCATCGAACTCGACGCGGTGGAGCAGGCGTTCGAGCGCATGCACCACGGTGACGTGCTCCGTTCGGTGGTGGTCCTGTGAGCGGCCCGGCCCGGATCGACCGGCTGATCACCGCCGGCACCTTCGAACTCGACGGCGGCAGCTGGCAGGTGGAGAACAACGTCTGGATCGTCGGCGACGACGACGAGGCCGTGGTGATCGACGCGGCCCACGACGCCGCGGCCATCGAGGCGGCGCTCGGCGGGCGACGGCTGCTCGCCATCGTCTCCACCCACGCGCACAACGACCACATCGACGCCGCCCCCGCGCTCGCCGAGCGCACCGGCGCGCCGATCCTGCTGCACCCGGACGACCTGCCGCTGTGGAAGCTGACCCACCCCGACCGCCTCCCGGACGGCGAACTCGCCGACGGGCAGCGGATCGAGGTGGCGGGCACCACGCTCACCGTCCTCCACACGCCCGGCCACGCCCCGGGCGCGGTCTGCCTCCACGCCCCCGGCCTGGGCACGGTGTTCACCGGGGACACCCTCTTCCACGGTGGTCCGGGTGCCACGGGCCGGTCGTTCTCGCACTTCCCGACCATCATCGACTCGATCCGGGAGCGGCTGCTGACGCTGCCCGGGGAGACCGTGGTCCGGACCGGCCACGGCGACCCGACGACCATCGGCGCCGAGGCCCCGGCCCTCCCGGAGTGGATCGCCCGCGGGCACTGAGGCGGTCCGCGGGTACCGGGCGGTCCGCCCGGTGCACCGCGGTTCCCGCAGGCACCGAGGCGGTCCCGCACGCAGGGCCCGGCGCACCGGCCGCCGGGCCCCGCGACGTACGATCGCGGGCATGGCCCATGATCCGCACGCGCTCGACGACGCCTTCCTCGCCTTCTGGCGGGAGCGGCACATCTCCACACTGACCACCCTGCGGCCCGACGGGTCGCCGCACGTGGTGCCGGTGGGGGTGACGTACGAGCCGGAGGCGGGGATCGCCCGGGTGATCAGCAGCCGGACCAGCCGGAAGGTGCAGAACGTGTTGGCGGCCGGGGCGGCCGGCATGCGGGTGGCGGTCTGCCAGGTGGACCGGGCCCGCTGGTCGACGCTGGAGGGCGTGGCCGTGGTCCGCGACGAGCCGGCGGAGGTGGCCGAGGCGGAGCGCCGGTACGCCGAGCGGTACCGCGAGCCGAGGGTGAACCCGGACCGGGTGGTCGTCGAGATCACCGTCGACCGGGTGCTCGGCCGGGCCTGAGCCGGGCGCCG
Organism: Kitasatospora sp. NPDC042419; assembly: GCF_056437345.1. Lineage (NCBI taxonomy): Bacteria > Bacillati > Actinomycetota > Actinomycetes > Kitasatosporales > Streptomycetaceae > Kitasatospora > Kitasatospora sp. NPDC042419. The sequence goes on from NZ_JBWKAW010000023.1 coordinate 73,776, forward strand.
GGCGGCGTGACCGCCGCAGCCGCCCCCGTCACCGCCACCCTCCTGCCCCCGCCTCCTGCCTCCCGCCCCCTGCCTCCCGTCACCGGCCGGCGGCGGGTGGGCGTCCTTGTCGGGCCGACGGGCCGGGTGTCAAGCTGACCAGGCCGCCCCGGGGTGCATCCGGGGCCCCGGGCGCGGCTCCGGCCGCACCGCCCGCAGCGCCTGACGACGCCTCAGGAGGCCGCCCATGGAACGCGATCGCTGTCCCGTCCGGCTCGATCAGAGCGGCCGTGACATCCACGGCGAGGCCCGCCGGGTCCACCGGGACGGCCCGGTGGCGCAGGTGGAGCTCCCCGGCGGCGTCGCCGTGTGGTCGGTGGGCAGCCAGCAGCTTCTCAAGCAGCTGCTGGCCGATCCGAACGTCTCCAAGAGCGCCCGGCAGCACTGGACCACCTTCGCGGAGGGTGGGATACCCGCCGACTGGCCGCTGATGCTCTGGGTCGCCGTCGAGAGCATGTTCACCGCGTACGGCGCGGAGCACCGACGGCTGCGCCGCCTGGTGGCCGGCGCCTTCACCGCCCGGCGCACCGAGGCACTGCGTCCGCGCGTCGAGGCGATCATCACCGGACTGCTCGACGACCTGGCCGCCGTCGCCGAGCCCGGACGGGCCGTCGACCTGCGCGAGGGCTACGCCTATCCGGTGCCGATCCAGGTGATCTGCGAGCTCTTCGGGGTGCCGGACCACCTGCACGAGGGTCTGCGGAGGTGCGTGGACGGCTTCTTCGACACCACCATCACCCCCGAGGCCGCCCACGCCAACGGCGAGCGGGTGTACGAGATCCTCTCCGAGCTGGTCGCGATCAAGCGCAAGCAGCCGGCCGACGACCTGACCAGCGGGCTGATCGCCGCCCGTGACGCGGAGGGGGACGGCGGCTCGCTCACCGAACAGGAGCTGCTGGACACCCTGTTGCTGGTCCTCAGTGCCGGGCACGAGACCACGGTCAACCTGCTGGACAACGCCGTCCACCTGCTGCTGACCCACCCCGCGCAGCTGGAGCTGGTCAGGTCCGGCCAGGCGGGGTGGAACGACGTGATCGAGGAGACCCTGCGGGTGCAGTCCCCCGTGGCCAACCTGCCGCTGCGCTACGCGGTGGAGGACGTCCGCGCGGGTGAGGTGCTGATCCGCCGGGGCGAGCCGATCCTGGCCGCGCTCGCCGCCGCCGGGCGGGACCCCGAGGTGCACGGCGCCGACGCCGGTGTCTTCGACCTGCGGCGCGCGAACAAGGACCACGTGGCCTTCGGGCACGGCGCGCACTTCTGCCTGGGCGCGCCGCTCGCCCGGATGGAGGCGCAGATCGCACTGCCGGCGCTGTTCGAACGGTTCCCGGACCTGGCGCTGGCGGCGGGGGCGGACCTGACGCCGGTGGAGTCGTTCATCTCCAACGGGCACCGGCACCTGCCGGTGGTGCTGATCCCGGCGAGCCGGGGCGAGGGCGCGGGCGAGGATACGGGCGCGGGCGAGGGCTGACGCGCCAGGGGCCTGAAACGGGCCGGCGCGGTCGGCGGGGGCCGGCCGCCCGCCCGCGCCGACTGCGGGTGTGGCACGTGTGGCGGGTGTTTATCGCGCGTTGATCGCCGTCGCCTAACGTCGGGGCATGAACGAGGGAACGACGGGGGACCAGGGCGTGCGGGCCCTGGCCGAGGGCCGGATGACGGCCGAGGACGCCGACCGGTTCCGGGTGCTGCTGGCCCGGCTGGAGGACTCGCTGGCGGCCGACCGGCACGCGGCGGGCGGCGGAGCGGCGGCCCGGGATGCCTGACGGCGGCGGCGCCCGCACCCGCGGGGCCGAGGTGCTGCCGCTCTGGGTACGCGGGCCGGAGCACGCCCGGGAGGAGCGGTGGGAGCCGGCGGGGGCCGGCGCCGCCGGACCGGCTCCGGGTGCGGCACCGGCCGGACGGCCCGGCGAGGGCGGCTACTTCACGAAGCGGACCTCGGGGTAGGCGCGCGACGGTCCGTCGAGCAGGTGGCTCGGCCGGCCGCGCAGGTGCCGGTCGAAGAACGCGCCGAGGTAGGCGCGGGTGGCGGCCAGGGCGCGGGTGCCGCGGATCGTGCCGAAGTCGGTCCGGACGACCTTGGGCGGCAGCCGGTCGCGCACCCCGAACGCGTCGATCTCCCAGTTGGCGTCGGAGAACGAGAGGTGCCCGCCCTCGGGCAGGTCCAGCCAGCGCCGCCAGCCGCCGAGCCGGTTCCAGGAGTCCTCCCAGTTGGCCGTGGACTCGGGCGAGCCGCCGAGCTGGGCGCCGAGCAGCAGGACCGGCCGGGAGTCGTCCGCGGGCGGGACGAAGACGGTGCCGTCGAGGTTGGCCGCGGCCCGGATCCGGTCGTCCTGGCGCATCGCCTCCAGGGCGCCGGCCCCGCCGATCGAGTGGCCGGCGGCGCCGATCCGCTTCCGGTCGACGGTGAGGCCGGGCACCGGACCGCCGCCGGGGGCGGTGAACCGGTCGATGACGAAGCGGAGGTCGAGGGCCCGGCTGCGGGAGACCCCCACCCCGAAGGCCCACGGGTCCTCGGGGTCGCCGCAGATCAGGCACGGCTCGATCCGGCCGTCGGGGAACTGCACCGCGGTCTCGTAGGTGTGGTCGACGGTGGCGACGGCGTAGCCGCGGGAGGCGAGGTCCTCGGACAGGGCGGTGAGCGAGGTGCGGCTCATGCCGAAGCCGGGGGAGAGCACGACCAGGGGCAGGCGCCCGGGAACGGGCCGCGCGTCGGCCAGGGCGTTGGTCCGCACGGTGCTCGCGTCGAACAGGTCCGGGTACAGGGCTTGGGACAACTCCGGTGACAGGTAGGGCGGGTGGCTGCCGTGGGCGGATCGGGCCGGGTGCCGGACGGTGACCATCAGCTCGCGTGACGGCGTGCCGGCCCGCCACGGGTCGGGTCGGCTCTCGTCCACCAGGTGGACGGTGGTGGCCCCGACCGGCAGGTGGGAGGTCGGGGCGGGGACCCGGGGTGCGCGGGTGGCCCGCGAGGCGTTGCCGGAGCTGGAGTCGGAACCGGAACCGGAGCCGGAGCCGGCGACCGTGCCCGAATCGGAGTCGGCGGCGGAGTCGGAACCGGAACCGGAGTCGGAGCCGGCGGAGGGAGCCGGGGGAGAGGGTGCCGCCGCGGCGGCCGGCCCGGCGAGGGTCAGCAGCAGGGCGACGGGAAGGCCGAGCATGGCGGCGGAACGCCACCGCGTGGTCTTGGACATGACGCCACGTTAGATCCGTGCGCCCGGGTGGCACGTCGCTCCACCGGGGGACGGCGGCTACGCCGGGAGGCGGACCCGGCGCGGCCGCCCGTACGCCGGAGGGCCGGTGCCGGGTCCACCTGTGGTGGGGGGCGGCGGGTTCCGGGCGCCCGGAGCTCAGCAGTTGCAGCCGCAGTCGCACCCGTCGCAGCCGCAGTCCGAGCAGCAGCCGCTGTTCTCCCCGCAGCACTGGCAGCAGTCGCAGCAGTCACCGCAGTTGGAGCAGTCGCACTGGTGGCACCAGCCCTCGCGGCGCTCGCGGGAGAACGGGTCCTCGTGCTCGCAGCAGAGCAGCTGGCAGGTGCAGGCCATCAGGGCCCACATGGCGCAGCCGGCCAGCAGGTTGCGGCGGTTCGGCGGCGGGGCGCCGGGCGGGGTGAAGCCCGGGCCCTGCGGTATCCAGGGCGGGACCGGTGCGCCGGGCTCCTGCGGTGGGGCGTGGTTCGGGTCGTGGCGGGGCGGCGTCTGGTACGGGTTGGCGGCGAGGGGCGAGGCGGTGCGGGTGCCTGCACCGCTGCCGCTGCCGGTCCCGGCACCGGCCCTGGTGCGGCAGGCGGCGGTGTGGGCGGCCGGGCCGAAGACCCGCTCGACGGCGCGCTCGGTCTCGTGGGCGAGCAGGATGTGCACCAGCGTGCGGTCGGTCAGTTCGACCTCGCGCAGCGCGAGGCGGATGCCGTGCACGGCGTCGCGGCAGAGGCGTTCGGCCTCGGCGCGGTCGGTGCCGGTGGCGGTGAGCGGGTTCCAGGCGCCGCTCGCGGTGTCGGCGGCCTGGTCCTCGGCGGCGTCCAGCAGGTGCGCCAGCCGGCCGAACAGCCGCCCGGCCTCGGCCAGCGGTGCGGCGTTGCCGGGCCGGCCGGCCAGGACGGCGGTGTGCGCGAAGGCGGCGGCAGTGGCGCTCTCGGTGGGCTCGGTGACCAGCAGGACGGACCCGCCGGCCGGCAGCCCGCGCTCCAGCTCGGCCTGGCGGGCGGCCGCGTCGAGGAGGACGGCGGTGTCGAATCCGACCACCGAGGCGCTTCCGGCGCTCTGTCGGTCCCAGCGCCGGGTCACCGCGCGGGCCCCGGCGGCGACCGGGCGGCGGGCGAAGACGCCGTCCCGGTCCTCCACGTGGTCGCGGATCTTCACCGAGGCGAGGGCCAGCGAGACGGCGGCGGCCAGCCGGGCGCCCTCGCCCTTGGCCACCGACGCGGTCCGCATGCCGCGCAGCGGGCACGGGCCGGCCGTCCGACGGCCGCCGGTGTCGTCGGCGGCGGCCTGTGCCTCGACCAGCACCGAGATGATCAGGCCGTCGTAGTTGGTGGCGGTCCGGGCCAGTTGCCCGTGGTCGTCCCGCAGGGCGAGGCAGAGCCCGCAGAGGTGGGCCATCCAGGTGGCCTGCAGCCGTTCGGACAGCCGGTGCCGACACGGTCTGATGATGCCGAACATTCTGATCCCCCGTGGTCCGCGTGGGCCGTCCGGCCCGTGGTCGCGGACATCATATGATCGGCGGCCGGTGAGGCTGAAGGCCAGGTCGGCCGAGGTGCCACTAGCCCGGCGGTCCACCGTGCCACTGGCGCCACTGGCGCCACTGGCGCCACTGACACCACCGCCGCCACCGCCACGGCCGCCCACCGGTACCACCGGCCGGGGCGGCGGAGCCGTCCGCTTCCACCGCCCCGCCCCGGCGGCCTACTTGCAGAGCGCCGCGTCCACGTCCGCGGTGATGCGCGGCTTGGCCTCGACCGCCGGCACCGTCGTCACCGCGATGTTGACGGCCCGGCCGTCCTCGGTGACGCCCCCGCGGGTCACGTAGCCGGGGAGGGTGCCGCCGTGGCCCCAGTACAGGCCGCCGCACGACAGCGGGTAGCTGGCCAGGCCCAGCCCGTACCGGGCGCCCTCGCCGAGGTAGTCGGCGGGGACGGTCGTGCGCATCAGGGCGAGCAGGTCCGGGCCGATCAGGTCGCCCCCCAGCAGTGCCGAGTAGAACCGGTTGAGGTCGGTGTTGGTGGAGACCAGCGCCCCCGCCGCCCAGCCCCAGGACATGTCCTGGCCCGTGACGTCGGTGAGCGGGCCGCCGGGCGTCAGCCGGTCGTAGCCCTTGGGGTGGGCCTCGTGCACGGTGGTGTCCCCGGGGGTGGGGAAGTAGGTGTGCCGCAGGCCGATCCGGTCGATGACGCGGCGGGTGATCTCCTCGCCCACCGGCCGGCCGGTGATCTTCTGGATGATCAGCCCGGCGACCAGGTAGCCGGTGTTGCTGTACTTCCAGCCGGTGCCCGGGGCGAAGTCGGCCTTGCGGGCGAGCGCGAGGTCGAGGAGGTCACGCGGCTCGTAGTACCGGTCCAGCCGGTCGCCCTCGATGTACTCGGTGTAGTTGGGCAGGCCGCTGGTGTGCTGGAGGAGCTCGCGGACGGTGATGTTCCGCCCGTCGATGCCGTCCCCGCGGAGCAGACCGGGCAGGTAGGTGTCGACGTGCTCGTCGAGCGCCACCCTGCCCTCGCCGACCAGCTGCAGCACGACCACGGCGGTGAAGGCCTTGGTGTTGCTGCCGACCCGCACCTGGCCGTCCACCGGCACCTTCGTCCGGGAGGCGAGATCGCCGACCCCGGCCGTGTAGTTGCGGGTCCGGCCGTCCCGGCCGGTGACGGAGGCCAGCGCCGCGGGCAGCCCGAAGTCCCGCACCAGGGAGTCGAGGCTCTTCTGGACGGCGTCCGGCCGCCGTGCGGAGCCCGAGACCGAGGTGGAGCCGGGGTCGTCCGCGGCCGACGGGCCGGCGGCGAAGGCCGCGGAGGGCGCCAGCGCACCTATCGCCAGTGCGCCCACGACGGCGGCCACCGCCGTCCGGCGCCGCCCGCCCGGTCGGCGGAGGGAGGACGACCGGTGCGGTGCGTGCTGCTCGTTCACGAAGGAGCTCCTGTCCCGTGGAGGGTTCCGGGGGTTTCCCGGGGTGCTTCCAGGGGACCATCCGCGGCCCGGGGAGGTCGTCCACGCACAGAACGAGACTGACGGCACGTCAGTGCACCCCTGGGCGTACGGGCCGGGGACCACGGGCCCCGCCCACCGGTCCGCCGCGGGGCGTACGCCACCCGCCCGGGCCGGTGCGGTGGCGCTGCCCGGCGGCCTCGGCACCGGGCCGCTCCGGGACCCCTCGGCCGCGTCCCGGATCCGGGATAGCATCACGGATATGGGAATCGAGACGGCCGCCGACGAGCGGCTGGCGGAGCGGCTGGCCGAGTTGCGGGTCGAACGCGGGTGGACGCTGGAGGAGCTGGCGCGGCGGGCGGACGTCAGCCGGTCGACGCTGTCGCGGGTCGAACGGGCGGAGGTCAGCCCGACGGCGGCACTGCTCGGGCGGCTCTGCGCCGTGTACGGGCGGACCATGTCGCGCCTGCTCGCCGAGGTGGAGTCGGCGCCCGCCCGCCTGGTGCGCGGCGAGGACCAGCTGGTCTGGCGGGACGAGGCGACCGGCTTCGTCCGGCGCTCGGTCTCGCCACCGCACGGCTCGCTGCGCGCCGAGATCGTGGAGGGACGGCTGCCGGCCGGCGCCGACATCGCCTACGACCGGCCCTCGGTGCCCGGCCTGGAGCACCATCTCTGGCTGCTGGAGGGCCGGTTGGAGCTGACCGTCGACGGGGAGGCCCAGCCGATGGAGGCCGGCGACTGCCTGCGGTTCGTCGCCGAGACCACCCGCTTCCGCTGCCCCGGCCCGGCGGACGCCCGGTACGTGCTGGTGGTGGTCGTCCCATGACGACGACCGCCGACGGCGCGATACCCGCGCCCCCGGTCAAGGAGCGGTTCGACGCGGCAGGCCGGCGCGTGCTGCTGGTCTGCGTCGCGGGCGGGTTCACCACCCTGCTCGACCAGTCGGTGCTCAACACCTCGATCCCCGCACTGCGCGAGTCGCTGCACGCCCAGCCCGCCCACCTGCAGTGGATCGTCGCCGGCTACTCCCTCGCCTTCGGGCTGGCGCTGATACCGGGCGGGCGGCTCGGCGACGTCAAGGGCCGCAAGTGGTTCTTCGTCTCCGGACTCGCCCTGTTCACCGTCGCCAGCCTGCTCTCCGCGACCGCCACCGAGCCGTGGCTGCTGGTCGCCGCCCGGCTGCTCCAGGGCGCGGGCGCGGGACTGGTCAACTCGCAGATGATCGGCACCCTCCAGGACGTGTTCGGCGGTCAGCTGCGGGCCCGCGCGCTCGGCCTGTACGCCGTCACCGGCGGGCTCGCCTTCGCGCTCGGCCCGCCCGTCGGCGGCGCGGTGCTGGCCGCCGTCGGGCCGGAGTACGGCTGGCGGCTGACCTTCCTGCTCAACGTCCCGTTCGGGCTGGCCACCGTACTGCTGGCCGCCCGCTACCTGCCCCGCCCGCGCCCCAGCGCCCGGCACGCCGACCTCGACCTGGTCGGGCTGCTGCTGGTCGCGGCGCTGACCCTCGCGCTGATGCTGCCGTTCGTCCAGCCGCCCGGCTGGACCGGCGGACTGGCGTTCGCCGCCGCGGCCGTGCTGCTGCTCGGCGCGCTGGCCTGGTGGCAGCGTCGCTACGCCCGGGCCGGCGGCCACCCGCTGATCCACCCGGCGCTGACCCGCTCGGCGCCGTACGCGCTCGGTACGGCGGTGGCGATGGCCCAGTTCGGCTCCTCGCTGGCGGCCGGGCTGGTGCTGACGATGTTCCTGCAGGACGGCCTCGGGCTGTCGCCGATGGGCGCGGCCCTGGTCTCGCTGCCCTCGGCGGTCGCCATGGGGTTCGCCTCGGCGTTCGCCTGGCGGGTGGTGCAGCGGTTCGGCCGGCGCACCGTCACCGCCGGGATGACCGGATCGGCGCTGGTGATGCTGGCCAGCGGTCTGGTCGCGCACTGGGCGCCGACCGGCTCGCTGCCGTGGCTGCTCGCGCTGCTCCAGCTGCTGGGCGGCGCGGCGGTCGGGGTGATGACGGCGACCAACCAGGCGTACGTGCTGCGCCACGCGCCGGCCGAGGCGGCCGGGGTGAGCGGGGCGATCCTGCAGATGGCGCAGCGGATCGCGGCCGCGGTCGGCATCTCCGCGCTCTCCGGCGTCTACCTGCGGGCGACGGGCGGGGGCGGCGGGCACCGGGCCGCGTACGCGTGGGCGACCGCGGTGTGTGCGGCGTTGGCCGGGCTGGCGGTGCTGGCGTCGGTGCTCGCGGGGCGGGCGACGGCGCGGGCCGGCGAGGTGAAGGCCGGCGAGGTGAGGAACGGCGAGGTGAGGAACGGCGAGGTGAAGGACGGGGAGGCGAAGGACGGCGAGGCGCGGGGCGGCGAGGCGGAGGCCGGTGCTGCGCGGTCCGGCGGTCCGGCGGAGGGGGCGAGCGGGGCGGCCGGGGCGGCGGGCCGGGGGCCGGAGGTGGGCTCGGCGTCCGGTCCGGCGCCGGGGGTTTGAGCGCTGGGCGAACGCCCGGCCGCGGTGGGCGGGGGAGTCGTACGGTGATCGGCATGACTGCTCACCGGATCGTCGAACTGCCGGAACTCTCCCTCGCCTACGGGGAGAGCGGCCCGGTCGACGGACCGCCGCTGGTGCTGCTGCACGCGCTCGGCGAGCGGGCCGCCGACTGGGACGACGTCCTGCCGGGCCTCGCCCCGCACCACCGCGTATTCGCGCTCGACCTGCGCGGCCACGGCGACAGCGGCCGGCCGGGCCGCTACGACCTGGAGTCGATGCGCGACGACGTGCTCGCCTTCCTGGACGCGCTGGGGCTGGAGCGGGTCGACCTGCTCGGCCACTCGATGGGCGGCGTGGTCGCCTACCTGGTCGCCCAGGAGCAGCCCGAGCGGGTCGCCCGGCTCGTGCTGGAGGACGTCCCGGCCCCGTACCCGCGCCCGGCGACCCCGGTGGCCGACGCGCCGGCCGGTCCGGTCGACTTCGACTGGGCGGTGGTGAAGGCGGTCAAGGGCCGGATCGACCGGCCGGACCCGCGCTGGCTGGAGCGGATGACGGCGATCACCGCCCCCACCCTGGTGGTGGCCGGCGGACCGGCCAGCCACGTCCCCCAGGACCGGATCGCGGAGCTGGTCCGGCTGCTCGCGGACGCGCGGCTGGTCACCGTCGAGGCCGGGCACCTGGTGCACCGGACCAGGCCGGCGGAGTTCGTCGCCGCGGTCGCGCCCTTCCTGGACCCCGCCGGCCGGCGGGTCTGACGGCCCGACGGTCGGCGGAGCGGGTCCGGGAGCAGGGTCAGGAGCGGGTCCGGGAGCAGGAGCGCGCGGGGCGCGGGGAGCGGGCGCGGGGGATGGTCAGACCCCGTGCTCGGCCTGGAGGCGGCCGGCCCGTATCGCCGTGACCAGCTCGGCGTGGTCCGCCTCGGTGCGGTCCGCGTACGCCACTGCGAACGCGGCGACCGCCTCGTCCAGCACCTCGTTCTTGCCGCAGTAGCCGCTGATCAGGCCGGGGTCCGCGGTGTGCGCGTGGGCCCGGGCCAGCAGGGCGCCGGTGATCCGGGCGTAGTCGTCCAGCTGGGCGGGCAGCAGCGCCGCCGGGTCCACGCTGCCCTTGCGGTTGCGGAACTGCCGCACCTGGTAGGGGAGCCCGTCGACGGTGGTCCAGCCGAGCAGGGTGTCGCTGACGACCTGCATGCGCTTCTGGCCGAGCACCACCCGGCGGCCCTCGTGGCTGTCCGGCGCCGTCACCGGGTAGCCCGCGCGGGCCAGGTGGGGCAGCAGCACGGACGGCCGCGCCTCCTTCACCTGGAGCACCAGCGGCTGGTCGCGGTGGTCGGTCAGCAGCACCACGTACGAGCGGGTGCCGACACTGCCGGTGCCCACCACCCGGAACGCCACGTCCTGCACCCGGTAGCGGGAGAGCAGCGGGTGCAGTTCGGCCGGCACCGTCCGCACGTACGGGCCGAGCGCGGTGGCGACGGCGGTGGCCGTGGCGTCCGGCACCTCGCTGAGCACCGGGGGCGCCGCCGTGAACCGCAGGCCGCCGTCCTCCGTCCGGACGGTGGACTTGGCTGCGAAGCGCGCGCTGGTGTTGCCGAGCGCCTTGGCGCCCACCCGCTCCAGGACCTCGGCGAGGTCGTGCGCCTGGGCGAACGGGACGAGCTGCTCGTCGGCGACGGCGTTCCAGGCGTCCAGCGCGGGCAGCTTGGCGAGCGTGCGCATGGTCCGGCGGTACGCGCCCGCCGCGTCGAACGCGGCCTTGCGGGCGGTCGTCTCGTCCGCGCCGACCTCGCGGCCGGCCAGCACCAGGCTGGTGGCGAGGCGCTTGAGGTCCCACTCCCACGGGCCGGGGACGGTCTCGTCGAAGTCGTTGATGTCCATCACCAGGTGGCCGCGGGCGTCGCCGTACAGGCCGAAGTTGGCGGCGTGCGCGTCACCGCACAGCTGGGCGGCTATCCCGCTGGTGGGGGTGGCCGCGAGGTCGGCGGCCATCAGGCCCGCCGAGCCGCGCAGGAAGGCGAACGGGGTGGCGGCCATCCGGCCGAGCCGGATCGGCACCAGGTCGCCGAGGCGGCCGGCGTTGGAGGCCTCGATCGCCTCGACGGCGCTCGGGCGGTCGTCGGAGGGGGCGAACTCGGAGTGCCGCTCGCGCGGGGTGCGGGTGCGCAGCTCCTTGCCGCGGTCGCGGGACCGGCCGTCCTGGCGCGGCGCGAAGCCCTCGACGGTGAACCGCCGGCCGTGGCCCCGCCCGGCGTCCGTCCCGTCCGCCGGCACGCCGGACCCGTTCACCGCATCGGTCAGCTGTGTCACTGTGCCCCGCCCTGTTCTCCGTCGTTCCCGCCCGCGACCCGCGCGGACCCGGTCCCACGCGGACCGGCCAGCAGGCTACCGGGCCGCAGCCGCGACCCGCCGGGAGGGAGGGACGCGGGGCGGGGAGGAGTTGGTTCCGGGGTGCCGCGCGGAGGACGGCCGGAGCCGGTGCGGGTCGGCGCAGGTCGGCGGGGGCGGGGCCGTCCTCCCTGGCGCCGCCCGCCCGCCCGCCGGCCCGCCGGCCGGCCGGCTCCGTCGTCGATGGCGTCCAGGACGTCGCGCAGGTCGACGAACTCGAACCCGGTGGCCGCGGTGGTGCGGGTGCCCACGGGGCCGGTGGGACGGCAGGTCCGGCCCGCCGTCTCATCCTCCGGGGAGCAGCCGGGCGCCGACGTCCGGGAGCTTGCTCCACCAGTTGTCGTAACGGCGGTAGACGGCGGGCTCGCGGTCGGCGAGGAACGCCGTCAGCGACCGGGCCTCGGCGGCGAGTCCCTCCCAGACGTCGTCCGGCAGTTCGTGGAAGGCGCTCACCTCGATCCCCCCTCCGGCCGGGCGCCACACGCCGGCGACGTACCCGTCGACCAGCACGGTCGGCAGCACGTCGCCGTTCCTGCGGATGACGAGCGTGCGGTACTCGGGCGGGATGATCCGGCTGCGGTCGGAGTAGGCCAGCAGGACGCTGTCCCACATGGCCATCAGCCGGGGCGGTGCCGGCGTGTCCCCGTCCGGGCGCGGCGCCCCGGGGACGTCGAACAGTTCCTCGCCGTCCGGCCCCTCCGACCGCACCAGCCCACCGGCCATCGCCTGGAGGGCCGTCCTGGCCCTGGACCGCTGGACCAGCGCGAACTGGGCGACGTCCGCCACCGAGGCCGGTCCGAACCCTTCGAGGTAGCGCCGGACGAGCGTCTGCAGGGAGGCCGCGGCCGCCTCCGGGTCGGCGAGCGCCGGCCGGACCGGGGGAGCGACGTACGAGGGGCGGTGGCCGAACGACCACGGGTGTGCGGTCGGGGCGTGCAGCAGCGGCGTGAGGTGCCGCAGCCCCCACCACGCTCCGGGCTGCGGCGGGGCGCCCAGCCGCTGCTCCAGCCACGCCTCGCACTCCGGGCCGGTCCGGGGCAGGTCGGTGAAGGCCAGGAGTTCCGGGACCAGCACGGCGGCGTCCTCGGCGGTCAGCCCCGACGCGGTGAAGCGGTCGCCGAGCCTGGAGGCGCGCAGCGTCGGATCCACCGCCTCGCGGAAGGCCCGGTGGTCGTCGGCGTGGACGGCGTGCAGGGTGATCCGCATCAGGGTGGACTTGACGACGCTGCGGCCGGTGAAGGCGGCGTCGAGGTCGGCCGGGTCGAAGCCGGTGAGCCGGTTCCACAGCGCGAGGTAGGGCGACGCGGCCTGCTGGGCCTGGAGCGCGACCACGCGCCGCACTCCCTCGACGGCGTCGAGCGGCTCCCGCCGCAGCAGCAACTGCCGGGCGAGCGTGGAGCGGTTGAGCTCCCGTGCGGTGGTTCCCATGCGGTGGCCGTCCCGTCCCTCGTGTCCTGCGTGTCCCGCGTGTCCTGGACCCGGGCGGCGGCGTTCGCGGAGCCCCCCGGCCGTCGGACTAGGGTACCGGGATGGATGATCTTCGAGGGTGGGGCGCCGTGCGCGCGTGGGCAGGGGCGGCGGCGGTGGTGACGGTGGCGGCCGGGCTGGGGGTGCGGGCCGTGGCCGGCGGTGAGGCAGCCAAGTACGCGGGGGACGCGCTGTACACGGTGCTGGTGTACGCGCTGGTGGTGTTCCTCGCCCCGCGGCTGCGCCCGGCGGCGGTCGCGGCCTGGGCGGCCGGGCTGAGCTGGGCCGTCGAACTGTTCCAGCTCACCGGCGTCCCGGACGACCTGGCCCGCCGTAGTGCGCTCGCCCGGCTGGTGCTCGGGTCCACCTTCAACGCGCCGGACCTGGTCTGGTACCTGGTCGGCGCAGGCGTGGCCGCCCTCGTACACGCCTGGGCGAGGGCTCGGGCGAGGGCTCGGGCGGCGGCGCGGGCGGCGGCGAGGGCGGCGGCGAGGGTGGCCGGGCCGGCCGGCCGACGGGCCTGAGCGCCCGGGGACGTGGGACGGGCGCCGGCTCGGGGCCGTCGGCGGTTCCGACGGCCCCGGGCCGCAGAGGGGTTCCCCCGGCGGCCCGGCAGGCGGGGCCGGTCGCCTGACGAGTCGTCAGAGGGGCATCAGCTCGGGCCGCTTGGCCTCGACGTGGTCCCCGGAGGACTCGCCGCGCAGGCGGCGGCCGACCCAGGGGATCAGGTACTCGCGGGCCCACTGCAGGTTCTCCCGGCGCTGCTCGGCGGGGGAGAGGACGGGCACGGTCGGCCACGGGGCCTCCGGGTCCTGCTCGGTGCGCAGGCCCAGCGAACGGGCGGCCAGCAGGGCGACCCGCTGGTGGCCCTCCGGGGAGAGGTGCAGGCGGTCCTCGCTCCAGGCGCGGCGGTCCTGGACGGCGCGGAGCGACCAGAGGTCCGCCACCTTGCAGCCCTGCCGGTCGGCGACGGCCCGCATGTGGCTGTTGTAGGTGGCGATCTTGCCGCGGAGGTGCTTCAGCAGCGGCACCCCCCGGGTGTCGAAGCCGGTGCAGATGAGTACGGTGCCCGCCGCCTCGGCGAGTTGGACCACGGCGGCCTCGAACCGCTCGGCCACCTCGTCCGGGTCGCTGCCGGGGCGCAGGATGTCGTTGCCGCCGGCGCAGAAGGTGACCAGGTCAGGCCGGATGCGCCGGACCTGCGGCACCTGCTCGGCCACGATCTGGTCGAGCAGTCGGCCGCGCACCGCGAGGTTGGCGTATTGGAAGCCGCCCGGCGGACGCCCGTCGGCGAGCAGGCCGGCGAGCCGGTCGGCCCAGCCGGCGAAGGCACCGCCGACGCCGGGGTCGTTCAGGCCTTCGGTGAAGCTGTCCCCGAGGGCCACGTACGAACTGAGGTCAAGAGTCTCCTGGAGGTTCGGCATGAAAGAGATAGTTCACTGTCTCAAGTGACCTACGCCACCGTAGGTGGGCGGTTGCGGCACGTGAGATCGGCCACGTACGGTCCGCGTGCCCGTCCGAGGGCGGGTGAGGGGTGGCGGACGGGTCCGTCGGGTGATCGGGGACCCCCTTGACGTCCGGTCAGCGCGCGGGCGGGAGCGCCCGGTTGCGGAGGTCGCGGGACCGCGTCCCCCTTCCGGACTCCGGCCCGCCGTGGCGGTCCCGGACGGGCCCGGCCGCCCGGCCGGGCCCGTCGGAGGGGCCGCACCGCGTCCGGCGGAGCAGGGCACGTGCGCTCCCCGTGCGCCGGAGGACGCGCCGGGGGACGCGCCGGGTGCGCGGGGGGTTGCGTCGCCCGGAGCGCCCGCGCGGGTGTGCCAACGGGGCTGCCCGGGCAGCCGCCCTCTGGACCGCGGGTGCGCACCGCGCGCCTCGCCGAACGGCGCCTCCGGCAGCCACCATCCGCACCGGGCGCCGAGCGCCCCGCACCGAGCACCTGCACCCCGCACCGCGTACCGAGCACCCGTACCGCCTACCGCCTACCGCGTACCGAGCACCGAGCACCGTGCACCCGCACCGCGTACCGAGCATCCCGAACCCTCATCCCCGGACGGCGGAGGTCGCCGCATGCCGAACCGAACCCCGGAGCGCGCCGCGAGGCCGCGGCGCTACCTGATGTGCCGGCCGACGTACTTCACCGTCGACTACGTGATCAACCCCTGGATGGACCCGTCGCAGCCCACCGACACCGCCCTCGCGGTCCTCCAGTGGGAGCGGCTCCGCGCGCTCTACCAGCGGCTCGGCCACACCGTCGAGCTGATCGAGCCGCTGCCCGGCCTGCCCGACATGGTCTACACCGCCAACGGGGCGACCGTGCTCGGCGGCCGGGCGCTGGTCGCCACCTTCCGGCACCCCGAGCGGGCCGGCGAGTCCGACGCCCACGAGGCGTGGTTCCAGGCCGGCGGCTACCGCGAGGTGCGGCGGGCCGGGCACGTCAACGAGGGCGAGGGCGACCACCTGGTGGCCGGCCGCCGGGTGCTGGCCGGCACGGGCTTCCGCACCGACCCGGCCGCGCACGCCGAGGTCCGGGCCCTCTTCGGCGTGCAGGTGCTCAGCCTGACCCTGGTCGACCCGCGCTTCTACCACCTGGACACCGCGCTCGCCGTCCTCGACGACGACCAGGTCATGTACTACCCGGACGCCTTCACCCCGGACAGTCAGGCGCTGCTGCGCAGCCTCTACCCGGACGCGATCCTCGCGGACCGGGCCGACGCCGAGGTGTTCGGGCTGAACGCCGTCTCGGACGGCCGGCGGGTACTGCTGCCGGAGGCGGCCAAGGCGCTGGCCGCCCGGCTGGCCGAGCACGGGTACGAGCCGGTGCCGGTGGACGTCTCCGAGCTGCTCAAGGGCGGCGGCGGTCCCAAGTGCTGCACCCTGGAGCTGCGCCAGGCCTGAACGGGGACGCCGCCGGGGCCGGGACGGGCCAGGACGGGTCGGGCCGGGCTGCGTAGCCCGGCCCGGCCCGGCGGTCCGGCACCCGCCCCGGAGCCGGCCGGCGGCGGCCTTGACCTCAACCGCGCTTGAGGTCCTAGGGTCGGCCGCATGATCTTCACCGAGCGGGAATTCGAGTACCTGGCCGCCCAGCCGCTGGCCCGCCTGGCCACCATCGGCCCCGACGGAGACCCTCAGGTCCGTCCGGTGGGCTTCCGGCTCAACGGCGACGGCACCATCGACATCGGCGGGCCCGACATGGCCGACAGCCGGAAGTACCGGAACGCGCAGGCCCGCCCCGACGTCGCCGTGCTGGTGGACGACATGGCCCCGGCCGACGACCCGGTCGCCCGCGGGTGGGGGCGCGGCGTCGAGATCAGGGGACGCGCCGAGACGCTGACGGTGGACGTGCCCCCGGTGGCACCCGACTTCTTCAGCCGGGACATCATCCGCGTCCACCCGCGACGGGTCGTCGCCTGGAACCTGGAGGAGAGGGGGACCTCCGCGCGCGACGTCCGGTGAGCCCGGGCCGTCACCGCGGAGTGGCCAGGACCACCTCCAGGGTGCGCGGGCCGTGGACGCCCTCCACCCGGCTCAGCTCGATGTCGCTGGTGGCGGACGGGCCGGAGATCCAGGTCTGCGGGCGGACGGGGTCGAGCCGGGGGAGGGCGAGCGGGACGGAGGCGACGACCTGCCCGGGTGCCAGCACGACGCAGACGTGGTGGTCCGGGACGAGGCTGAGCAGCCGCCGGCCCTGGCCCGGTCCGGCGTCCAGGACGAGCGTGCCGGTCTCGGCGATGGCCAGCGCGCAGCCGGTCACCACGCTGTCGACGGTGTCCAGCCGGGCGGCGGTGAGGGCTCCCTCCGCGCCGCCGTCCGGCAGGGGTCGGGCCCGGGCGGCGGAGGTCCACTCGGGCGGGAGGCCGGGTGGGACGGCCACGGTCCGGGCGCCCCGGGCGTCGAGCAGGCCGCCGATCACCTCGGGCAGGCGGTCGACGGTGCAGCGGTGGACCAGGGCGCGGTAGTCGGCCAGGTTGTGGTGGAGCAGGTCGAGCAGCGCGTCCTGGTCGTCCGGGGGGACGTGGCTGCGGAGGTAGTCACGGGGGACGGGTGCCTCGGTCGCCGGGCGGGTGTCGTCGCGGACCGCGGCGCGGATCCTGGACAGGATCGACTCCCTTGAACTGCCGGACGGTTGCTCGTTCATGTGCGGTTCCTCCGCCACCAGTCGCGGAACGGTTCGGGCGGGACGGCCGGCAGGTCGCGGGTGTCCGTCCAGGCGCGGCCGGGGCCGGGGAGCCGGCGCGGGTGGAGCCGGCGGGTCCGGGCGGCGGCCCGTTCGGCGGTCCGGAGCAGGGCCGGGTGGTCGAGGACGTACGTGGCGGCGGCCATGGCGGCGCGCTCCAGCCGGTGCCCGCGTCGGCCGGTGACCTTCTCGCGCAGGTGGACCAGGACCTCAGGGATGTCGATGGCCACCGGGCAGACCTCGTAGCAGGCGCCGCAGAGCGACGAGGCGTACGGCAGGGAGGCGTCCAAGTCGGTGGTGATGCCGCGCAGTTGCGGGGTCAGGATGGCTCCGATCGGTCCCGGGTAGACCGAGCCGTAGGCGTGCCCGCCGGCCCGCTCGTACACCGGGCAGACGTTGAGGCAGGCCGAGCAGCGGATGCAGCGCAGCGCCTGGCGGCCGGTCCGGTCGGCGAGCGCGGTCGTCCGCCCGTTGTCGAGCAGGACGAGGTGGAACTCGGACGGGCCGTCGCCGTCGTCCGGCCCGGCGCCCCCGCCGTCCCCTTCGCCGCCCCCGCGGGTGCTGCCCCCGTGGGTGCCGGTCCCCACGCCGGTCCAGAACGAGGTGTACGGGTTCATCCGTTCGGCGGTGGAGGAGCGGGGCAGCAGTTGGAGGAAGACCTCCAGGTCCCGCCAGGTCGGCACCACCTTCTCGATGCCGACCACCGAGATCAGGGTCCGCGGCAGGGTGAGGCACATCCGGCCGTTGCCCTCGGACTCCACGACCACCAGGGTGCCGGTCTCGGCGACCATGAAGTTGGCGCCGGAGACGGCGACCCGGGCGCGGAGGAACTTCTCGCGCAGGTGCAGGCGGGCCGCCTCGGCGAGTTCGGCGGGCGCGTCGGTGAGCCCCTCGGGGGCGGGCCGGCCCCAGTCGGCCATCCGGTCGGCGAAGATCCCGCGGATCTCGCCGCGGTTGCGGTGGATCGCCGGGACCAGGATGTGGGAGGGGCGGTCCTCGCCCAACTGCACGATCAGCTCGGCGAGATCGGTCTCGTACGCGGTGATCCCGGCGGCGGCCAGGGCCTCGTTGAGGCCGATCTCCTGGGTGGCCATCGACTTCACCTTGACCACCTCCTGCTCACCGGTCGCCCGGACCAGCGCGGTGACGATCCGGTTGGCCTCGTCGGCGTCGGCGGCCCAGTGGACGGTGCCGCCGGCGGCCGTCACCGCCTGCTCCAACTGGACGAGGTAGCGGTCGAGATGGCGCAGTGTGTGGTCCTTGACGGCCTTGGCGGCGGCTCGCAGTTCGGCCCAGTCGGCGAGTTCGGCGACCGCGCGGGCCCGCTTCTCCCGGATGGTGCGGGTGGCGTGCCGGAGGTTGGCGCGCAGCCGCTCGTCGGCCGTGGCAGCGGCGGCGGCCTCCGGGAAGGCGGGCAGCCGGGCGGGCACGGCGGGCATGCCGAGGAAGGTGCTCATGCCGCCCGCCACGGTTCGGCCTCGGTGCTGGCGAGGATCTCGGCGAGGTGCAGCGGGCGGAGCGGCGCGTCCTGGCGGCGCAGTGTCCCACCGAGGTGCAGGAGGCAGGAGTTGTCGCCGCCGCAGAGCACCTCGGCGCCGGTGGACAGGGCGCTGCGGACCTTGTCGGCGGCCATCGCCGCCGAGACCGCGGGGTTCTTCACCGCGAACGTCCCGCCGAAGCCGCAGCACTCCTCGGCGCCGGGCAGTTCGACCAGTTCCAGGCCTCGGACGGCCCGGAGCAGCCGCAGGGGCCGCTCGCCGAGGCCGAGCAGCCGCAGTCCGTGGCAGGAGGGGTGGTAGGTCACGGTGTGCGGGAACCAGGCGCCGACGTCGTCGACGCCGAGCACATCGGTGAGGAACTCGGTCAGCTCGTACACCCGGGGGGTCAACCCGTCGACGGCCCGGGCCAGTTCGGGTCCGGAGCGGGCGGCGATCCGGGGGTAGGCGTCGCGGACCATCGCCACGCACGAGCCGGAGGGCGTCACCACGTGGTCGTAGCCGGCGAACGTCCGGGCCGTGCGCCGTACCAGCGGCTCGCAGGCCCGCCGGTAGCCGGTGTTGTACTGCGGCTGGCCGCAACAGCTCTGCCCGGCGGGGAAGTCGACGTCGACGCCGAGCCGTTCCAGCAGCCGCACGGTGGCGATCGCGGTGGACGGGTACAGCGCGTCGTTGACGCAGGTGGCGAACAGTGCGACGCGCAACGGTCCTCCCCGTGCCCTCGGTCGACGACGCCCGGTGGCGCCCTGGTGGTGCCCCGGTGTCACCTCGGCGCCCGGTCCGGTGACCGGCCCGGCCGGCCCGGCACCGGCCCGGCCGGCCCGTCGGTGATCGTACCGAGCGGGCCGGCCGGGCGGCAGGGCACCACGCCGCCGCGGTCGGCGGTGCGGGGCGGCGGCGAGGGGCGGGGTGTCGGGGTGTCGGTGGTCGGGCGTTCGGAGGGCGGTCGGGGCTCAGGCGTCCTGGCCGAGCCAGAGGTCCGGGCCGAACACCTCGTAGTGGATGTCGGCGGCCGCCACGCCCGCCGCCAGCAGCTGCGCCCGCACCGCGCGCAGGAAGGGCAGCGGCCCGCACAGGTAGGCGGTGGTCCCGGCCGGGACCGCGACCGTCGAGAGGTCGACCAGGCCGGTGCGGTCGACCGGCCAGTCGCCGAGCGGCCGCTCGTAGAAGACGTGGGCTTCGGCGGCCGGGAGCTTGGCGGTGAGCTGGGCGAGGTCGGCCCGGAAGGCGTGCGAGAGCTGGTCGCGGTCGCCGTGGACGGTGACCACCCGGCGGGTGGAGCCGGTGGCGGCGAGGTGGGCCAGCATGGCGGTCATCGGGGTGTTGCCGATGCCGGCCGAGGCGAGCAGCACCGGGCCGTCGCCGTCGGCGAGCGCGACATCGCCGAACGGCGGCGCGACGTCGAGGACGTCCCCGGCGCTCAGGTGGTCGTGCAGGTGGTTGGAGACCTCGCCGGCGGGCGCGTCCGGACGGTCGGCGGTGGCGCGCTTGACGCTGAACTGGAGCGCGCCGTCCGGGGCGCCGGAGAGGCTGTACTGGCGGATCTGCCGTGCGCCGTCCGGCAGTTCGGCGCGCACCGAGACGTACTGGCCGGGCCGGGAGGGCGGCAGCGGGCGGCCGTCGGCCGGGCGGACCAGGTAGGTGGTGACGTCGTCCGTCTCCTGGTAGCGGGCGATCACCGTGTACGGGCGCCAGAGGTCGGCCGGGTCGCCCTGCTGGGCGGCGGCCGCCTCGGCGCGCAGCCGGTCCTCGACGGCGATCAGCCCGTTGGCCATCAGCCAGTACACCTCGTCCCAGGCGGCGGCGACCTCGGGGGTGACGGCCTCGCCGAGGACCTCGACGATGGCGGCGAACAGGTGCTCGTGGACGATCCGGTACTGGTCGTTCGTGATGCCGACCGAGACGTGCTTGTGCGCGATCCGGGCGAGCAGGGCGTCCGGGCGGCCGTCGGGGTCGGCGATCAGCGCGGAGGCGAAGGCGGCTATCGAGCCGGCCAGTGCCTGCCGCTGGCTGCCGTTGGCCTGGTTGCCGCGGTTGAAGAGGTCGCGGAGCAGCTCCGGGTGGGCGGCGAACATCCTGTCGTAGAAGAGCGGGGTGATGGAGCCGATCGCACCGCCCACGACGGGCAGGGTGGCTTCGACGACCTCGGCGGACTTGGCGGACAGCATCTGGGGCGCTCCAAATTGGTATCTGAGAGTCGTATTTTTGCCCGTGCGGATGCGCGGGCGGGGATGGTGCCGTGTGGTGCGGGGTCCCGCAGGGGTGCGGGGGCGCGGGGGTGGGGCGAGGTGGGGCGGGGTGTCAGTCGGCGGGTCTGCGGGTGAGGCCGAGCAGGACCGGCCCGGTCGGGGCGGCCACCAGGTCGCCGATCGAGAGCGGATCGAGGGTCGCGAAGAACGCCTCCTGTGCGGTGCGCAGCACCCCGCGCAGGCGGCAGGCCGCGCGCAGCGGGCAGGGCGGCTCGTCCTCGCAGCCGACCACGTCGCCCACCCCTTCCAGTTCGCGCAGCAGCAGCCCGAGGGAGCCGGTCCGGCCGGCCGTGGTGAGGGTCAGGCCCCCGCCCCGGCCGCGCCGCGCCTCCACCACGCCGAGGTGCTGCAGTCGGCTGACCACCTTGGCGGCGTGGGTGTAGGGCACGCCCACCGCCTCGGCCACCTCGCGGGTGGTCGGATTGGCCTCCTCGTCGAGGACAGCCAGCCGCATGGCGATGCGGAGGGCGATGTCGGTGCTCTTGGTCAGCCTCACGTTCGAAAGGCTAGCGAATGCGACTGCAGGACTCCAATTTTCTGCACGCGGGGTGCGGCGCGGCCCCGCGTCGCCCGCCGCCCGCGCCGCCCGCCGCCTGCTGTCTGCGCTGCCCGCTCGGGCAGTGGTGCGGGCAGGGTGCGGGCGGGCTTCCGGGTGGCGTGGGGCCGGTGCGGACGGCGGTGCGGTCCGGGCCGGCGGGGTGCGGCAGGGGCGCGGAGGGGGTGCGGCGGGGGCGTGGTGGGGGCGTGGAACTCGCCGACGCCGCCCCCGGGTTACGGTTACCATGCGCACCATGGGTCCGCCGCCCAGGCCGATGGCCGGGGCGGGCCCGGGTGACACTGTACCGACAACGGGGTTAGGGGAGGGCGAGGATGTCGCGCGCTGACTGGGTTTCAGGTGACCGGGGCGGGGAGCAGTCCGACTGGACGGGGGTCGACCTGCGGATGGACGTCCCGCACTCGGCCCGGGTGTACGACTACCTCATCGGCGGCAAGACCAACTTCGAACCGGACCGGGTCGCCGCCCACGCCTCGGTCAAGGCCTGGCCGGCCCTGCCGGTCTCGATGCGGACGACCCGCACCTTCATGGAGCGCGCGGTCCGTCACCTGGCCGAGAAGCACGGCGTGCGGCAGTTCCTCGACATCGGGACGGGCATCCCCACCTCGCCCAACGTGCACGAGATAGCCCAGGGCGTCGCCCCGGAGTCGCGGGTCGTCTACGTCGACAACGACCCGATCGTGCTGACCCACGCCCGCGCCCTGATGTCCAGCACCCCGGAGGGCCGCACCGCCTACCTGGACGCCGACCTGCGCGACGTCGACTCGATCCTGGGCTCGCCGCGACTGCGCGAGGTGCTCGACCTCTCCCAGCCGGTGGCGCTCTCGCTGATCGCGATCGTGCACTTCGTGCTGGACGAGGACGACCCGCAGGGCATCGTCCGGCGGCTGATGGACGAACTCGCCCCCGGCAGCTTCCTCGCCCTGACCGTCTTCACCGGCGACACCGACCCGGTGGGCGTCGGCGGCGTCGGCCGGGAGTACAACGCCCGGGGCATCCCGCTGCAGATCCGGGACCGGGCCGAGACCCTCGCCTTCTTCGACGGCTACGACCTGCTCGACCCCGGTGTCACGCTGGTCCACCACTGGAACCCCGACCCGGACGCCGCGCCGGTGCGGGACGAGAACATCGCGATGTACGGCGGCGTGGCGGTCAAGCGCTGAACCGGCCGACCGCTGACCGCTGACCGCGGACTGCCCGGCACACCGGACCGCGGGGCCGCGAGGCCGCGGGGCCACACCGGTCCGGTGTGCTCGACTCAGCTGTTCCGCAGGATCCGGTACGCCGTGCCCGGGTGCACCCGCAGCAGTGCCAGCAGCGTCCGTGAGACACCGACCGCGACCACCGGCCGGCCGCGCTCCAGTCCGCGCACGATCGCCCGGGCGGCGTCGGCCGGCGGGATCTTCCGGGCGGCGCCTTCACGGCCCGCCGTCATCGGCGTGTCCACCAGCGGCAGCACCACCTCCTGCACCCGGAGCCACGGCGTCTCGTCCTCGGCCCGGTAGCGCAGCGACCGGACCAGGGTGTGCACGGCGGCCTTGGTCGCGCAGTAGACCGGCGCCGACTTCTTGGGCGCGTACGCCAGTCCCGAGGTCACGGCGACGAACGCGGTCCCGTGACCGGGGCCGCCGGACGGGCCGCCGACGGCGACCCCGCCCGTACGGCGGGCGGCCTGCCCGGAACTCCGCCCGGAATCCCGTCCGGTGCCCGTTTCGGCGGCCCGTCCGGCGGCCCCCGTGAGGTGGGGCCAGCTCGCGGCGGCCAGCTCGACCACCGACCGCAGGTTGACCGCGAGCTCCTGCTCGGCCAGGGCCAGCACCTCGGGGTCCGGGCCCCGGGTCAGGTCGATCAGGTGCTGCACGCCCGCGTTGGCCACCACGACGTCCAGTCCGCCGAGGAACCCGGCGGCGAGGTCCACCACCCGGACCGCCTCGCCCGCCACCGCGAGGTCGGCGGTGAACGACCTGAGGGCGGCTCCCGGCCGGTCCGCCCGCCGTCCGCAGGTCACCACCAGGGCCCCGGCGGCGGTGAGGGCCTCGGTCAGGGCGAGGCCGACCCCGCTGGTGCCGCCGGTGACGAGGATGCGCTTTCCGTTCACGTCCATGGCGGCCAGCCTGGCGCCGGAGACGGGCGCCTGCTTGTACCAGCGCGCCACCACCACCCCGCCGGTCCGGCGCGGCCGCCGGTAGCATCGCGCCGTGTCCACCGCCGTACGCGAGATGGCGCGGACCGTCCACCCGGAGCTGGCCGGCGCCGCGCTCACCGCACTGCTCCGGCACGGGACCGGGCCGCTCGGACCGGCCGCACGGACGGTCCGCCGGCTGCTCGCCGAGGGCGCGCCGGTGCCCGAGGGCGTGCACCGGGAACTGCTCGGCGCGCTCTTCGGCCGCGGTCGCGAGGCCGTGTCGGACGCCGGGCGACTGCTCTTCGAACAGCCCCGTGACCCGCTGCTGCGCGCACTGATGACGGTGCCCGACGTGGCCGCACTGGTCGCCCGCTCACGGCCGGTCGAGCCCTGGCTCCATGCCGGTCACCGCACCCGCGCGACCCTCGGGCGAGGCGTGCTGACGGTCCGTCATCTTCCTTATCTGGGACGGGATCCGGTACCGGTCGAGAGCGTGTTCGTCTGCGCCGTGCACACCGCTGCCGTGACGGCCGTGGCCGGGCGGCCGGTCGAGGTGGCGCTGCTCGCCCCCGGCGGGGCCGTCCTGCCGCCCGACGCGCCCTGGCGGCCGGGGGCGGCGCCCGCCGTCCGGGGCTGGCGGCTGCGCTGGGACGAGTCGCCCGCCGCCGACCCGCCCGCGCCCGGCCGGTCGCCGGTCCCCGCGCGGCGGCCGCCTGCCGCGCCGCCCGCCGACGCCCTGGTGGGCGCGGCGCGTGAGCTGATCGCCCGGGAGCCGGCGGCCGGCTGGCGGCTCGCCGCGCTGGCCGCCGCCGTGGGCGTCGCACCGCGAACCCTCCAGCGCTCCTTCGCCCGGGTCGGGACGACCTTCCAGGCCGAGCTGGCGGCGGTCCGGCTGGATGTCGCCGGCCACCTGGTCCGCCGGACCCGGCTGCCGCTCGCCGAGATCGCGGCCGCCGCCGGCTTCACCGACCACCCCCACCTGACCCGCCGGTTCCGTGAGCACCACGGCTGCGGCCCGGCCGAGTTCCGCCGCCGGGACCCTGCGGCGGAACCCGGCGGCGGTCTGGACGGGGAGGGGTCGACGCACCGTCGGCGGGAGGGCGGAGCGGACGCCGGCGCACCTGGCGAATCGAACTGACGACGCACCAATTCACCGTGTGGGCAGCGGAGATCGAGAGGCGGGCCGTTTCTGGCATACTCGCCTCACCGTCGGCGCGGGGGCAGTGGAGCGCCGGACGATCCTGTGCGGACAGAGGGGTGCGCGGAATGCCGAACACGGAGGCCGGGGCCGGGGAGGGCAGGGCCGCGCCGGGGCGGGACCAGAGCCCGGGGCAGGGTCAGGGCCCGGGGCAGGACGGGGGCCCGGGCGAGCCGGCCGGTTCGCGGGCCTCCGCCGACTCGCCGCCGATCCACCGGACGATCTACGCCCTGATCTGCGTGGTGCTCGCCGGTTACACGGCGATGATGGTCTTCCTCGCCATGAAGCGCGGCGACGCCAACTGGGACCGCCTGGTGTTCCTCTTCGCCGGGCTGGAGGCCATCGTCTTCGCCGCCGCCGGACTGGCGTTCGGCGGGACGGTGCAGCGCGGCGCACTGAACGCGGCCCGGGACGAAGCGGCGGCCGCGCGCGCCGAGGCCGGCCGGCAGGGCGCGGCGGCCGAGGCCGCGCGCGGCGACACCGAGATCCTGAACGGGCTGCTGACCGCCATCTCGCTCGGCGCCGACGCCGAACGCGGCGGCACGGACGGGCAGGGGGCCGAGTTGCCGAGGGGAGCCCAAGGCGCCCGGCCGGCCGCGGCGGCACCGAGATCGTGGAGCATGGTCGAACTGGAGCAGTTCGCGCGGGCGCTGCAGGAGCGGCGGGCCGGCTGAGCCAGGTGGACGCCGACACCCTGGGGTGGCTCCCGCCCTTCACGACACTGATCCGGATCGGTGAACCGGAGGCCGACGGCGGCCATCCGACCCTCCTCGCCGTCGGCCCCGACCACGGGAGCGGCCTGCCCGGCTCGCTCCACCAGGGCCGGGCGTTCACGGGGGACTTCCTGCCTCCCGAGGAACTGCTCTGCTGCCAGGACGTGTTCGCGGCCGACACACCGCTGGTCGAGGACGTACGGACCGTCGCGGGCCTGTTGCGGCGAGCCCTGGAGAAGACCGGCCTCTTCGGGCCCTGGATCGACCAGGTGCGGCGGTTTCACACGGAGGGCCGCGCCGCCCTGGCCCTGCTGGACGTGCGGCCGCAGCGACTCCGTGCGCTGCCCTGGGAGCTGGTCGCCGACGCCGAGGACGACGCCTCGCTCTGCGTCGGCGGGGGGCCGGGGCTCACCTTCGCCCGGATCGAGCGGCCGAAGTCCGTCCTCGCCGCCTGTGAGCTCCGCGCCCTGCACCTACCGTTGCGCGTACTGGTCGTGGTGGGCGAGACGGATCCGATGATCAGGGCGGACCAGGAGATCGGGCGGATCAGGGCCGGCCTCGGGGACAGCGTCGGCGAGTGGCACGTCGAGGTGGTGCGCACCCCCACCTCCGAGGAACTCGCCGCGGCGCTGAGGAGCACGACACCGCACGTCCTGCACTTCATCGGCCACCAGCAGCGGGAGGGAGGGGAGCAGGGTGTGCTGACGATCCGCCCGCCCCGGAGCGAGCCCTGGCAGATCACCGCACCCGTCGTCGGCGCCTTCCTCGCCGCCCACCGGCCCCGCCTGGTCGTGCTCAACGCCTGCGACACCGGAGGGCAGGCGGCCGAGCCGCTGCGGGCCGCCCTCCTGCACGGGGGCGCGGCGGCCGTGGTCGCCATCAGCGGCAGCATCGAGTCGGAGGCCGCCTGCCGGTTCTCCGGGGAGTTCTACGCCGCCCTCGGCCGGGGTGAGGCCGTCGACCTCGCCGTGCGGTCCGCCCGCCACGCGCTGCTCCTGGCCCGCGTGGACCGGGCGGACTGGGCCAGGCCGCTGCTCGCGGTCCGGGCGGATCCCGCCGCGGCCCTCGAACGCTCCGCCGCACTGCGGAGCGCCGCGGAGGCCGACGCCCGCTTCGCCGACGCGAGGTGGAACCTGCGGCACGCCGTCGACCGGGTCGGCGAACGGCGCCGGCTCTTCGACGGCTTCGCGCCGACGGGCCCGGCCGCACCGGTCACCGTCGTCACCGGCGGGCCGGCGACCGGGAAGGCGACCCTCGTCCGGTCCGCCCTGCACACCTGGCACCGCAACGGTGCCGTGACGCTCTGGATCGACCTGCGGGCACTCGGCCGGACCGCGACCTGGCTGGACCTGGTCGGCGTGATCGTCCGGCAACTGCGCGAGGACCACCCGCAGAGCCCCCACCTCCTGCTGCTCGAACACCGGCTTGCGCAGTTGCACGAGCGCTGGACGACCGACGACGAGCGGCCCTGGCTGTCCCTGGGGACCGATCGCGTCTGGCAGGAGACCGTGCCCGGGAACAGCGTCGGCCACGTCCCCGACCGCCGGTTCACCGCACTGCGCAGCCTCGCCGACACCCTGCACGAGCTCGGCGAGGAGTCCGGGCTGGTCCTCGCCCTGGCCGGGCTCGGCGAACTGGAACGGCTGGCCGTCCCGCAGCTGATCGTCCCGCACCTGATCGAACCGCTGGCGGTCCGGGCGGGGACCCGTGCCAGGGTGGTCCTGATCGTGAACGAGAAGGAGTCGGAGCTGGTGCCGTACCCGCTGCGCGACACCGCCCGGACGATCCCGCTCGGCCCGTTCGCGGCCGACGTGGTCAAGGACGTGGTCGGCGACTACGGCCGGGCGCGCGGTCTGGCGGCGGACGACCACCACGACTGGCACGTGATCATGGAGATCCTGGCCGGCCGTCAAGGCCTGACTCCCGGCCTGCTCCGCGACGGAATGAAGATCTACGGACTGCGGCGGAGGTCCCGATGACCGATCGGCGGCCCTCGTTCGACGGACTCGGCGAGCGGATCGGGCAGGGCGATCCGCTGGAGCGCGTCCTCCTGGACGGGATCAGCGCCGAATGGCGCGCCGTCCTGCGGAACTGCAGCGTCGTCCCCGACTTCACCGGCGAGCTGTACCGCACGGTCCTCACCGGTGGCGCCGCAGTGGCGATCTCCGACCTGCTCGGCCACGGCCTGCTCGAACACGCCGCCCGGCCCGGGCACCACCGGATCGCCGAACTGCTCCGCTTCGCCTGCTGGGACGACTGGTGGCACGGTGAACCGCCGAGCGGGCGGGCCCCCGATCCGCTCCGGCGGCTCGCATCGGCACTGGCCCTCCACTACGCCGGAGCCGACGACGAACCCGGTTACCTGCGACAGCTCGCGATCGCGGGGGAGCTCGATCCGGGCGACTTCCGCGCCGCCTTCGGCGCTGCCGACCGGAAGCTCGACCTGGCCTACTGCCAGGACCTCGTGAACGCCGTCACGGACCCGCAGGTCGCCCCGCTCCTCCCGGTACCGCTCGGCCTGACGGTCGCCGAGGCCCGCGTCCGGGTCCGCTCGCGCGCCCTCTGGCGGCCCGCGTACCACCGGTCCGCCGGCTACTACGGCCGCGAGGACGCCGAACGGCCGCTGCGGGCCCTGCTGGCGGAGGACGGCCCGGCCGCCGTGCGGATCCACGCCACCGGAGGCTCGGGCAAGTCCATGCTGCTGCGCTGGTTCATGGCCAGGCACTGCCAGGATCGCCCGGTCCCGGTGCCCTGCGC
Source organism: Kitasatospora sp. NPDC042419 (assembly GCF_056437345.1). Taxonomy (NCBI): domain Bacteria; kingdom Bacillati; phylum Actinomycetota; class Actinomycetes; order Kitasatosporales; family Streptomycetaceae; genus Kitasatospora; species Kitasatospora sp. NPDC042419. The sequence goes on from NZ_JBWKAW010000023.1 coordinate 101,528, forward strand.
CCACCTGGACTTCGACCACTGCGACCCGGCCCTGGCGATCGCCCACCCGGGACTGCTCCTGCTGGAGGCCGCCGCACAGCTGAACGAGCAGCTCCCCGGCGCGCCGTTCGACGAACTCCTCCACGAGCACGCCGAGGACCTGGCGGCACTCCCGAGGAACCGCAGCCCGGAGGCCGCCGAGCGCCTCGCCGGGCGTGCCGCCCTGGGACACCGGGGGGCCTCGATCCGGCGACGTTTCGTTGCCGTCCTCGCCGAGGCCCTCCGACGCCGGGACACCCGGGCCGTCCTGGTCCTGGACACCCTGGAGGAGGTCCTCCTCCGCGACGGCGGGGAGCTCCGCGACCTGGCGGAGGTGCTGTCCGGCGCCCTGGAGGCCCCCGGGCTGCGGATCGTCCTCTCCGGCCGGTACGACCTGGCGCAGGCCCTGCCGCTGCCCGCCGTCCCGGTGCGGCTGGAACTCTTCGACCCGCAGGAGGCCGACGCGTACCTGCGCGAGGTGCGCGAGGTCGCCGACCCGGAACTTCGCCGGGCCGTCGTCGAGAGCAGCGACGGCCTGCCGTACACCCTCGCCCTCTTCGCCGACCTGGCGGCCGACCTCACCGCCGAGCAGATCCGCGCCTCCTCGGGACCCGGGCTGCTCTACGCGATCGACCGCGTCCTGGAACGGGTCCACGACGACCGGATCCGCTGGCTGCTCCGGTACGGGGTGATCCCCCGGCGGCTCACCCTGCGGGTGGTCGAGGAGGTGATGCTCCCGCACCTCCGCCTGGGCATCCGGGGGAGCGGCACGGCGGACGACCCCGGGCTGGACGACCGCGAGGAACTGCACATCCCGATCTTCCTGCGGGCCGTGCCGGGCTTCACCGACGAGGGAGGGGAGCTCCCCGCGCTCTGGGCGGCCCTCACCCGGTACGCCGGCGACGCCGTCTGGGTCGACCGGGACCCGGACGACCCGGACGCCCTGGTGCTGGACCGGACGGTCCGCCGCCCGCTGCGCCGCCTGCTCGCCGACCACGAGGTGTTCAGGCTGCTCGACCGCGACCTCGCCGAGTACTTCGCCCGGCGGGCGGAGGAGGAGCCGCACCGCTGGCAGCACTGGAAGCTGGAGGAGTTCTACCACCGGTTCTCGGCGGACCCGCAGGACGGCGCCGCGGCCTGGGCCCTCCTGCTCGGTCCGGGCGGCCCCGCGGAGTGGGATCCGCAACTGCTGGAACTGGCGGAGTGGCTGGTGTCCCCGGAGCTGCTGGAAGAGGTGGACGTCCCCCCGGCCGTCCGGGTCGGAGCCCTGCTGCTGCTCGGCCGGCACGCCGAGGACGCCGCCGACCGGGCCGAGCAGGAGCGCGGGCTCGCCCGGCTGGACGAGGCCGCCGGCCTGCTGGCGGAGCTGCCGTACTCCGAACCGATGGGTGTGGCGGAAGTCTCCGCGGCCACCCTGCTGGTCCGGCTCGGCCGGGCCGAGGAGGCCTTGGCCCGGCTTGCGCGCGCCGAGCGGCACCAGAGGTCCGAGAACCGCGGCGAGGCGGTGCGGATGCTGTACGTCACCGGCGCCGCGTTGCTGGCGCAGGGGGACGGCGACCGGGCCCAGGACTCCTTCGAACTGGCGGACCGGCTCTCGACGCCGGGCCACGGCCCCCTGACGGAGCGGTCGGTCGAGGCGGTGGAGCGCCTGCTGGACGCCGGCTGGGTCGGCCACGCGGCCGCCTGGCTGCCGCGGCTGGACGTGCGGACCGAACCTGGGCTGTACCTGCGGCTGCTCCTCGCCGTCGGCCACCCCGAAGCGGTGCTGACCGCCCACGGCGACCTCGACCCCGAACAGCGTGTCCGGACGGCCGGGTCGGCCGCCGTGGCAGCGCTCCGGCTCCACCGGCCCGGTCTCGTCCTCGCAGAGGGCGGCCCGTTGGACGGCGGCTACCGCTACGAGGGCGACCGGGCGGACCGCCACCGGGCCCTGGTGGCGCGCGGCGAGGCGTACGCCGCGCTGCGGGCGCCGGGCGAGGCGGTACTCCCGCTCCGGCACGCCATGAGCGAGAGCGACGCCTCCGAGTACGAGTTGATGATCCTCCTGGCCCGGACCGCGCGAGCGCTGGTCATCGCCGGTGGGAGCCGCCACGAGGCCTCGGAGCTGATCCACCGCGCGCTGCGGCTGGCGGGCCCCACCCCGCACGGCGTCACCCCCGACCTCCCGGCCCCGCTCCTCGCCGAGCTCGCCTGGTGGTCCGAGGCCGCGTCGTGGCAGCTGACCCGGCCGCAGTCCGCGGCGAGGTCGGCCGCGCCGCCGGTCGAGCGGGTGTCCTGGCTGCTCGGTGCGCTGGTGGTCGCGGGCCCCGCCCTGGACGAGCACCTGGTGCGCGAACTCCTCGACGCGCTCGGTCCGGTGGGGCTGCCGGAGGCCCGTCTCGTGGCACTGGAACGCCTTCGTGACGTGCGTCGGCCGCTCAACGTCTCCGCGGCCACCGCGGACCGGCTGACCGGTCTCTGCCGGCCGGAGCCGGAGTGGACGGCCGACCCCGACACGGCGGCCCTCGGACTGACCTTCGCCGAACTTCTGCGCGTGCTCGACCGGCCCCACGAGGCGGTCCGGCTGGCCCGGGACTGCGCGAGGGTGCTGGCCCGGACCGAGGGCGCGGTCTGGCTGCACTGCCTCGACCTCGAAGCGGCCGACCTGCTCGACGCCGACCCGACCGACATCGAGCCGCTCCCGCCGGACCTCCCCGACGACCTGGCCTCGGCCTACCCCGCCGCCCCCGAGGCGGCGGCCGTGGTCCTCACCCACCAGACGCTGCGGGCGCTCCGCTGGGGGCGGGACGACGTGGCCCGGCGGACGGTCACCCGGGCCTGGGCCCTGCTGGAGTACCGCGCCCCCAGTGTCACCAAGGCCCGATGCGCCGGTCTGGCAGCCAGGACGGAGATCCGCAGGGGCGCCTCCGACACCGAGATCGACCTGTTCGTCGGGTTCGCCGACCGCCTGTACCAGGAGCTGGGCCTGGACCCGGAGCCCGCGTTCGTCCCCTCGGCCGGCAACCCCCGGACCGACGCGGCGGCCGTCGAGTGGCGGGAACACGTCCTCGTGCTCTCCGTCGAGGGCCGGTTCGTGACCGCGCCGCCCCACTTCGGGGCCGAACTCCTGGTGTCCACGGGGCCCGGCGCCCGGGTGGGCGTGGACCGGACGGAAGCCCGCGCGGGCGAATGGCTGCGAAGCCCGGACGGACTCCAGGCGGCCCTGTCGTCCGACGTCCGGACCTGGGCGGAGGAGGCCGGCACCCTGGTGCGCCGGGCACTGGCCGGCCTGACCGTGCCCGGCGAGGTCCGCGATCTCCGCCTGGAGGCCGCGGCGGACGAGCGCACCCTGCTCGCCGCCCCGTGGGAGGCCGCCGTCGCCGGCACCACGGCGGAGCTCGCGCTCCGGCCCGACCGGTGCTACGTCTACCGGGGGCCGCGCGAGCGCCGGGTGGAGCAGGCCGCGCTGGACCGGCTCCGGGCGGTCCTGCTCGGCCACCGGCGGGACGCGCTCCCCGGCGAGCCGCTGCCTCTCGGCCCCCGGCAGTTCGTGGCGGGCCTGTGGCGCCGACCCGCCTCCACCGTCCGGGTCGGGGTCCTCGCCAGGACCCGCTCCGAAGGCTCCTGGGAACACACCGGAAGCCGGGCGCCCATGCAGCCGCTGCTGCCGCTCTACGAGGGAGAACGGTACGTCCGGGTCGCGGACCCGACCCGCAGGCTGCGCTCCGACGACCATGCGATCGGCCCGCAGCTCGTCCACCTGCAGGGAACCTTCATCGAGTCGGGGGCCGAGCTGAGAGCCCGCTGGGATTCCCGGGGCGAGAGCGACGCGGCGGGACTCGCGGAGTTCCTCGGACGGCAGCCGCCTCCCCAGGCCGTCCTCGTCCTTGAGGCACTCGACCCCGGATCGCACGACGAGGCGATGCGCCAGCTCGTCTGGCGCAACCTGTTCGCCGCGGAGGTGCTCGCCCGGGGGGACTACACCGCGGTCCTGGCCATCGGCCCGTTCCTGCGGCGCCCCGCCGACAGCGAGCGGGCCCGGCGGCAGTTCGTCCACGGGCTCGTCACCGGAGTGCACCCCGCCGCGGCCGTCAGGGAACTGGTACGGGAGCAGCTACGGCCTCCCGGCCCGCCGACCATCGCGCTCCCCGCCCTGTTCAGCGCGCTGCCCACCGACCTCCTGCTGCCGCTCTGGACGCTGCCGTGACCGACCCGCCCGCCGTGACCGACCTGTCCGCCGTGACCGCCGCGGTCCGCACCGGTCGCCCCCGCGCGTCCACCGCAGGGACCCGGCCATGAGCGTCGCTGAGCAGCGCAGGCGGGCGGCCCTGCGGGCGCGCGCCGACGGGCTCGCCGCCGATCTCGACCACTGGCTCTCCCTCACCGCCGGGGCCGGCGCGCAGGACGGCGGCGGTGACGGCTCCGACCCCGGCGCCGACTTCCCGCAGCACCACAGCCAGGTCCGGGCCGTCGACGCCGCGCTGCGCCCGCTGCTGGGCCGGGTGCGGGAGGGGGAAGGCCGGCGGGCCGATGCCGAGTTGGGCCTCCTGCAGGAAGTGTGGTGCCGGATGCGGGACGCGCTGACGCAGCGCCACGACCGGTCGGTCGGCGACTTCCTCCGGCTGGCGGACGACTTCGTCTGGTCCTGCTACCTCCCCGCGCTCACCGCGGCCCGGTCGGTGCCGGGCGCGGACGTCCTCCCGGTGGAGCCGCCGCTGGTGCACCTCACCCCGCACGCCGTCCCGTTCGCGCTCCCGCGGCTGATGCCCGAGGGTCGGGAGGCGAAGGTGGGCGAGTTGCTGCGCGCGCTGCCGGTGCCGGTGGTGGGCCTGCCCTTCGTCCAGTCCCGGCACCTGCCGGAGGCCGTGCTGGCCGCCCACGAGGTCGGTCACTGCGTCCTGGACGCGTTCCGGCTCACGGACGAGCTGACCGGGGTGCTGCGCCTGGAGACGGATGACCCGCAGTGGTGGGCCGACCTGCTGCCGGAGGTGTTCGCCGACCTGTACGGCACCCTGTGCGGCGGCTCCGGATTCGCCTTCACGCTCGCGGAGTTCGTGGCCCTCACCCCGGAGGGGCCGCCGAGCCCGCGCTACCCCACCCCCCGGGTCCGGGTGGCGCTGGTGGCCGACACCCTGGCGGCGGCGGGGAACGAGGACGCGGCCGGGGAACTGCGCGCCCACTGGGCCGGGCACGCCGGGAGGTCGGGCGGCGCTCCGGCGCCCGAGGGGCTGCGGCCCACCGTCCGCGCCCTGCTGTCCGCCCCGTTGGCCGCGCTGGGCGGCGGCACCCTGCTCGGCCTCTTCCCCGCGACCGTGGACGCCCAGGTCCGCGCGGCGGCCGGTGCGCTGTTGCGGCGGTCGCCGATGCCCGCGTCGGTACCTCCGACCGCCGGCGTCCTGCTGCCTGCCGCCGCCTTCGCGTTCCACACGGACCCGGAGCGCTACACCGCCGTCGCCGCATCCCTCACCGGCCGGGTCCACGACCTGGCCGCCGCGCACCGCACGCGTGGGGTGCGGGGCGGTCCCGGGCCCGGCGGCGGGGCGGACGCCGCCGACACACCGGAGGCCCGGGGCGCCCGGTCGGCGGCACGCCTGGGCGCGCTGCTGGACGGGTGGTGAGCGGCGGCGGCGCGGCTCCGGCCGGGCCGCACGGGGGCTGACCGCGTCAGCGGTCCCGCACGCCGGGCCGCACGGGGAACTGCCCGCCGCCGCCGTCCCGCACGCCGGGCCGCTGACGCGGCGTCGGCCCGGCGCGTGGCGGCGGGTCAGGAGCCCCTGGTCTCGCCGGTGATCTCGGCCATGACCTCGTCGTAGCGCTGGAAGAAGCGGTGCCCGGCCGCGGTGTCCTCGTGCTCGGTGCGGCGCAGCAGGCGCCAGCAGTCGGCGGTGAGGGCGCGGGCCTCGGCGCCGGGCCAGGGGCGGGGGAGGAGTTCGGGGGGCAGCAGCGGGTCGGCGGTGGTGGCGCGGGTGAACTCGGCGGCGAGCTCCAGGGCGATGGCGAGGCGCTCGATGCGGGTGGGCGCGGTCGCCGGGGCGGTGAGCCGGGCCAGCCGGTCGGCGGCGACGGCGGCCAGGCGCCGGTGGCCGTCGGCGAGTTCGTCGAGCGGCCAGAGCCGGCGGGCCAGGGCGAGCGGGTCGCTCTCGCCGGCGATCCGCAGGTCGGTGGTGGTGAGCAGGGTGACGCAGTCCCGGACGCCGAGCCGTTCGGCCTCGGCCTCGACGTACGGCTCCCAGGCGTTGGCGGCGGCGTACACCCCGCCCTGGACGGCGGCGCCGCCGAGCCGGACCAGGGTCTCGCGCAGGGCGTCGCGCGCGGTGCGGGCGGACTCGGGGACGGCGAAGGCGGCGAGGTGCCACCGCCCGTCCCAGGGGGCGAGTCCGGCGTCCTGGGCGTACATGTGGCGGACGAAGTCCACCTCGGGTTCGGCGGACCGCCTGGCCTGCTCGGTCTCGCGCAGGACGGCGCGCCTGCCGCGGCCTTCCTGGACGAGCAGCCCGTCGGCGGCCATCCGTTTGATGCAGAGCCGTACCTGCTGGTCGGTCATGCCGAGTTCGCCCGCCACGGCGTAGAGCTCGCCCGCGTCGACGGTGCCGTCCGCGCGGACCATGCCCTCGACCAGGGTCCGGGTGGCGACCTCGGGCCGTTCCTCCTCCGTCATCGCTGCCGTTCCTCTCCGGTGTCCGCGGGCCGGCTGGTGCCCTCCGGCGAGTGTAGTACGCTCCAAACTATCGAACTTCATACGAGAGTTTCGAAAACGATAGATCAAGGGGGAATCGCATGGCACTGCGCACGGCACCGCGAACACCTCGGACGGCACCGCGAACACCTCGTACCTCACCGCGAACACCTCGCCGACGGCTCCGGTGGGTGCTCGGCGCGCTGCTCGCGCTGGTCCTGCCGGCCTGCGGGGCGGGCGGCTGGGTCGCCTACCAGAACAGCTACGACCTGCGCGAGGAACGGGTCACCATCACCGGTGGCGCCCAGCCGCTGGACGGCGTGCTGGCCCGGCCCGAGGGCGGCGCCGGGCCGTACGGACTGGTGGTCTTCGTCCACGGGGACGGCCCGGTCGACGCCACCCACGACACCTTCTACCGGCCGATCTGGGAGTCCCTGGCCCGGGCCGGCTACGCCTCGCTCTCCTGGAACAAGCCCGGCGTCGGCGGCGCCCCCGGGAACTGGCTCGACCAGAGCATGGACGACCGCGCCGCCGAGGCCGCCGCCGCCATCGCCTGGGCCACGGCCCGGCCCGGCATCGACCCGGGACGGATCGGTCTCTGGGGTGCCAGTCAGGCGGGGTGGGTGATGCCCGAGGTGGCCGCCCGGGTGCCCGGGGTCCGTTTCGTGATCGCCGTCGGCACCGCGGTCAACTGGCTCCAGCAGGGCCGCTACAACCTGCTCGCCGACCTGGCCGACGAGCACGCCCCGCAGGACCGGATCGACGCCGCGCTCGCCCGCCGCGAGCGGGTCAACGAACAGCTGCGCAAGGGCACCCCGTACGAGCGGGCGCGCGCCCTGCTCGGCGGCGACCTCGACGGCATCACGGCGGACCGCTGGCGGTTCATCCAGCGGAACCACACCTCCGACGCCACCGCCGACCTGGCCGCGCTCAAGGTGCCGGTGTTCCTGGCCCTCGGCGGGCGGGACCGCAACGTCGACATCGCCGACACCGAGGCCGGCTACCGCCGGCTGATCGCCGCGCCGGGGCAGTTGACCGTCCGGCAGTATCCGGGCGCCACCCACGGGATCGCCCACCCGTACGCCGAGGACGGCTCGCTGCGCGGTCTGCTCACCGCCGTGGCCGCGCCGCGCTCGGTCTACGCCGACGGCTACCTCGCCGACCTGCGCGGCTTCGTCGAGGCCGTCGCCCCGGTGCCGGGCCGCGGTTGAAGGTTCGGGTGACGACCGGCTGACCGGGTTTGAATACTTCAAGACAATCATGGTCATCTCCTGACACTCAGTCAGTCGGCCTTCTACGCTTCGGGCGGTCCGGACGTCCCCCCGGGCCGCCCGTCGGGCGGCCCGTCCGGCACCGCAGTGACGAGCGCTGCCGTGACGGGCACCGCCACCACCGGCACCACTCCGGTCGGCACCGCCGTCACGCGCACCGATTCGACGAGTCTGGAGACTTCCCGTGAGACAACGCCCAGCCCCGCGCCGCTTCCGGACGGCCGTGACGGCCGTGACGGTCACCGGTGCGGCCACGGCGGCCCTGCTGGCCCAGCCCGGCGCCGCCGCCGCGGCCGCACCGCCGCCGGCCGTGACGGCCACCGTCGCCGTCGCGCCCTACCCGGCGGGCGTCGCGTTCGCCCCGGGGGGCGGGCGGGCCTACGTGACCAGCCAGAGCAGCGGCGCCGTGACGGTCCTGGACACCGCCAGCGGCGCGGTGGCCGGCACCTTCACCGCCGGCACCGGCTCCTACGCGGTCGCCTTCGCGCCGGACGGCGGGCACGCCTACCTCACCCACCACCTCGACGGCACGGTCAGCGTGGTGGACACCGCGACCGGCGCGGTGACCGCCACCGTCGCGGCCGGCGCCGGCGCCTTCGGGGTCGCCGTCGCCCCCGACGGCGCCCGCGCGTACGTCAGCAACGCCGGCGACGGCACGGTGAGCGTGCTGTCCACCGCCACCAACACCGTCGTCGCGACCGTGCAGGTCGGCGCCGAGCCGCACGGGGTGGCCGTCGCGCCCGACGGCGCGCACGTCTACGTCGCCGCCTCGGGCGCCCAGCAGGTCGACGTCATCGACACCGCCACCGACACGGTGAGCGCCACGATCCCCGTCGGCCACGGCGTCTTCGGGCTGGCGCTCGCCCCGGACGGCTCCCGGCTCTGGACCGCCAACGGCGGCGACTCCACCGTGAGCGTGCTGTCCACCGCCACCGAGGCGGTCACCGCGACCGTGCAGGTCGGCGCCAACCCGTACTCCGTCGCGGTCGCCCCGGACGGCCGGTACGCGTACGCCTCGAACTACGCCGACTCCACGCTCAGCGTGCTGGACGCCGCGAGCGGCGCCGTGACCGCCACCGTCCCGGTCGGGGCGAACCCCTTCACCCTGGCACTCGCCCCCGACGGCCGCCGCGGCTACCTCGCCGACTTCGGCGCCGACACGGTGACCGTCCTCGGCTTCCCGCTGCCGGTGCCGGCGGTGACCGCGATCAGCCCGGCGAGCGGCCCGCAGGCCGGCGGCACGGTCGTCACCGTCACCGGCACCGACCTGGCGGGCGCCACCGCCGTCAGCTTCGGCGCCGCCGGGAACGCCGCCTCGTTCTCCTGCACCGACACCGCCTGCACGGCCACCGCGCCCGCCGCGGCCGCCGCCGGGCCCGTGGACGTCCGGGTGACCACGCCGGGCGGCACCAGCGCGGCCGTGGCCGCCGACCGCTTCGAGTACACCGCGCCCACCGCCGACCTCGCCGTCGCGCTCGCCGCCACACCGGTGCCCGGCCTGCTCGGCGGCCGGGTCGACTACACCGTGACCCTCACCAACAACGGCCCCGGCCAGGTGACGGCCGCCACGGTGACCGCGACCCTGCCCACCGGCATGACCTCCTCCAGCACCGACTGCACGATCGCGGCCGGCAAGCTCACCTGCGCCTCGGCCCAGCCGCTGGCCGTCGGCGCCTCCGTCACACGGCACTTCACCGTCCAGGTCAGCCTGCTCAACCTCGGCCGGACCTTCACCGTCACCACCACCCGCACGGCCGGCGCCCCGGTCGACACCGTCCCCGCCAACGACGCGGCCGGCCGCACCTGCCGGTCCTCCCTCCTGGCGATCACCTGCGACTGATCCTCCGGTGACGGGCCCGCCCCTGCCCGGGGCGGGCCCGTCGTCGTTCCCGGCCGCGCCGGGCCGCCCCGCCCCGCCCCGCCCCGGGCCGGGCCGCGCCGAGTGTGTGTGCTGGACGAAACGTCCAGGCTGGACGTACAGTCCGGACATGACCGCAGAGAGCCCCGACCAGCTCGCCCGCACCTGGGCGCCCGCCTGCCAGGCGGTGGCCCTGCTGCTCGGGCCGTACGCCGAGGTCGTGCTGCACGACGCCGTCCGGGACGAGGTGCTCGCGATCTGGAACCCGATGGGCGGTCGCGGCCCCGGTGACCCGTCCCTGCTCGGCGAACTCGACGCCCTGGACCAGGCCGCCCCCGACGTCTACGGCCCCTACCCGAAGCTGCTCCCCGACGGCCGCCGGCTCTCCTCGGTCAGCGCGGTGCTCCGCGACGGGGACGGACACCCCGCCGCCGTCCTCTGCGTCAACCTCGACCGCGGTCCGCTCGAACACGCCGCCGCCCTGCTGGCCGGGTTCGCCGCCCCCACCGCACCGCGCCCCGAACCGCTCTTCGAGCACGACTGGACCGAGCGGATGAACGACGTCATCGGCGGCTACGTCCGCGCCCACGGCCGCCCGCCGGACCGGCTCGGCCGCGACGACCGGCTCGCCGTGCTCCGCGAACTCGACCAGGCCGGGGTGCTCGCCGTCCGCCGCGCGGTGCCGGCCGTCGCCACCGCGCTCAAGGTCTCGCGGTCCACCGTCTACACCCTGCTCGCCGAACTCCGCGACGGGCCCGCCCCGGCCCCCGCCCCTGCCCCCGACACCGCCGGGGTCGCCGCGGCACCGGCCGCCCCCGCCCCCGCCCCCGCGACCGCCCCGGTCCGCGCACCGAAGAACCGAGCACCGAGGACCGAGAGATGACCAAGCTGCCCGACTTCCGACTGGAAACCTACTTCTCCCGCTGGGAGTTCACCGCCCGCCACCACCTCACCGCCTCCGACGCGCAGACCATGACGATGTCCGAACTCCTCGCCCTGGCGGGCCCCGAGGACAGGCACGCCTGGGAGACCCTCACCCTCGGCTACACCGAGACCTTCGGCGACCCCGCGCTCCGCCGGGCCGTCGCCGGCATGTACGACCGGGTGGACGCCGACGACGTCATCTGCTTCGGCGGCGCCCAGGAAGCGCTCAACCTCGCCATGCAGGTCCTGCTCGGCCCCGACGACCACGCCGTCGTCCTCACCCCCAACTACCAGTCCGCGGAGACCATCCCGCTCTCCCTCTGCGAGGTCACCGGCGTCGCCCTCGACCCCGCCCGGGACTGGGCGCTCGACCTCGACGAACTCACCGCCGCGCTGCGCCCCAACACGCGCGTGGTCTCCGTCAACTTCCCCAACAACCCGACCGGGAAGGTCATCGACGCCGCCGACTTCGTCCGGCTGTCCGAACTCTGCGACGAGCGCGGCATCCACCTCTTCAGCGACGAGGTCTACCGGGGCCTGGAGCGCGACCGGGCCCGTACGCTGCCGCAGGCCGCCGACCTCTCCGAGCGCGGACTCTCGCTCAACGTCACCTCCAAGTCGCTCGGCCTGCCCGGTCTGCGGATCGGCTGGATCGCCTGCCGTGACCGGGAGTTGCGCTCCCGGCTGGAGCGCGCCAAGCACTACACCACGATCTGCAACTCCGCCCCCAGCGAGGTCCTGGCCCGGATCGCGATCAACGCCCGCGAGCGGATCCTGACCCGCAACCGGGCCGTCATCGAGGCCAACCTCCCGCTGTTCGACGAGTTCTTCGCCCGCTTCGAGGACCTCTTCGAGTGGCGGGCCCCGGACGGCGGCTGCGTCGCGTACCCGCGCTACCTCGGGCCGGACGGCGTCGAGGCGTTCTGCACGGGGCTGGTCGAGGAGGCCGGCGTCCTGCTGCTGCCCGCCTCGATCTACCGCTCCGAGCTGACCCCCACCCCCGCCGACCGGTTCCGGATCGGCCTCGGCCGGCGCGACCCGGCCCCCGCCCTGGACGCCTTCGCCGACTGGCTGAAGGGCCGGTACTGAGCGGCCTCCCCGTCCGGCCGACCCCGACGGGCCTGACCGAGCCGGTCGAGCCGGCGGAACGTCAGCTCCGGCGGGCCGCCTTCGCCCGGTACTTGAGGCCGAGCAGGGCACCCGAGGCGCCGTGCGGCACCAGCCAGGAGACGTCCTCCCGGTCGACCGCGTCGAAGCGGTACTTGTACGTCTCGGTGCCGCGCAGGAAGTCGAAGGTGGTCAGCCGCTGCCCGGCGGCGGCCCGGACGGCCTCGGCGATCACCGCCGTGCCGAGCCGCAGCGGCGCCCAGGCCTGGTCCCAGCCGATCTGGTAGTAGGCGAAGGCGTCCCGCCACTGGAAGCCGTAGAGCACGCCGACCACCGCGCCCTCACGCTCGGCGACCAGGAAGGCCGGGCCCTCGCCCCGGCCGGTCGCGGCGGCCCGCTCGATCACCCGGGCGTGCAGCGGGGCCCGGGCCTCGTCGAAGGTGGTGGGCTTGCCGAGCGCGGCCCGGCGCAGCCGGTGCAGCCGCACCGCCGCCTTCAACAGCTCGAACCGTTCGGTCAGTTCGGCGTCCGCGATGGCCGGCGGCACCCACCGGAAGGTGATCCCTTCGGCGGCCAGCTTCCGGCCGTAGCGGCGCAGGTCGGCGCGGAACTGGCGTGATCCCAGCGCGTCGGGCCCCGCGGTCAGATCGGCGCGCGGGCAGGGGGTGCGCCCGATCTCCACCGCGCCCGGCGGCAGCAGGTCGGTCTGGTCCGGGTCGAGGTCGGCGAGCAGCAGGGTGGCGCGCCGGCCGCGCCGGACCAGCCAGTCCGCCACCTCGGCCCGGCGCTCCGGGGCGACGGCGAACCCGCAGTGGTCGGCGGCGCCCGGGCCGGAGCCGAGCAGCGTCAGGCACGGGACGGCGACCGGTGCCCGCGGGTGGAGCCGCCGGGTGGTCCGCAGCAGCGGGACGACCGCCGAGACCCGGCCGTCCGGCTCCCGCCAGACCACGATCTCGCCCGCGTCCGCCCCCGAGCCCTCGCGGGCGCCGACCGTCTCCCACCAGGCGAGCGCCCACTCCGGCGTGGTGAACCACGATCCGCCGGGCTCGCCCGCCGCCAGCTCCCGCCAGCCGTCGACGACGTCCGGCGGGAGCGCGGCCGTCCGGTAGCGGACCGGCACCGCCCCCACCCCGGACGGCCCCGGGACGGCCGACAGCGATCCCGCCGCATCCGTGTGCGTCGTCCCCACGTCTCCTGCCCCCACGTCTCCTGCCCCCAGGTTTCTCCCGCCCCCGGTGCACCGCCGGCCGGCGGCCGGTCGCGGGCCGGTCCGTATTCTCCCGGAATCCGGACGGCTGGTGGCGGCGTTCGGCACAAGCCGACCGGGCGCACGGGGCTTCGGTGCGCGCCGGGTTGGCGAGGAGGCGGCGGCGCGCTGTGGATTCCATGTCATGGCGACAACAAAAGACCGGGTGGCCGCCCCGCGGCCGCCGGGAACGGACGGGGGCCGGTGGGTACCGGTCTGCCGCCCCTTCCACGGGGCCTTGCGCGGCGTCCCGGCCGGGGTCTCGCTCAGGCGCCGCCGCGGAGGCGGTGCACGGCCGGGTGGAGGCCGGAGAGGATGGTGTCGAAACGGTCCCGGCCGGTGGTGGAGTTGACCCGCAGGCGGCTGATCCGCAGCGGGTTCGGCGGGAGCAGCCGGTCCTGCCGGTGGTCGAAGAGGAAGCCGACGCGGTAGCCGAGCCGCCGGAGTTCGGCCTCGGCCCGCGGGTCGACGTTGCCGTTGGGGTAGGCGAAGGCGGTCGGCGGTTCGCCGTCCAGCCAGCCGGTGAGCGCGTCGTGGGCGCGGGCGACCTCGTCGCGGACGGTGTCGTCGTCGCAGGTGTCCAGGCAGGGGTGACCGGCGCTGTGGTTGCCGATCGCCACCCCGTGCCGGTGCAGCGTCCGGAGGTCCTCACGGGTGAGCTGTTCCTGCCGGGGGGCGCGCACGGCGGCGGTCTCGCGGAGTTCGGCGAGGGCGGCGCGCCGGTCGCGGTCGGCGAGGGTCTTCATCCGGCGGACCACCGCACCGGGCGGGGAGTCGGCGAGGCTGCGGGCGGTCCCGCCGTGCGCGGCCAGGAAGGCGGCCTCCGTCCACCAGAACGGCCGGTCGCTGTCGATGAGTTCGGTGACCACGAAGGCCGCGGCGGGGATGCCGAGCTGGGTCAGCACGGGCAGGCCCTCGGTGAGCACGGTGCGGTCGCCGTCGTCGAAGGTGACCAGCACGCTGCGGGCGGGCAGCGGCCGTCCGGTCCGGACGGCCTGTTCCACGGCGGCCAGCGAGACCGGGCGGGCGATCCGGACCAGGCGCTCCATCTGGAGTGCGAAGATCCGCGGGTCGTCCACGCCGTGGTAGGCGAGGACCGCGAGCCGGCGGGTGGCCGCGAGCCGGAAGAGCGGCTGGAGCGGCGAGTTGCGCAGGACGGCGTCGACGGTGGCGCGGCGGCCGGCGAGCCGTCCGCGCGGCCGTACCGGGGAGGGGCCGGGGGCGGACCCGCCCCCGATCGGCGTGTCGGCGCGCGGCGCGGCCGTTCCGATGGTCGGGCCGTCGGCGGCCTCGGTCGATTGCGCGCTTCCGTCGGGCATGGACGCGCTCCCCTTCCTCCCCGTGCGGTGCTGCGACGGCGGGACGGAAGACGGTGCACCGGCAGGCGCGGCCGCTCGGGCGCATGTCTGCCGGGTGGGCGGCCCGCCCCGCTCCACGAATTACCAAGATAGTGCAAAATCCCATGCTCCGAAGAGGGTTGCGCACGGCGGTCGGCAATTCGCGGGAGGTTGGCGGATTGTCGGCGGGCCGGTGACCTGAGCGGCGCCCGAGAGCTTCCTGAGCTGCCCCGGCTGCGGGTGTGGGTGCGGGTGCGGGTGGGACGCGGACCACGGATGCGGGCGGGCACGGGCGGGCACGGGCGGGCACGGGCGGGTTCGCGGGGTCCGGGCGGGGCGTGCGGAGCGGGGGTGGCGCGCGGGGCGGGCCGGCCGCCGGTTGCGGGACCGGCGGCCGGCCCTGGGCAGGGGCGCGGGGCCCCGGCTCATGGACGCCCGTGGTGCGGACGGAGCGTCAGAACGGGCCGGTACAGGTGGTCACGCGCTGCGTCGCGTCCAGGGCGGGGCCGCCGGTGGCGCAGATGAGCTTGAGGTCCTCGGTGACCACGCGGGGCGTGACGGCCTTGGCGAATCCGTGGGTGACGGTGGTCGCGGAGGCGACCGTCACCCACGGGCTGCCCCAGGCGCGCTGGGTGCGGACCTCGACCTGGACGACGGTCAGCTGAGCCGGGTCGGCCGTCACCTGGGCGACGCCGACGACTCCTCCGCCGTCCTTCTCCTGCCATACGCACGGGTGGTTGACGAGGGTCGTGCACGCGGCTCCGCCGGCTTCGCCGGTCGTGGTCGCGGCCGAGGCCGGGAGGACCGTCGCCACAGTGATCCCTGCCGCTGCCACTATCAGAGCTGCGATACGAGCGCGCATGATATGAACCTCCTTGGAATGAAAGGGAATCTCACCCTGTGGGACGAGTCTTGCACAGATCGTGGACATGCCCCATGTGTGTTGCATCACACTCAAGGTGACGGTTCAACTACATTCCGCAATCCCGCCAGTGACCCCGCGGTTACCGTCAGGTGGTCGGCGGCAGCACCATCCGGCGACCGGCCGACACCCCTCCGTCCACCAGGACGGAGGTGCTGGTCTGGTAGGAGAAGTCGTCCGAGGCGAGTGCCAGGATCGCCCGGGCGATCTCCTCCGGCTCGGCCATCCGCTCCAGCCCCTCGACGTTCAGCGGCCCGAAGGCCTGCTTGAACCGCGCCCAGTCCGCGTCCGGCAGGCCCGGCGGCCGCACGAACGGCGTGTCGGTGGTGCCGGGGAGGATCGCGTTGACCCGGATGCCCCGCGTGCCGTACGCGAGCGCGGCCGACATCACGATTCCCTGGATCGCCCGCTTGCTCGCCGAGTATGCGCCGCTGTTCGGCCGGGCCCGCTCGGCGGACGCCGACGACGTGCAGATGATCACCCCGTGTCCGGCCCGGAGCATGTGCGGCACCTGGTACTTGACGGCGAGGAAGACGCCCCGGGCGTTGGTGTTCAGCACGTCGTCCCACTCGGCGACGGTCAGTTCGTGGAGCTGCTTTCCGCTGCCGACGCCCGCGTTGTTGACCGCGACGTCCGGCCCGCCGTACCGGGCGGCCACCTGGTCGGTGAACCGCTCGACCTGGGCCGGATCGCGCACGTCGGCGGGGAAGTAGGAGGCCTCGCCACCGGCACGACGGATCTCCTGCTCGACCCGGCGGCCCAGTTCGGCGCGCCGGCCGCAGAACCCGACCCTGGCGCCCTCCGCCGCGAACGCGAGGGCGGCGGCCCGTCCGATGCCCGACGTGGCGCCGGTGATCAGCACCGACCTGCCCTCGAACCGCCGTGGCCCGCGCCGCTCGGCGGGCGCGGCCTCGGCCTGCCCGGCGCCGCCCAGGCCGGCGGCCGCCGCCACGAGGCCGACCGCCGATGCGCCGAGCAGCGCCCGGCGACCGGGGGAGGAAGGCGAACTCGCCTCGGAGGAATGTGAGTTGTCGTTGTCCATGGCCCCACCCTGGCAACCGGGGGCCGGCGTGTCCCTCGGCCGACCGGCCCGACTCGCCGACCGTTCGGCCGGAACCCGTCGGCCGTTCGGCCCGGTTCGGTCGACTGTTCGGCCTGGTCCGGTCGGCTGTTCGGAGGGGTGGGTCTCCTCCTTCCGGAGGGGCGTGCGGCAACCGCTTCGCAACCCCAACTTTCCTCCCCTGACGCGGTGTTCACTCGTACGGGTGGCGGACCGGCGCGAGGCCGTTCGGACGGCTACGATCGAGCCGACCCACGGAGGTGACCTGCATGGACACGGTCATCGTGCAGCTTCCCGACCCCCGCCCACCCGTTCCGCCCGGCCGCCGCTTCGCCCGGCTCACCGGGCCGCCCCGGGCCGCCCCGCCCACGCGTCCCGTCCTGCTGCACCTGGGCCCGGGCGACGCCGTCGAGTTCGGGCGCGGCGAGCCCGGCCGGCCGGTCGGCGTGCCCATCGCCGACCAGGGCGTCTCGCGCCGGGCCGGCGAGATCACCGCCGCCGAGGACTACTGGCGGCTCTCCAACTTCAGTGCCACCGCGACCTACGTCGTGGAGAACCTCGAAGGCGCCGGCGAGCACGTCAAGGTCGCTCCCGGACGGCTCGGCGCGCCCGTCCCGTTCGAGTTCTCCAGGGTGCTGCTACCGGCCCTGGGCGAACCGGTCGCGTTCAAGGTCTTCGCACCCCAGCACGCCTACCTGGCGGTCGAGCCGGGCACACCGGACGGCGGCGGCCCGGGCGGCGAACTGACGGTCAGTCCGTTCGCCCTCGACCCCACCTCGAAGTACTTCCTCGTCCTGCTCGCCCTCTGCGAGCCGCGGCTGCGCTCGCCGTCCGCCGCCGTCGTACCCGGTGCGACCGAGGTGGTGGCCCGGCTGCGCGCCCTGCCGTCCTGCCACGGGCTCACCCGCTCGGCCGTCAACTACCACATCGACTACCTGGTCGCCAGCAAACTCAGGCTCCGCGACGCCCTGGAGGAGGGGCCAGGGGAGGGCGGCGGGGTCGGCGGCAAGCGGGAGGAACTGGTGGCCCTGGCGCTGAGGTTCGACCTCGTGCGCGAGGAGCACCTGGCACTGCTCCCGCCCCGGCGCGGCGGCTGACCGGCCGTGGAACCGCCCGGCGGAGCCCGCCCGGCCGGGCGGAGCCAGGACGCACCCACCGCGGCCCGGCCGACCGGCGGCGAACCGGCGTTCGAGGTCCCGGCCGGCTACCCCGTCGCCGGCTACCTGGTCGGCGAGCCGATCGGCGCCGGCGCCTGGGGCAGCGTCTACGCGGCCCGCCGCGCCGCGCCCGGAGACGGTGCGCCGGTAGGCGGCGCGCCCGGGGGCTGCGCGTCCGCAAGCGGCGTGCCCGGGGGCGGCCCGTCCGACGCCGCCGTGAAGTTCCTGCGCCCCGCCCTGCTCAGCCCGGGCCAGCGCCGCACCATGGAGCAGATCGCGCACAGCGAGATGCAGTTCAGCCGCCGCGCCGACCACCCTCACCTGATCCGCACCCTCGCCGTCGTCACCGTCGAGGACCGGGCCCACCCCGGCCTGGACGGAGCGGTCGCCCTGGTCATGGAACGCGCCGCCCGCAGCCTCCAGGACGTCCTCGCCGCGGCCGGCCCGCCCGCGCCCGTCCCCGACGCCGGGCGGATCCTCGCCGAGGTCTGCGCCGGCCTCACCCACATGCACGGCGCGGGCTGGGTGCACGGGGACCTCAAGCCCGGCAACGTCCTGCTGATGCCCGACGGCACCGCCAAGCTCGCCGACTTCGGCCTCACCGCCGAACTGGAGGGCACCCACGCCTACGCCCCGCCGCTCGGCTCGCCCGACCACGTCCCGCCGGAGTGGTGGTCGCAGCGGACCGGTGCACGCGGAGTCGCGCTCCGCCCCAGCGCCGACATCTGGGCCTACGGCGTCCTCGCCCACCAACTGCTCACCGGCGGCCTGCACCCCTTCCTCGGCGCCACCGCCCGCGCCCGCTCGCTCGCGGCCCTCGCCTACGCGCGCGGCAGCTCCCCGCTCCGCCTCGACGGAGCGCTCCCCGTACGGTGGCGCCGACTGGTCACCGCCTGCCTGGACGCCGACCGGTCGCGGCGCGCCGAGGTCGACCTCGCGGCCCTCCTCGAAGCGGCCCTCCCCGAGGTGGCCCTCCTCGAAGCGGCCCTCCCCGAGGTGGCCCTCCCCGAGGTGGCCCTCCCCGAGGCCGCCCTTCCCGAGGTGGCCCGCCGGCCCGGAGCGCTGCCCGCCGTCCGGACGGCCGCCCCGTCGGAGCCCGGGGCCCGCCCCGGCTCCCGCCCCGCCCCCCGCCCCGACGCCGGCCCCGCCCCCCGCACCGGTGCCGGGGACCGCCGACCGGCGGGCGGGATGCCGCGCCGGCTCGCTGCGGCAGCCCCGCTGCTCCTGGCCGCCGCCGGGCTGCTCGCCCTCACCGGATCCCCGGAACCCGTCGCCCCCGACAGCGGGCGCGCGGCCCGTCCGCCGCTCGCCGCCCCGCTCCCCGGTGCGATCCCGCACGGCGCCGACGTGCCCGCCGCCCTGCGCGGGCCGATCGAGGACGCCGCCCGCCGCTGCCCCGAACCCGAGATCACCCCGGTCCTGCTGGCCGCGATGCTGAAGGCGGAGTCCGGCTTCGACCCGGCCGCCGCCCGCCCCGCGACGGGGGAGTACGGCGTCGCGATGTGGACGCCCGCCGTCTTCAACGCCTGGGCGCAGGACGGCGACCACGACGGCGACAAGGACTACCTGGACCCGGCCGACGCGATCGCCTCGATGGGCAACTACGTCTGCTGGCTCGACCAGCGGTTCAAACAGCGCGGCTACACCACCGGTCTGCCCGCCCTGGTGACGGCCGGCTACCGGACCAGCGACAAGACCGTCGCCGACGCCGGAGGCGTTCCCGACCGGGTGAAGCCGCATGTCGCGAAGGTGCTCGGCTACCTCGCCGAGTACGGTGACCTGGGCGGTTCCGGGGCATGAGGTGGGCCACATCCAGTCCCTCCCCGGCGGTGTCACCCGGCCGCGAGCACTCCGGGATGCGATGCTCGGCCGCATGTTCACCAAGCTCCGATCGGCCGCCGCCCAGTGGACCGTCGTCGTCCCCTTGGCGGCTCTCCTCGACCTCGCCCTGACCTGGCACCGCGACCTGCCCGGCTGGGTGGTGGCCGTGGTGTCCTGCTTCCTGGCGGGCGCCGTGCTCGCCGCCGTGCACCACGCCGAGGTGGTCGCCCACCGGGTGGGGGAGCCCTACGGCTCGCTGGTGCTCGCGGTGGCGGTGACGGTCATCGAGGTGGCGCTGATCGTGACGCTGATGGCCGACGGCGGCGACAAGGCGGCGACGCTGGCCCGGGACACCGTGTTCGCCGCGGTGATGATCACCTGCAACGGCATTCTCGGAATCTCGCTCCTGGTGGCGGCGCTCAAGTACCGGACGGCGGTCTTCAACGCCGAGGGGACGGGCGCGGCGCTGGCCACCATCGGCACCCTGGCCACCCTGAGCCTCGTCCTGCCGACCTTCACCACCAGCTCGCCGGGGCCGCAGTTCGCGCCCGCCCAGCTGGCCTTCGCGGCCGCCGCCTCGATCCTGCTGTACGGACTGTTCGTGGCCACCCTGACGGTCCGTCACCGGGACTACTTCCTGCCGGTCACACCGGAGGGCAAGGTCCTGGACGAGGAGGACCACGCCGCGCCGCCGACCGTCCGGGCGACCGTGATCAGCCTGGTCCTGCTGGGCGTGTCACTGGTGTCGGTGGTCGGCCTGGCGAAGGGCGTCTCGCCGACCATCGAGTCCGCCGTCGACTCGGCCGGGCTGCCTTCCTCGGTGGTCGGCGTGGTGATCGCGCTGCTCGTGCTGTTGCCGGAGAGTATCGCCGCGGTCCGTTCGGCCGTCCGCAACCGGGTGCAGACCAGCCTCAACCTGGCGCTCGGTTCGGCGCTGGCCAGCATCGGCCTGACCATCCCGGCGGTGGCCATCGCCTCCGTCTGGCTCTCCGGCCCGCTGGTGCTCGGCCTCGACTCCTCCCACCTGGTGCTGCTCGTGCTGACGCTGATCGTCGGAACCCTGACGGTCATGCCGCGCCGGGCGACGCCGCTCCAGGGCGGGGTGCACCTGGCGATCCTGGCGGCGTACGTGGTGCTGGCGATCAACCCCTGAGCGGGTGGGGAGCAGGCACAGCACGGACCCGACGGGCCGGCGACCGACAGCGGTCGCCGGCCCGTCGGGCGTCGGGGGAGCGCGGGCGGGCGGGTGTGGGCCGGGTACGGGTCGGGTGTGTGGGCCGGGTACGCGCGAGGGGTGCCGAGGGCTCGCGGAGCGTCGCCCCGCCCCCGCCGTCCGCGCGGCCCGGCCCGGGTGCGAGGATGGCCCGGACCGCCCCTGACGGCGGACCTCCGCCGACCGGCCGCCCCCGCACCCCCGGGCGGCCCCGACTGGGCACACGGCGACGAGGCCCGCCCTGCGTACCCCGGCAGCCCTCCGGCGCGGCGTCTCCCCGAACGCACCCTCACCCGTGAAGAAGACGCACCGCGATGAACCGCACCCGTACCCCCGGCACAGCCATGCCCGGAACCTCCCCCGCCCGGATCCCTGCCCGGAGCTCTGCCCGCAGCACCGCCCGGATCCCCGTCCGGACTCCCACCCGGACCACCCCCGCCCGGAGCACCGCCCCGGCGCAGGGACGCCCCCGGCTGCGTGCCGCCGCCGCAGCGCTCGGTGCCGGCGGGCTGCTGCTCACCGGCAGCGCCGGCTGCTCCGCAGACCCGGCCCCCGCTCCGGCGGCGGGCAGCCAGGCCGACCTGCGGGCCCGCCTCCCCGCGAAGGTCAGAGCCGCCGGAGTGCTCCGGATCGGCTCGTACCTCAACTACCCGCCGGTCGACTTCAACCGGCACCGTGGTCAACGGCGGACTCTGACGGCGGGACCGGGCCCCCGGTTCCTGCGGCCGAGCCCGGCGGCGGAGTCGGGCAGTCGGGCGGCGGAGCGGGGCGGCGGGCCCCGGCCGGTGTGCCGGGGCCCGCTCCGGGGCATCCTGACGGCCGGTCACCACCGGTCGTCGGGACGGGCCCGCGTGTCGGGGCGCGGCGCGGCGGCCACTGTCCATATCGTCTGAGTCCGCCGAGTCCACCGAGTCCGCCGCCGAACCGACCGACACCCGTGGGAGCGCCGAATGCCCGGCCCAGCACAGCAGCCGTCCACCGACCCCGCCCACCCGGACCCCTACCCCGCCCGCCCGGGAGCCGGTCCCGCGACGGCGGGTCCCGGAGTGGGTGGCCCCGCCCCGGTCGGCCCCGCCCCGGGTGGCTCCGACCCGGGTGGCTCCGCCGCCGGTGGCGCGGCCGTGAAGGGCCGCACCACGGAAGGCCCGGGCCCGGGCCGGGAAGCGGCGGGCGACGCCGCACCCGACGGCCCCGACGCCGACAGTGCCGACGTGATCGTGGTCGGTGCGGGCCCGGCCGGTTCCACCGCCGCCTACCACCTGGCCCGCACCGGCCTCGACGTGCTGCTGCTGGAGAAGTCGGCGTTCCCCCGCGAGAAGGTCTGCGGCGACGGCCTGACCCCCCGCGCGGTACGGCAGTTGGTCGACCTGGGCATCGACGTCTCGGAGTCGGCGGGCTGGCTGCACAACCGGGGCCTGCGGCTGGTCGCCGGCGGGCGCAGGCTGGAATTCGACTGGCCCGAGCTGTCGGCCTTCCCCGGCTTCGGGCTGGTCCGCCGCCGCGCCGACTTCGACGAACTGCTCGCCCGCCGGGCCGCCTCGGCCGGCGCCCGGCTGGTCGAACGCGCCAACGTGTCCGGCCCGTTGGTCGACGAGCGGACCGGCCGGATCACCGGCGTCACCGCCCGGCTGGGCGAGGACCGCCGCCCGGTCGCCTACCGCGCGCCGCTGGTGGTCGCCGCCGACGGCAACTCCACCCGGCTCTCGCTCGCGATGAAGCGCTACCGCCGTACCGACCGCGCGATGGGCGTCGCCTACCGCACCTACTTCACCACCCCGCTCCACGAGGACCGCTACCTGGAGGCCTGGCTCGACCTGCGCAACCCCGGCGACCCGGCGCGGCGCCTGCTGCCCGGCTACGCCTGGGTGTTCGGGATGGGCGACGGGACCGCCAACGTCGGCCTGGGCGTGCTCGACACCGGCGCCGTCGGCGGCGAGGTGGACTGGCGCGACCTGCTCCGCCGCTGGTGCGCCGACCTGCCGCCCGAGTACGGCTACACCCCCGAGGGCGTCACCGAGCCGGTCCGCGGCTCGGCGCTCCCGATGGGCCTCAACCGCCAACCCCACTACGCCGACGGACTGTTGCTGGTCGGCGACGCCGGCGGGACGGTCAGCCCGGCCACCGGCGAGGGGATCGCGTACGCGATGGAGTCGGGCCGGTACGCCGCCGAGACGGTCGTCCAGGCACTGGCCCGGCGCACCGACCGGGGCCGTGAACTCGCCCTGCGCGCCTACCCGCAGGCGCTGCGCGCCGCCTACGACGGCTACTTCGCGCTCGGCCGGCTGGTCGCCGAGGCGTTGGGCCGCCCCCGGCTGCTCGGCGCGGCCGGGGCGGCCGGACTCGGCAACCCCGCAGTGCTGAAGGTGGCGTTCCGCCTGATGGTCAACCTGACCGAGCCCAACTCCCGGGACGCGCTGGACCGGTTGCTGCACCTGCTCGGGCGGCTGGCGCCGAGCGGCCGGGGCTGACGGCTGCGCGACGCTTGGGGCATCCTCGGCATCCTCGGCATCCTCGGCACCTTCGGCGCCTCCGGTACCCGCTCGGGCCGGAACGGTGAGGTGCCGGAAGGGGCGAGGGAGCGAGAGGGGGCGTGACCTTCCAGTCTGCGCGCCCCTCTCGCCCGGCGTGCGCCCTTTGGCCGAATCCGGGGGATTCGACGGCGCCGCGGGCCGGGCGTGTTGACGAGGGGTCAGGTGATCCGCTTGCCTAGGTGGCGGCCCGGACACGGAGGGTGACGGATCACCCCCGAGCCGGTCCGCCCGACGGCGTACGCAGGTACGCAGGCACCCACGTACCACTACGCACGCCGCACCACCGACGATCCACGACCACGACCTTCACGACGGAGACACTGTGCGCCTTCGCCTTCGCGTCCGCCTTCGCCTGTTCGCCGCACCGCTCGCCGCGGTCGTCGCCCTGCTAGCCCCGAGCGTCCCGGCCGCCGCCGCCGACACGGCCGCCCCCGACACGCTCGCCGCCCAGGCGACCGCCACCCCCTCGAACGAGTGCTCGGAGGCCGACTACCACGGCGACCCGCGTCTCGGCCCCGCCGACCTGCCGACCCGGGGCCCCGTCGGCCGAGAGCTGATCGGCTACAAGCGCACCGGCAACCTCACCGAACAGCAGTTCCTCGCCACGTACTACAGCCCCACCGCCAACAACGGCAGTCCGGGCTGGATCTACCCGCCCGCCAACGGCTACGTCACCCTGCCCGACGGCACCCCGATCGAGTACGAGATCACCCTCTACCCGAACCAGAACATCGACCGCTTCGGCAGCGAGTACGGCTCCTTCCTCGCCCCGGAGGGCCTGCCGTACGCCAGCCGCTCCATCCCGCCGCAGAGCCTCGACAGCAACCCGGCCGCGCCCTGCAACTACCACGACTACAAGGTGCTCAAGCCCTTCAAGGTGCACGCCGGCCCGATCGCGCCCTGGTTCGGCCAGCCCGGCTACGGCCTGCAGTACCAGCTCGACGCCGCGCTGGTCCCGAACGGCCCGGCCCGGCTGAACGTGCTCTGGCTGGTCGACAACGGCTACCTGGCCCGGATCTGACCCCGGCCCGGCCTGAACACCGTTCAGGCCGGGCAGCACCACGTCCGACGGCGCCCGTGTTCGACGGCGCTCCCGGGCCCGGCCCCGCCGATCGGGGCCGGGCCTCTCGGCGCCCGGCGCCCGGTGCCGGGTTCCCCGTTCCCGACAGCCGCGGCCGCCGGCCGCCGGCCGCCGGACGGGCCCGGCTACCAGAGGTCGCCGTCGCGCCAGTCGCAGGTCAGCCGCCCGTCGAGGTCCAGCTGCGCCGGCCCCGGCAGCACCAGGACCCCGCCCTCGTCGTCCGGCGTCGGCACCTGCCCGCGCGGCGAGAGCGCGGCGAGCTGCCCGCGCCACGGCAGCCAGCCGCGTGAAGCGTAGAACTGCGCCGCGCCGTCCGCCGCACAGAGCGCCCCCAGCTCGTACCCGCCGCGGATCACCTCCTCCAACGCGGCCATCAGCGCCGCGCCGTGGCCGCGCCCGCGCCGGTCGGCCCGGACCACGACGTTCTCGACGTAGCCGGTACGCAGCGCCCGCCCGCCGTGCAGCAGCCGGCGCTGGACCACCGACCCGTGGCCGATCAGCACACCGTCCTCCCGGACCAGCGCGTGCAGGCCGCCGAGGCCGTGCTCCCAGTCCTCCTCGGTCATGTCGACGAACTCCTCGGACAGCAGGACTCGGGCCGCCTCCCGGATCTCACGGTCCAGGTGCGCGGTGTGGGTGACGACGGTCTCGGTCATACCCCGATGCTGGCAGGCCCGGCCGCCACGTCCGAGCGACTTGTCGCGGACGGCGCACGCGGGGGCCCGGCGCGTCCGGGGCGCGCGGGTCGGCCGTACGACCCGGGTCGCACGGCCGACCCGCGCTACGGCTGTTCCGCCGCGCCCGGGAGGCCGCCTCCACGCCGCCCCTGCGCCGGCGCCGGGCGCACCTCGTCGACCAAGCCCGCGCTCGTCCTCGTCGTCCTGCCTCCTGCTCGTGCTCCTGCTCGTACTCCTGCTCGTGCCGGGGCCGAAAATCCTTTGCCACGGCGCGGGGCCGCTCGATACAAAGACGGGATGAGCGCCGCACCATCCACCGCCCCCGTCCCGCCCGCAGCCGGGGAGGACGCCGCCGACGGGCACGCCTTCGCGCCGGTCGGACTCGACCTGGGTGACGTCGTCCTGCGCCCGTGGGGTCCGGGGCTCGACCTCCCGGGCGGTACGGCCGCCGCGCTCGTCGCCGCGGCCGCCGACCCGGACATCGCCCTCTGGAACCCGCTGCGCACCGTCGACGCGGCCCAGGCCGAGGCGTACCTCGACCGCTGCGCCGCCGGCTGGAAGAGCGGGAACACCGCGGCCTTCGCCGTCCTCGACGCGGCCGGCGGCGGCCTGCTCGGCAACTCCGCCCTGCGCTGGGTGGACCGGTCCGACGGGCTCGCCATGATCGGGTACTGGCTGCTGCCGGCCGCGCGCGGCCGCGGCATCGCCACCCGGGTCACCCTCGCGGTCACCCGCTGGGGCATCGACACCGCCGGCGCCCGGCGGATCGAGATCGCCCACGCGGTCGGCAACCCCGCCTCCTGCCGCGTCGCCGAGCGCTGCGGCTTCCCCGCCGAGGGCACGCTCCGCGCCTCCTACCGCTTCGGTGACGGCCGCTACCACGACGAGCACCTCCACGCCCGCCTCGCCACCGACCCGGAACCCGCCCCGCTCGCCTGACCGTTGCAGCCCGCCCGGCCTCCCGAGCCGGGGCAGGATCGCCAGCTGCTCAACGAACCCGTCGGGCACGGCGCCGCGCCCGTGCTCCACCCCGGAGTACAGCTCACCGGTTCACCCGACCGTCCGCCGCTGCCGGAGCGCAGCCGTGAGCAGCCGTGAGCAGCCGTGAGCAGCCGTGAGCAGCCGTGAGCAGCCGAAGTGGCGACCCGAAGGAACCCGGGACCTTCCGCCGGCCCCGCCGGACCGAACCGGACCCCCACCAGGCCGGACGCGGGGGGCGAGGCCGCCGGGCTCGCGTCATCGGCTGTCGCATCGTCCCTCTGCGCTGTGAGCACGTGGGAAAGGTCCCCCGGGGCTCAGGAGGACGGGGAGCAGGGCCGCTTGCACCGGTTCGCGAACCGGTCGGCATCGCCGTGAAGGCTTGCGCCGTGACGGCCGCACCGTCCAGGTTCCGGATGGACGCCGATCCGGGGCGGCGCTGCCTCTCACTCGATGGAGTGAGCACGAACCGCAGGCCGCGCGGAAGCTCGCCGCCCCGCAGACGATGGACACCGGGTGCAGCCGCACGGCCGCACCCGAACTCTCCACCCTGTTGGAAGGAAAGCGGAAGTGACTCGTACGAGAGCTCGCCGCATCAGGACCGGGCGCCTGGCCCTGGTGGTCGGAGCGGCGTTCATGGCCGCCGTGGTCCCCGCGACGACGGCCCAGGCGGCCCTGCCGTCGAACTCCGACCTGGGAGTGGTCCGGCTCGACCCGGACGCGGTTCCGCCGGGCGGCAGTACGACGGTGCACGGCTTCGTCGCCAACTTCGGCCCCCAGAGGACCGCGAACAGTTTCACCGTCACCGTCCGCCTGCCGCGCGACGTGACGCCCGAGGAGCCCTTCTACCCCGAGGACTGCCAGGCGACGCAGGGCCTGCTCGGCATCTGGACCGTCCGGTGCGTCTTCCCGGCCGGCCTCGACCCGGACCAGAGCGCCACCGCACTCGTCCCGATCAGGGTCTCCGAGGATGCTCCTCTCGGGGAGTTGACCGGCGGACGGGTCAGCGTCAGCAGCGTCGACGACGTCCTCCACCTCGGCAACAACACCAGGCCGTTCGTCGTGCGGGTCGTCGAAACAGGCCGGCAGGGCTGAAGGCCCGGGCCCGGCGGCGAACCCTGCGAGCGCCCCCCTGCTCCCCGGCACTGCCGGGGAGCAGGGGGGCGCCGGCCTCGTGCCGAGCACCGTGGCCGCGGTCCGCGCGGCGCAGGCGTCCGGTCACGTGGGGTTCGGCCCCGGCAGGCTCACCGCCGGTCCGGCCGTGCTGCTGACCGGCACGACGGACGTCCTCGCCCGGAACTCCCTGGATGCCCTGGACGCCGCCCTGCCCACCGACTTCGGGCAGCACCCCGAGCGGCACCGCAACCGCGTCCGGCCGCTCTTCAACGAGCCCTCCCTGCGCGCCCGTTACAGCGACCGGGAGAGCGGCGTCCGCTGCCCACTCCTGCGTGGCGTACCTGCGCATGCATCCCCGCCTGCGCCGGCTCCTCGGGCAGAGGTCCGACCCACGTCGACCTCCGGCGCTGGTGGCAGGCCCCGGAGGTCGCCGTCCGGGGCGCCGGCAGCGAGGTCTTCCGGCACCGGGCGGGCGGCGACCTCGCCCTGGACCGGGACGCGCTCACCGGCTCCGCCGCACGCCGACCGGCGCGTCGTCGTCCGACGCGCCGCCCGGCAGACCTTCCGGACGCCACCTCCACGCCCTCGCGGCCGGGGCGGCCGCCCGGAGCCCGGCACCGGTGGTTCCCGCCCCGGCCGTGGGACCCGACAGTCGGGCCCGACAAGCGGGCTTCGACGGCAGGCCCCGGAACGGCGTGTCCGGCGGTCACACGGAGTGACGCGGCAGCACGCCGGGCAGTGTGGGCGCGCCCCGGCAGCCGTCCGGAAGGGCGGCGCGGCCCGGCCGCCCGTCGGGGCGAGGCCGCCTGGGTGCCCGCCGCCGCGCGTTGCGTGGCGGCCCGCTCACAGCGGGGCGTCGTCCTCCGGTCGGCCCGCTGATCCTGAGGAAACGGCCTAGTCTGGAAGGGCGCGCCGGTGCACGGTGCGGAACGGGAACGGTGTGCCATGACGGTCATCTCGGCGGCACTCTTCGGGAGCGAATGGCGCGGTGCGTCGTCCGGCCCCGCGGAGCTGCTGCGCGAGTGCGCCGCCAGAGGCTGGACGGTGGTCCTCACGACCCCCGGTCCGGCCGGGGCACCCGCACTCACGGTGACCGCTCCGGGTCGTGATCCGCTCCGGTCCGCCCTCGACCTGGTGGACGGCACGCCCTCCCACGCGGTGCTCGTCACCGGAAGCGTTCCCGAAGTACGGTCGGCGCGCCGGGCCGGAATGCCCTGCGTCGCCGTGCGGGGCGGTGCTGCGACCGCCTCCGAGTTGCGTGCGGCGGGTGCGGTCGAGGTGCACCGCGACGCCGCCGCCCTGTTGCGTGTGCTGGACGACAGTCTGCTCGCCCGTCCCCGGGCGTTCGGCGCCGGCCGCCAGATGGCCGCCGCCGCGCCCGCCGGCCGGAGCGGCTAGCGCACGACGGACCGGGCATCCGCCCGGAGGGACACCATCACCGGAAGCGCCGGAGGTGACCGAGATGGACGGACCCGCGTTGAGTGGACGGGAGCGACGGCTCCTGGAGGAGATCGAGGACGACCTGCGCCAGGACAGCCGCCTCGACCGGCGGTTGAGCACGATGGGCGCCAAGCATCCGAGCCGCGTCGGCGGCACCCTGCGCGGCCTCGCCCGCCGGGTGCCGACCGGGGTGGCGATGACCGGGCTGGTGATGTCCGCGGTCTGCCTCAGCATCGCGGTGCGGAAACCCACGACGGCGGTCCTGGTCGGCGTGGCGGTGCTCTGGGCGGGCAGCGTCGTCCTCGCGGCCGGCATCGCGGTGCTGCTGCACCACCACCGGCAGCGGCGGGGCCGCACGGACTCCCTGGATGCCCTGGACGGCCCGGTGGCAGGCCCCGCCCGGGGCGGCGGCCCCGGCGGACTCACCGGTCCCACCGGTCCCACTGGTTCCACTGGCTCTGCGGGGCCCGACAACCCCGGCGGCTCCCGTCGCCGCCGTGACCGCCGCGACCGCCGTGAGCGGCGCCCGCGCGGCGACCGCCATGACTACCGGGAATACCGGGAGCACCGCGAACGCCGCCCTTGGGACGACCCGGAGGCGTGATGACGACCGACCTGTGGGAGTACCGTCCGGGCTCCCACCACACCAACGACCTGACACTCGTCGGCTACGAGGTCGAGGCGACCGACGCGCCACTCGGCCGGGTCGAGCAGGACGCCGGGGACCACCTGTTGGTGGACACCCGGCCGTGGGTGCCCGGCGCCCCCGTCCTGGTCCCGGTCGGGCTGGTGGCCCGGATCGACCACCTGGAACTGGTGGTCCACCTCGACTGCCCGCGCGCCCGGATCCGTTCCGCGCCGCCGCCCGCAGCCGTCGACCACTCCGGGGGCGGCCTGACCGCACGCGGCCGGGCGGCCCTGGACGAGCACTACGAGCCCCACGCGGGCGCCGGCGGTCCCTGAGGCCCCCGACGGTGCGCCCGTGCCGCCAGACGGGAACCACCGGCGGCGGACACGACAGATACGAGGAACCCGACGGACGCGAGTGACCCGACGGGACGCGACGGAGTCCCGGTGACCGGCGGGCGCGCGGCGCGCGGGCGCGCGGGTCGCGGGTCGTGCTGTGGCCCCGCGCCGCCGCGTGATGGAACGGGGTGAGCCCGATGCCTCTGGTCGTCCTGACCGGCCGGACGGTCGCCTTCCTGGTCGCGCCCGAGGGCGCCGAGCAGGTCGAACTGACCTCCCCCTGGCAGGCGGTGGCGGAAGCCGGGGGCACACCCCGGCTGCTCTCGACCCGGCCCGGGCGCGTCCAGGCGTTCCGGCACCTGGAGCGGGCGGACACCTTCCCCGTCGACGACGTGGTCGGGGAGGCGGACCCGGCCGACTACGACGCGCTGGTGCTGCCGGGCGGCGTCGCCAACCCCGACCGGCTGCGGACGGACCGGGCCGCCGTCCGATTCGTCCACGACGTGTGCGCCGCCGGCCGGCCCGTCGCGGTGATCTGCCACGGAGCGTGGACGCTGATCGAGGCGGACGCGGTGCGCGGACGCACGCTCACGTCCTGGCGCAGCGTCCGCACCGACCTCGTCAACGCGGGCGCCCACTGGGTCGACGAACCGGTCCACGTCTGCCGGGACGGCCCGGGGATCCTGGTCTCCAGCCGCAAACCGGCCGACCTGCCCGTCTTCGAGGAGACGCTGGTGACCGAGTTCGCGCACGCGCCCGCCGCCCAGGGGCCGCACCCGCCGTGGCCCACGGCGCACACACCGGAGCCCTCGCGCCACACCGCCGAGGGACGCCACGCCCCGGAGGGCTCTGCCACGGAGGGCCCCGCCCCGCCGCAGCCGGTGTAGCCGAGGGCGGCGGAGGCAGTCGGCGGGTGATCTGACGGTCTGATGTGCGTGGGGGACGAGCCGGCTGTCCTTGTGCCGGCAGAAGAGGGCCGGCGGCGGTGTGACTTCTGCGGCCACCCGGTCGCGGCGGACTCCGTCGACGAGTACGACCGCCCGGTCTGCGGGGAACCCGAGTCCGGTGACGCGGCCTGAGCCGGCTGGTCGAGGTTCGTCGTAGGCGTCGTCGCGGTGCACGGCGAGCAGGACGTCGGCCGGGGCAGAGGTCTGCCGTGCGGTGCATCGTCAGGCCGGTGACCAGGGGGTACGTCCGGCGGGTGCCCGGCGGGGCGGGTCAGTCCCCGCGCAGCCGGACGAAGGCCGCCGTCGCCGTCCGCCCGGTGACCGTCACCTCGGCTCGCAGCGGGGTGGCGAGTGGTCGGACCGCACCGTACTCCCGATCGCGCACGGGTGAGCCCAGCCGGCCGGCCGCCTCGGCCACCTGGCGCGACTGGAGCGGCGACAGCGGCGGGGAGGAGAGCAGCACCCGTCCGTCGTCCAGCTCCAGGACCAGTGCCCGTGGCCGGGCCGGCGGGCCGGTCACGGCGCGCACCGTCGCGTCCACCGTGTCCCCGCGCCGGTACTTGACCCAGACGTGGCCCGCGCCCCGCGCCCGGTAGCCCGAACCGGCCGCCTTGCAGACCAGGCCCTCCACCCCCGTGTCGGCCAGCCGCTCCATCCAGGCCAGCGCCTCCGCCCGGTCGGTGGTCGCCAGCACCGGCTGGACCGGCGGCGGCACCTCGGCCAGCGCGGCCAGCAGCAGCCGTCGCCGGTCGGTCAGCGGCAGGCGGCGGACGTCCCGCCCGGGCAGCGCCA
The DNA here is from genome assembly GCF_056437345.1 of Kitasatospora sp. NPDC042419. Taxonomy (NCBI): domain Bacteria; kingdom Bacillati; phylum Actinomycetota; class Actinomycetes; order Kitasatosporales; family Streptomycetaceae; genus Kitasatospora; species Kitasatospora sp. NPDC042419. The sequence continues at coordinate 132,645 of NZ_JBWKAW010000023.1, forward strand.
GCAGGTCGAAGGCGATCAGCCCGAGCGCCACGTGGGCGGACGCCCGCGCCTGCCGGGTCCGCAGCAGTTCCTCGAACGCGAACCGGCCGCCGCGCCAGGCGACCAGCTCCCCGTCCAGCACCAGCCCGGCCGGGAGCCGGGCGACGGCGGCGGCGATCGACGGGAACTCCGCCGCCAGGTCCCGCCCGGAACGCGACTGCAGGTACGGCGGGCGCTCCCCGCGGGCGAAGGCCACGCAGCGGAAGCCGTCCAGCTTCAGCTCGTACAGCACGCCCGAACCGCCCAGGCCGTCCGCCGCCGGGACGGCCGCCACGGCGGCCGGCCGCATCACCTCCACGGGCGGCTCCAGGACGACCGGGTCCACGCCGGGCGGGTTCGCCCTGGGAGTGCTGCGCGGCGTCCGGGTGCCGGCGGCCGTCGCGGTGGTTGCTGTCGTGGCCGCCGTGGTGGCGGCCGCGCCGGTGGGGGACGCGTGGTCGGAGGCCGGCAGCGGGCGGGCCCGGTCCGGGTCGAGGAGCGGCGCGTACAGCTCCCCGTACTCGGCCAGCCGCTCCGGCACCTCGGCGATCGTGAACACCAGCTCCTCCACCGACCGGGCCCGCGCCAGCTCCTCCCAGGACAGCGGCGTCGACACCGTCGGCCGGTCCTGGGCCCGGACGGTGTACGGAGCGGCCGTGGTCTTCCGGGCCGCGTTCTGCGACCAGTCCACCAGCACCCGGCCGGTGCGCCGCGCCTTCGCCATGGTGTGCACGACCAGGTCCGGGTGGGCCGCCTCCAGCTCGGCCGCCAGCGACTTGGCGTACCCGGAGACCTGTCGGCTCGGCGTCGGCTCCAGCGGCACCAGCAGGTGCAGGCCCTTGCCGCCGGAGGTCTTCACCCACGCCTCCAGCCCGTCCCGCGCGAGCCGCTCGCGCAGCAGCCCGGCCACCGTCCGGCAGGTGAGGACGGTCGCCCCGGCACCCGGGTCGAGGTCCAGGACCAGCCGGTCGGCCATCCCGGGGGCGGCGGCGTGCCACTGCGGGACGTGCAGCTCCAGGCAGCCCAGGTTCGCCGCCCAGAGCAGTGCGGCGCCGTCGTCCAGCACCACCTGGCGGAGCTCTCCACCGCTGCTCGGCACCTCCACCGTGCGCACCCAGGGAGGTGTCCCGGCGGGTGGGTTCTTGGCGATGAACACCTCGCCCGCCACCCCGTCCGGGCACCGCAGGAACGACACCGGGCGGTCGCGCAGATGCGGCAGCAGCGCGGCGTGGACGGCGGCGTAGTAGCGCAGCACCTCGCCCTTGAGGGTGCCGGTCCGCGGGTAGTACACCTTGTCCAGGTGCGAGAGCGCGAGTGTGCGCCCGTCCACCACCATCTGCGGCATCGCCGCCTCCGAGCCTGCACCAGCCGTCCGGCCCGGGCGGAAGCGGCGTCCGGCCGGGCCCCTGCGGCCAGTCTGCCCGCACCGCGGGGCCGCCGCGAGCCCGGCCCGCGGTGCGCCTGCGCAGGCAGCGGCGACTGCGGCGGGAGCTGTAGGCCCTATCGCCGCCGAGGTGGTCGGGGCGGGTGCGCGGATGCCCGCCGCCTGGGCGCTCGACCCCGATGCGTTCCAGGACCGGGACCAGCAGCGGCATCGCTTGTCGCGGTGGTGGCCTCGTGGCGGGGTGCTCGGTGGACCACCGTCCTGCAGGTGCCGCTGTGACACACCGGACCGGTGAACGGCGGCACCGGGCGCGGCTGCTTCACCTCGTTGGAGCGCCGAGGGCCGTTCGACAGGAACGCGGGCGCCTGGCTCATGCCCGGCATTCCTTCCCGCGCCCGGCCTCGCGCACCCGAGTGCACGTACTCGACTCGAAGCTGTTGCCCACCGGGCAGAGCAACGACTTACCCGGAACCGCCGTACCAGTCGAGCCGGTCCCCGAGCTGGCGCAGTCAACAGACCGACGACGACCACCATCGCTCCCGAAGTCGTCAGCGGGCAGGCCCGCAGACCTGACCGCTCGGGGACGCCCGACCGGCCGTTCCGGCCGGGGCGCCCCGTCGGCGGTCACCCGTCGGACGCCCCCTCGGGGCCCAGCAACGCCAGGGCCGTGCGGAGCAGTTCCGAGTCGGTGACCGGCTCCCGCTCGCCCGCCACGCCGGAGCGGAACAGGGACGACCCTTCCAGCAGCATGACGAAGACCCCCGCGCGGGCCCGGCGCACCGGCTCCGGCAGCTCCGGCCTGGTCCGGGCCAGGAACGCCACCACCTGCTCCCGGTACTCGCCGTAGAACCGCCGGACCGCGCCCGCCACCGCCGCGTCCCGCGCCGCCAGCGCCCACACCTCGGCGAACAGGCGGACCAACCGGGCGTCCTCCTGCTCCGCCAGCAACGCCGTCACCAGTTCCTCGGCCCGGTCACTCGCCCCGGGCGCCAGCAGCGGCGCCAACCGGTCGGCCGACCGGCTCAGCACCCGCTCCAGCACGGCCGCCACCAGGTCGGCGTGGGTGGGGAAGTAGTACTGCAGGTGCCCGAGCCGCACCCCCGCGGCCGTGGCGACGGCCCGCATCGAGAGCTCCGCCCCGCCCGCTGTGACCAGCACCTCCTCCGCCGCGTCCAGCAACTCGGTACGCCGCTGCGCCCCCTTCCGCCCCCGGCCGCCGGCCGCTCCGGCGGGGGCGGGTTCGGCGGCGGGAGCCTCTTCGTGCCGCCCGGGATCTCCCGCTGTTCGCGCGTTCCTGGTGCGGGCTGCGGGGGAGGCGACGGGTGCCCGGGGCGGCCGGGCCTGCCGGGCCTCCTGCGCGGGGGCGGGGTCGGACGGGGCCGGGACGCCGCCGGGAAGCCGGGGTACGACGTCTGGGTGCTCTGGGCGGTCGGGACTGTCCGGGGTGGTCGGGGTGGTCGGGTCGTCCGGGGCGGGTTCGCCGGAGGGGGTGGTCATGCAACCGCCGCCTTCGCGTCGTGTGCGGTCCCGACGTCGACGGTGACGCCGAGCTCGGCGAGGTCGGCGAGGACGCGGGCGGGCCGGGGGGTCTGCTCGGGGAAGGCGACACCGGCGGGCGGGGCGGCGCCGTCGGTGCCGAGGGCGCGACGCAGGGCGAGCAGTGCGCCGACGGCGGTGAGGTGGGCCTGACCGGCCCGGTCCTCGACCACGGCGGACAGGGTGCGGCCGGAATGGGACACGTCGATGCGCACCAGGGCGGTGCCGCCCTCGCCGGGGGAGTACAGGAGGGCGCGGCGGGCCGGCTGCCAGCGGTCGCCCCGGCCCCAGCGGAAGAAGCCGCTGTGCTTGGCGGCCAGCAGCGCCCGGGTGCTGAGCTGCGAGCTGAAACCGATCCGGGTGGTGGCGGTCCCGGTCCCGAGGACGAGCGGCAGCGTGAACTGCTCGGGCGTGTCGATGCAGGCGACCCGGGTGGGGTGGTCGCCGACCCGGACGGTCCGGGCGTCGCTGAGCGGGGCGACCGGGCGGCGGCGGCCGTCGCGGATCACCTCGTAGTCCAGGCCGAGGCGGTCCATGAACTCGACGGAGTCGGATCCCGCCCGGTCGGCGAGGTCCCACCGGATGGCGGTCTCGACGCGTTCCGCACCGCCGAGCCGGTCGGCCAGGGCGGCGGCGACCAGGCTGGTCACCCCGCCCATCCAGGCGGACGAGAGCAGGACCGGCGCCGTCGGGCGCAGCAGGGCGGCCACCGTGGCGGCCCGCTGGAGCCGGGCGGTCCAGCGGGTGACGTCCACGTACGGGACCGTGCCGTGGACGGCGGCGCGCAGGACCCGGTCGTCGGGGTCGTTGACCACGCCGACGACGGCGCGCACCGCGGCGGTGAAGGGAGCGGGGTCGGCGAGGTCCCACCGGCGGAAGGCCGCGCGCGGTGCCCCGCCGAGCTGCCGGAGGAGGTCGGCGGCACGCTGCTCCGTCCGGCCGGCGAGCAGGACGGGGTGGTCGGCGGCGACCATTCGGGCCAGCTCCGCGCCGACGGTGCCGTAGCCGCCGACCAGCAGGACAGGGCCGTGCGGGTCGTGGGTGAGGGCGTCGCGGGCCCCGGTGCCACGGGCCCAGGTGCCGAGGGCCTCGCCGTGGTGGGCGCCGGCGCGGTGGGCGTCGGCGCGGTGCGTCGTGCCGGCGCCGGCAGTGGCGCCGGTGCTGGCGGTGCTGCCGGCAGTCTCGGCGGTGTCGGCGGTGTCGAAGGTGCTCATGAGAGAAAAATAGGTCGCGTGACCTAAAAATCCTGTGAGCCCGGTCGGCCCGACACCAGCGCGTGGGCGTCCGCGACCAGGTCCTCGATCCGCTCCCAGTCGATCGGCGGCAGGTCGAGGCGGACGCCGATCCAGCCCCGGTGCCCCACGTACGGGGGCCGGAAGAACCGGTCCGGCTCCTCGCCGGTCAGGAACTCCTGGGCACCGGCGGCCGCCGGGCACCAGAACGCCAGACGGTCGTCGTGGTGGTGGTCGGCGAGCATCACGAACACCCGCGCCCGCCGGCCCGCGCCCGCGAACCAGGTCGGCTCGCCGTGGCTGACCCGCTCCTCCACCTCCGGCAGCGCCAGGCAGATCTCCCGCAGCCGCCCGACGGCGGCCGGGCCACCGCCGGACGGCCCCCGGTCGGGCGGGCCGCCGACCGGGCCACCGCCGGACGGCCCCCGGTCGGCCGCTGCTCCACCGGCGGCAGCGCCACGAGCCATCGGGATCAGCCCGCCGACGGGCGGGGCGCGCCCGGGTAGGTGCCGAAGTACCAGCGGTTGCCCTCCGGGTCGGCGGCGGTGAAGTCCCGCGAACCGTAGTCCGTGTCGTACGGCGCGGTGGTGATGCGCGCCCCGGCGGCGATGGCCCGCGCGTGCACGGCGTCCGGGTCCGCCGTCACGACGTACGCGGTGAAGGTCCCCGGGCCGCCGGGCCAGGCGTCGCCGCCCTCCGCCGCCGGACGGTCGGACCCCAGCATCACCCCGCCGCCCTCGGGCCAGGCCAGTTCGGCGTGCGCGACGAACTCGCCCTCGCCGTAGGCGACGACCTCCTCGAAGCCGAACGCCTCCACCAGGTAGCGGATCAGCCCCCGGGCGTCGGTCGCCCGCAGACTGGGCCAGACCTGCGGGGCGGGCGCGGTGCCCTGCCCGGCCTCGCCGCCCGTGCTGCCGCCGGCGCTGCCGCTGCTGTTCGTGCTCTCGGTGCCCATGGCAGGTGCCTCCTCGGGGTCGCGGCTCCCGGTACGGGCCGGGTGCCCGGCCGGTGGGCCGTTACGCGTCCCACTCTGGCGCCACCGCGAGCGGCTCGCCTTGGACGTTTCGGAACTTCCCCTCGTCCGGGCCCTCCTCGGCCAGCCAGACACTCGGCGCGCACCCGGCCATCGCCCGGAACTCCCGGGCCAGGTGGGCCTGGTCGAAGTAGCCGCATCGCACGGCCAACCCGGCCAACCTGGGCACCGGGCCGGGCGACACCATCAGCCGGCGGGCCCGGTCGAACCGGATCACCCGGGCGGCGGCCTTCGGGGTCAGCCCGGTCTCCCGCCGGAACCGGTCCTGCAGGTGGCGGCCGCTCCACCCGGTCTCCCGGGCGAGGTCCGCCACCGTGAGCACCCCGCCGCTGCGCCGCAGCGCCCGCCAGGCCAGGACCACCTCCGGCGGCACCTGCCCGGACGGGCGCGCGAGCCGCAGCAGCGCGCCGTCCAGCGCCGCGAACCGCTCCGGCCACCCCGGCGCCTCCCGGACCTCCTCCTGGAGCCGCCGGACGTGCCCGCCGAGCACGGCCTCGGCCGGCACGTCCAGCCCGGCCAGCTCCCCGGCCGGCAGGCCGAACAGGGCGCGCGCCGCCAGCGGGTGCACCGCGAGCTGGATGCCGGACTGGCGGCCGTCGTGGGTGATCAGGGCCGGCGCGGTGTGCAGGCCGCCGACCAGCGTGGCGAAGCTCCCGGGCGGCTGCGCGGGGTCGGGATGGCCCGCCATGGTGAGCGGTTCGTCCAGGGTGAGGATGAAGGTCAGGTACGGGGACGGCAGCCCCCGGTGCAGGGCGGGCGCCAACCCGCGCTGGCGGTACCCCGAGTACCAGGCCACGTAGGGCCGCAGGGCCGTCGCGGGCCGGGCCCGGACCGCTTCGTCGACCACGCCCCAGGCCACCGCCGCTCCACCGGGCGTACCGGCCGGCTGCTCCGTCACGCTCCCAGTATCGGCCCGGCCCCGGCCCGGTGGTGACCCGGAGGTGACCGCCCGGCCCGGCGGTGACCGGCCGATGCCCCGGGTCCGGTGGCCGGGCGGATTCCGGGGGTGCGGGCGGTGGGCTCGCGGCCCGTCGGCGTCGTGCCTATGGTGAACGCACCGGACTGCCCGGTGCTCGGGGGGAGATCCTGAGGAGGAGTCCCCGTGACTACTGCCCGAGACATCATGCACACCGGCGCCCAGTGCATCCGCGCCGACCAGACGCTCGCCGAGGCCGCCACGATGATGCGCGACATGAACGTCGGCGCGCTCCCGATCTGCGGTGACGACCAGAAGCTGAAGGGCATCATCACCGACCGCGACATCGTCCTGCGATGTATAGCCGAAGGACGGGACCCGGCCTCGATGACGGCGATGGAGCTGGCCGGGCACCTGCACTGCGTCAGGGCCGAGGACAGCATGGACGCGGTGCTGAAGAAGATGGAGCAGCACCAGATCCGCCGGATCCCGGTCATCGACGGCGAGCGGCTGGTCGGCATGATCAGCGAGGCGGACCTGGCGATGGGCCACCGGGACGGCCAGCGCCTGACCGACCAGCAGATCATCGAGTTCATGGACAGCGTCTACATGAAGCGGTGACGCCGCGGCCCGGCGACGATCCGCCGCAGTGGAGCCCTCGCGCCGTTCGGCGCGGGGGCTCCCGCCGCTGGTGACGGTCAGATCGTGCAGCCGGCCGCGGTCGGTTGCACCGGGGTGCCGCTCGCCGGCGGCTCGGTGCCGTGCTGCGTCCAGGCCACCAGGGCGTCGAAGGCCGAGGTGTAGCAGGGCTGCATCGGCCGGAGGACGTCCTGCGCCAGCGGGAACAGGCCGTCGGTGTGCGTCCCGCCGGTTATGCGGTAGTAGCGGTGGAGCCCGCCACGGCCGGCGTCGTCGACCATGCGGTCGTAGACGTCGCCGCTGCGGCTGATCGGGATCAGCGCGTCCAGCGTGCCCTGGACGGTGATCAGCGGCCGCTTGATCCGCCCGCTGAGGGAGACCCGTGCCACCGCGTCGTGGACGCTCTCCGGCCGCGAGGCGTAGTCGTAGTCGGTGTCGCAGCCGGCGCCCGTCCCCTCCGGGCAGAGCGGGGTGCCGGCCTCGGTCGCGCCGTCGTACTCCGGGTCCAACTCCTCCCGGACGGTGCGCTGGAGCGAGTCCCAGAGCGGCTTGTGGAGGGCGGGCCAGAGCGGCTCGGAGCCCCTCGGGAAGCCGGCCGCGTACATCGCCTCCTTCGCTCCGGGCTCGCCCCGGTCGACGCGCGGGTAGGCCCGCAGGGCGGGCGGCAGGTCGGTGAGCAGGTTGGGCGCGTCCCGGGTCAGCAGGAGCCCGTTCCAGTCGATCCCGCCGGTGTACAGCTGCGGGTAGTGCTCCAGCTGCCACCGCACCAGGTACCCGGCGGCCGACAGTCCGGCGGCGTAGGTGGAGGACGGCGCCCGGCCGTACGTCCGGGCGACCACCGCCTTGGCGGCGACGGTCAGTTCGGCGACCCGCCGGTGCCACTCCAGGATCGCGTCACCCGGTTCGGCGCCGTCCCGGTAGATCTGTGCCCCGGTGTTGCCCTTGTCGGTCGCCGCGTACGCGAAGCCCCTGGCGAGCACCTGGTCGCTGATGATCCGGTCGTTGGCGTACTGGCGGCGGGTGCCGGGCGGCCCCGCGACCACCAGCCCGCCGTTCCAGTGGCGGGGCAGCCGGATCACGAACTGGCTGTCGTGCGCCCAGCCGTTGTTGGTGTTGGTGGCGGAGGTGTCGGGGAAGTACCCGTCGAGCTGGATCCCGGGCACGCCGGAGGGGTTGGCGGTGTCGAGGACCTGCAGCCCGGCGAAGTCCTCCGGATTGCTCCGCCCGGCAGGGACCGTCCCGGCGGTGGTCAGGTCGTTCAGGCAGGTGGCGAGCACCCGCTCGGCGCCGGGCACGCGGAACCTCTCGGACCGGCAGGAGGCTCCCGTCCGTGGGCCCTGCGCATCGGCGGCCGCGGCGCCGGCCGCCGGCACCAGGCCCGCGGTGACCACGGCCGCCGTGACCAGGGCCGGCGCCAGGGCGGCGAGGGAGCGGCCGCGCCGCCGCCGGGCCCGCGGCGGCTTCGGCCCGGCGGCCTGTCGTGAGGTCAACTGTGCTGTCTGCATGGGCGATCGGCCTCTGGTCTGTGCGTCTCGGAGTCGGACGCTGATGACGCTAGAGGCCCGCCGGTACCGCCCATAAGTGCCGATCGGCAGGTCTTCCGGAGGTCCGCCCCCTGCCGACCCATGACCTTTGGCCAGTCTTCCGCCCAGGTGGGCGTGCCGGGCGGAGGCGTGGGTATCGTGCCGCCTGACCGACCCGACCCGACCCGACCCGACCCGACCCGACCCGACCCGACCCGAACCGAACCGACCTCCGACCCGCCCCTGGAGGCGGAGCCGACCCGAGTGAAGGGAGCCCCCGTGGAGCAGCGGTCAGTGCCCTGGATCCCGCCCGTGCTGTACGCCGTGGTCCTCCTCGGCGGCCTCTACCACGCCGCCGTCGCCCCGGTGGGACCAGGCGCCGCCCGCACGGCGACCTTCGCTGCCGGCCTGCTGGTGCTGCTCGCACTGGAGACGCCGGGCCCGCCCGGCCCGCCGCGACCGGCGGGCGTGACCGCGCGCGCGGGCGCCGCCACCCGGACGGACGGCCGCCGGCCCGCTCGCGCACGCCTGCCCGCCGCGGCCCTCCTCGCCCTGCGGGTGGTGCTCTTCTCGGTGGTGGCGGTCGCGGACGGCTCGGGGGTGTCGCGGGCGCTGTTCGTCCTGGTGCCGTTCACCGCGTACCTGGCCTTCGGCCGGCGGGCCGCGCTCGGCTGCGCCGCCGGCTGCGTCGGCCTGTCGCTGACCGGGCTCACGATCGGCGTCCCGCACTGGTGGGCCGAGCCGGCGTACGTGTCGGACGTGCTGATGTTCGGCCTCGGGCTGGCGCTCGCCCTGTCGATGGCGGGTGTGGCGGTGCGCGAGCAGGAGGTGCGGGCGCGGTTGGAGCGGTCGCACGAGCGCCTGGCGCGGTACGCGGCCGAGGTCGCCGAGCTGTCCGCCGCGGAGGAGCGGAACCGGGTCGCCCGGGAGATCCACGACAGCCTGGGGCACCACCTCACCGCCGTCGGGGTGCAGTTGGAGAAGGCCGAGGCGTTCCGGGACCTGGACGAGGAGGTCTCCGCGCGGGCCCTGGCCGATGCGCGCCGGTCGACCGGCCGCGCCCTCGCGGAGGTCCGGGCCTCGGTCAGCGCGCTGCGCGGGATCCGCCCGTTCTCGCTCGGCGCCTCGCTCGCCGAGCTGGTCCGCCACCTCGGCGACGACCGGCCGGCCGTGGCGCTCAGCGTCACCGGCGACGAGGGCGGCCACGACCCCGCGGCGCTCACCGCTCTCTACCGGGCCGCGCAGGAGGCGCTCACCAACGTCCGGCGGCACGGGCACGCGACCCGGGTCGAGGTCGCGGTGGTGCTCGACGGGCCGGAGGCCCGGCTGACCGTCGCCGACGACGGCCGGGGGTTCGCCCCCGGGGCCGAGGAGGGGCACGGGATCCTGGGCATGCGCGAGCGGGTGGCGCCGCTCGGCGGCCGGGTCGACATCGCGGAGGGCCGGCCCGGCGGAGTGACCGTCACGGTGACCGTGCCGCGCCGCGACCGCGCCGGGGCGGTGCTCGTATGAGCGCCGCCGACGAGGCGGTCCGGGTGCTGGTCGCGGACGACCAGGACCTCGTCCGGGAGGGCATAGCGTCGCTGCTCGGCATCCAGCCCGGCATCACGGTGGTCGGCACGGCGGCGGACGGCGCGGAAGCCGTCGAGGCCGTGGTGGCCCACCGCCCGGACGTCGCGCTGCTGGACGTCCGGATGCCGGGCACGGACGGCATCGCGGCCGCCGGGCTGATCGCCGTCCGGGTCCCGTCCTGCCGGGTCGTCATGCTGACCACCTTCGACGACCACGCCTACGTCGCCGAGGCCCTGCGGGCCGGCGCGGTCGGCTACCTGCTGAAGAACCTGCCCTCGGTCGAGCTGGCGCGCGCCGTCCACCTGGTGCACGCCGGGGTCGCACAGCTCGACGCCGCCGTGGTCGGCCGTCTCGCCGGGGCACTCGCCCCTCCGCCGGCCGGAGCCCCGGACCACCCGCCGTCCGCGGGCCACCGGCCCGCATTCCGGCCCCCGTCCCCGTCCGTGGCCCCGCCCCCGCCGCTGACTGCTCCGCTGCCCCCGCCGCCGTTGAGCGACCGCGAGACCGACGTCCTGCGACTCGTCGCCACCGGCTCCACCAACCGTGAGATCGCCGGCCGGCTCCACCTGAGCGAAGGCACCGTCAAGAACCACATGTCCCGGATCCTGACCCGCCTCCACCTGCGGGACCGCACCCAGGCGGCCCTCTACGCCCGTGACCACGGCCTGCTGTGACCCCACGACGACGGACGGACGCGGCACCGGGGGAGTCCCGGGGCACCGCGTCCGCCGTCGTACGGGGATTGCACAGGTCACGCAGAGGTCACCCGGAGGCCGGGCAGGGGCCGGACGGAGGCCGGGCCCTACCGGCCGGGCATCAGCAGGTGAGGACCGGCGCGGCCCAGTCGGCGTGGTCGCTGTTGGTGCCGTCGCCGCCGTCCGTGACCACCAGGCGCAGCTCGTTCGCCCCGGTGAGGTCGGCCGTCAGCCGCTTCGCGGGCGTGGTGGCGGTGACCCGGCCGCTGTCGGCGACCTTGACGTCGTCCTTGTAGATCTCGAAGGAGACGGTGCCCCGGCCCTGCGCCTCGGCGTCCACACCGACCTCGGTGGTGACCGAGGAGCAGGCGCCGCCGAGGTAGTAGACGATCTCGCTGAACGCGTTGACGCCCAGGCCCTTGGCGTACGTCTTGCCGGCGATGGTGATGGTGCTGCCGTCCCGGGCCTGGTTGTCGCCGTTGCTCATGTCCTTCTCGACCGGGCCCCAGCTGTTGCCCGCGGAGGACCAGACGAGGTCGGAGAGCTGGTGCGCGCCGGCCGCCGGGCCGTTGCCGCAGGCGATCCGCACGCCCGCCCAGTCGGCGTGGTCCCAGCTGGTGCCGTCACCGGCGTCGGTGACCACCAGGCGCAGGTCGTTCGCGCCGGTGAGGTCGGCGGTCAGCCGCTTGACCGGGTCCCTGCCGGTCAGGGTGCCGCTGTCGGCGACCTTGGTGCCGTCCCGGTAGACCTGGAAGACCACCGAGCCGTTGCCGTAGGCCTCGTCGTCGACCCCCACGTCGGTGACGAGGTTGCGGCAGGTGCCACCGAGGTGGAAGGAGATGTCACTGCCGGCGTGCACACCGAGCCCCCTGGGGTACGAGGTGCCGCGGATGCTGATGGTCTGTCCGTCGCCCTGCTGCCACTGGCCGTTGCTGTGGTCGCGCTCGACCGGGCCCCACAGGTTGGACACCGAGCCGAAAGGCAGGTCGCTCAGCTGGGTCATCCCGTTCGGCGGGGAGACCGGCGAGCCCGGGGTGATGCGGAACATCGCGGTGCCGTGCCCCGGCACGACGGCGCTGACGCTGCCGTCCCCGGTGGTGGTCCGCTTCGACCACAGGTCCTTGACGGTGTAGGAGGTCGCACCGCCGATCCCGACGGCCTGCGCGGTGGTGGTGATGGTGGTGTCGTACGAGCCCTCGTTGGTCAGGGTGACCGAGCGGCTGCCGTCGGCCAGGGGCTTGCTCATGACCACCAGCCCGCCCTCGCGGGACACCACCGTGCCCTGCCGGCCGAGCGGGTCCTGGTCCACCGCGATCACGTCGGTGTTGGTGAGGATCTCGAAGGTCTCCGGCTCGGCGGTGCGCAGGTCGGTGCCGATCATCAGCGGGGCGGCCATCTGGGCCCAGAGGCTGAAGTGGGTCCGGTACTCGGTGCCCGTCATGCCGCCGTTGCCGACCTCCAGCATGTCGGGGTCGTTGAACGCGCCCGGCTTGGCGTACCCGGCGAGGCCCTGGTTGGCCTGCGCGATGGAGATCATGCTCTGCCAGTTGTCGCTGATGTCGCCGGTGGTGCGCCAGGAGTTGCCGACCGGCTGCGCCCAGTTCCAGGGGCCGGTGCTGCCCCACTCGCAGATGCTGTAGAGGATCGGGCGGCCGGTCTTCTTCAGCGCCTCGCCCATCGCCTTGTAGCGGGTCTGCGCGTTGATGCCCTTGTTGTTGCAGTTGTCGTACTTGAGGTAGTCCACGCCCCAGGACGCCCACAGGTCGGCGTCCTGCTGCTCGTGGCCGAGCCCGCCGGGGAAGCCCTTGACGTCGCAGGTGTGGTCGCCGGCGCTGGAGTAGATGCCGAACTTCAGGCCCTTGGAGTGGACGTAGTCGGCCAGGGACTTGATGCCGTTGGGGAAGCGCACCGGGTCGGGGACGAGGTTGCCGGCGGCGTCGCGGTCGGGCAGCGCCCAGCAGTCGTCGAGGTTGACGTACTGGTACCCGGCCGCCTTGAGGCCCTTGCTGACGAAGATGTCGGCGATGCCCTTGATCATCGCCTCGTTGAACTGGGATCCGCAGTAGGTGGAGTTCCAGTTGTTGAAGCCCATCTGGGGCGTCAGGTTGAGGCCGTTGTCGAGGGCCGCCGCCGGTGGCGCGGTGGCTATCTGGAGCCCGGTGGCCAGGGCGGTGCCGCCGGCTAACAGGGCGAGGGCGGTCAGCGCCGTCGCTGCGCGGCGGGCGGGCCTGCGGTCGGGGGATCGCACGAGTCCTCCATCGGGGTCGGAACCAAACTGGCTGTTTCACAGGGGAGTTGGCTTCGGGTGGGGGCGCCGGGCGGTGGCGGGAGGGCTTGGCCCGGCGCCCCTGGTGCGGAAGGGCGCGAGTGCGGGAACGGGTCAACGGGCGAACGCGGGAACGCGGGAACGGGAACGGGAACGGGAGTGGGAGAGCGCGGGAGCGACGGCTCAGGAGAGCAGCGTCCAGGACTGGCCGGCGGCCGAGGGGTCGGGCGGGCTGATCACGACCGTGGTGCCCGCGGCGGACTGCGGGGCGTTCAGGGCCAGGCCGGTGGCGACGTTGGTGATGGTCAGTGCGCCCGTCGCGGTGTTCTGCACCACCCGCCACTTCTGGTGCGGGCTGTCGGGGTCGTACCGGTTGAGGACCCAGGCCGCCCAGCCCGGGCCGTTGCCGCCGGTCAGCGTGCCGTGGACCTGCGTGTCGGTGCGGCAGTTGTCGGTGATGCGCACGGTGCCGTCGGCGTTGGCGCTGAACATCCACTGCTCCGAGGTGTGCCAGTTCCACCAGGTGTTGACGTTCACCGTCGAGCCGTCGGGGGCGCTGCAGGTGCCGCGGACCTCCAGGGCCTGGCCGCCGGTGCCCCCGGCGCTGATGCCGTGGTACCGGCCGTCGCCGATGACGGCGGCGGGGACGGTGGTCGGCAGCGCCTTCAGGCGGTACATGGCGACGCCGTGCGGGGCGACCTGGGTGGCGAGCGCGCCGGTCACGGTGCCGGTGGCGCCGGTCCAGAGCTCCTTGGAGGTGTAGCCCGGGCCGGTGAGGCCGAGTTCGGCGAGGCTGGTGGAGATCGTGCGGGAGGCGGCCGGGTCCTGGTTGACGAGCAGGACGGCCGTGTCGCCGTCCGCCAGGGGGCGCTTGAGGACGATCGGGGCGGTGCTGCTGTTCGGCGGGGCGCCGACGAGGGTGGCGGGCTTGCCGAGCCGGTCCTGGTCGACGGCGATGACGTCGGTGTTCTTGTAGATCGCCAGGGCCGAGTCGGAGATGCCGGTGGACCAGGTGTAGCCCTGGTCGGTGTGCACGGAGTCCGCCGCGGTGCGCAGGTCGGTGCCGGAGATGAGCGGGGAGGCCATCATGGCGAGGATCGACATCTCGCTGCGCGACTCGGTGTCGGTCATCGGCTTGTGGCAGGTGCAGTGGTCGGTGACCCCGTAGAGGCCGTACGGGTCCTCCCAGCCCGCGAACATCATGTCCATGTCGTTCCAGCTGCCCGGCCGGACGTTGCGGGGGTAGTCGAGCGAGGTCCGCAGCTGCCCGTTGTACAGCACGCCCTCCAGGTCGGGGCCGCGGTCGCCGCCGATCCGGCAGAGGCTCGCGACCTGTCCGCACCACACGCCGGTCGGCGCGTACCCGGGTGCCTGGCGGGCGGGGGTCCCGGCGGCGACCACGACGGGGTCGGTGCGGGCCGGGTCGTCACCGGCCAGCAGGTACGGGATGCCGGTGTGCACCGGCTGGGCGGAGACGCTGAGCGTCACCCGGGGCCGGTGCTGCGCGGCGGAGGCGGCGTCCAGGGCCCGGCGGAAGTCCTGGGCCCGGGCGTAGATGGAGCGGGTGAGCTCCCTGCCCTGGCCCTGGGTGCCGTAGTTGTGGCCGTCGGGGCCGTAGATCGGCGGTCCGTAGGGGCAGTCGTCGTACTTGACGTAGTCGACGCCCCAGGCGACGAAGTCGGCGGCGTCGACGCCCTCGTGCCCCAGGCTGCCCGGGCGGCCCTGGCAGGTGGTGTACGTGGTGGTGGCGTAGAGGCCGAACTTCATGCCCTTGCTGTGGGCGTACCGGGACAGGTACTCGATGCCGTTGACGGTCCTGCCGTCGACGGTGCGGGACGGGAAGCTGTCCGGGTCGGGCACCAGGTGACCGGTCGTCGGGTCCAGGCCGCTGCCGTCGGTGCCGCTGACCGGGTTGCCGTTGGCGTCGTAGAGCTGCATCGCGCCGTAGGAGTTCTTGGCCAGGTCGGTGGTCTGGCCGTCGCGGTGGCCCAGTGACCAGCCGTCGTCGACGGTGACGGTGTCGTAGCCGGCCGCGACCAGGCCGCGGGAGACCATGAAGTCGATGGTCTGGACGACCTGTTCCTGGGTGATTCCGGTCGAGAAGGTGTTCCAGGAGTTCCATCCCATGGGCGGAGTGGGGGCGAGTCCGCCGTCCTGGGCCGCCGCCGGGGCGGCCGCGAGGGTGAGTGTCTCCGGCCCGGCGCCCGCCCGGGCGGCGGCCGGCGCCGCCGCGGGGCCGAGGGCGGTCGCCGTGAGCCCGGCCGCGGCGAGGGCGAGCGCGAGCAGGGTGCGGGGCACGGGGCGAGGCGCAGGTCTGCGCATGTGCGCTCCAGGTTGGGGGTGGGGGAAGTGGAGCATGAGTGGTGCTTTCTGTCTGCTTTTCAAACAGAAAGCAACGCAGCATAGACATGGCTGCGGGATGCGCTCAAGAGGGTGTGCATGAGCATGTCCTATCGCGACTCGCTTGTCCCATATGGCGCGTCACGGGTTGATCTCGACGGCTACTGGGGCTTGACGGTCGGCATTGGCGAGGTGTGATATTTCACATCGCGTTTGAATGAGTTGAGTTCTGCTTAATTAGGAGCGGTCCCTCATGACTCGAACCACCAGCCGTCAGGCCGGCGTCGGCGCCCTTCTGCTCGCCCTGGGCCTGATCACGTGCGCGTGTTCCACCGGGCAGGAATCGACCGCCGGCGAGGCCTCGGTCGCCCCGGTCAGCGGAAAGATCTCGATCACCTACCTGCAGAAACAGGGCGACCAGGAGTACTTCATCGGAGAAGCCGCCGGCGCCAAGGCCAAGGCCGCCGAACTCGGCGTCGACCTCAAGGTGGTGAACCTCGGAAGCGACGCCAACAAGACGGTCAGCGAAGTCCAGGCCGCGATCGCCCAGAAGACCAACGGCGTGATCATCGTCGTACCGGACCCGGCGGTGGGACCGCAGGTCGTGCAGACCACCCGCGACGCCAAGGTCGCGCTGCTGACCTCGGACGACCAGGTGTGCGCCACCGGTCCCGCCCCCGCGTCCTGCGCCAAGGCCGACCTCGTGCCGCGGGTCGGCTTCAGCGGCACCCAGATGGGAGCCGAGATCGGCAAACGGGCCGCCGAGGAGTTCACCAAGGCCGGCTGGAACGCCGCCGACACCCGGGTCGTCTCGGCCTGGAAACAGGACGTCACCGTCTGCGGCGACCGCGTGAAGGGCGCGAAGGAGGCGTTCAACGCCGCCGTCCCCGGCGTCCAGGGGATCGACGTGGCCACCGACAACACCCCCACCGGCGCACAGGACAAGGTCGCGGCGACCATCACGGCGAACGCCGGCGTCCGGCACTGGGTGGTGTGGGGCTGCAACGACGAGAACGTGCGCGGCGGCGTCACCGCGCTGCAGAACGCCGGCGTCGGCGCGGACAACGTGATCGGCATCGGCCTCGGCGCCTACCTCGCCTGCAAGGACTGGGGCGGGTCCAAGCCCACCGGCCTGAAGGCCGCGCTGTTCATCAACGGCAAGGAGGTCGGCGCGCTCGCCGTCCAGACCATGTACGACAAGCTCAAGAACGGCAAGGACCTCCCCGCCGAGGTGTTCGCGAAGACCACCATGGTCGACGCCGCCACCTGGAAGAGCACGGGCATGACCTGCGGCTGACCCACCGTCCGCAGCGGGCCGCCCCGGCACCGCGCTGCGCTCCGCCCGGGCCGCCCGCTGCCGGCCACCCGGCGCCCGATGCCGGCGCTGCCCGCTGCTGGTTGCCCGCTGTCTGCCGCCGGTACCGTCGTCCGCCCCTCGCCGACCGGGGCCCCGCCCGTCCTTCGTGCACCGCGCCCGCCCGTCCCCTGCCACCGAGGTGACCCAGCAGTGAGCAGAGCACGCCGCCCGAACGCCCGCCCCGGCCCGCCCGACGGCGGCCCACCCTCCGAGGGGCCGCCGACCGGCCCGGCGCCGACCGGCCCGGCACCGGCCGGCGCCACCGGAGTCTCCGGCGTCACCAAGGCCTACGGCCCCGTCCGCGCCCTGACCGGCGTCACCCTCGACTTCCCCCGCGGCACGGTCACCGCGCTCATGGGTGAGAACGGCGCCGGCAAGTCCACCCTGCTCAAGATCCTCACCGGCGACCAGCAGCCGACCGAAGGCCGGGTCGTCCTCGACGGCCGCCCCGTCGAACTGCGCTCCCCGGCCCAGGCCCGGGCCCTGGGCATCCGCATCGTCCCGCAGGAACCCGAGATCATCCCGCACGTCTCGGTCGCCGAGAACATCTACGCCGGCGCCCTGCCCAGGGCCGCAGGCCGGCGACTGGACCGCGCCGAGCTGCGCCGCCGGACCGCCGCGGACCTGGCCCGGCTGGGCTTCGCGGGAGTCCTCGACCCCGACCTCCCCGGCTCCCGGCTGACCTCCGCCCAGCGTCAACTGGTCGAGATCATGCGGGCCCTGACGGGCGAGGCCAAGCTGATCGCGTTCGACGAGCCGACCTCCTCGCTCTCCGAACAGGAGGTCGACGCCCTGTTCGCCCTCATCGGCCGGCTGCGCGAGCAGGGCATCGCCGTGGTCTACGTCTCGCACCGGATGCGCGAGATCTTCCGGCTCGCCGACCGGATCGCCGTCCTGCGCGACGGCGCCCTCGTCGGCGTCCAGGACGCGGCGGAGACCGACGAGGCCGCCCTCGTCCGCCAGATGGTCGGCCGCGACCTGTCCTCGCTGTTCGTCCGGGGCAACGTCGCGACCGACCGCGTCGTCCTGGAGGCGCGCGGCGTCACCACCGACCACGTCCGCGGCATCGACCTGACCGTTCGCGCCGGCGAGGTGGTCGGCCTGGCCGGCCTGATCGGCGCCGGACGGTCCGAACTCGCCCTCGCCCTCGCCGGCGACCTGCCGGTGCGCTCCGGCACCGTCACCCTCGACGGCCGCCCGCTGCCGGTCGGCAACCCCGGCCGGGTCATCCGCGCCGGCCTCGGCCTGGCACCCGAGGAGCGCAAGGCGCAGGCGCTCTTCCTGCACCGCTCGATCCGCGACAACACCTCCATCGCCGTCCTGGAGCGGTTGCGCCGCCTGCGGTTCGTCCGGCGGACGGCCGAGCGCGAGCTCGCCCACGAGTACGCCGGCCGCCTGCGGGTCCGTGCGCCGTCCATCGAGCACGAGGTCCGCCGGCTCTCCGGGGGCAACCAGCAGAAGGTGGTCCTGGCCCGCTGGCTCGCCCGCCGCCCGAAGGTGCTGATCCTCGACGAGCCGACCCGCGGCATCGACATCGGCGCCAAGGCCGAGATCTACCGGATCATCGCCGACCTCGCCGAGGAGGGCGTGGCCCTGCTGGTCATCTCCTCCGAACTGCCCGAGGTGCTGGGCCTGGCCGACCGGATCGTGGTCATGCAGGGCGGGCGCATCACCGGCGAACTGGACCGCGCCGACGCCACCGAGGAGGCCGTCCTCCAACTCGCCATGGCCGACGACATCACCGGCCCGACCGCCCCTGGAGCAGCCCTGTGACCAGCGCCACCACGCCGCCCGCCGTCGAGCACCCGGCCCGCCGGCGCCCCGCCCGCCCGCTCGCGGCCCTCGCCGCTGTCGGCGGCCAGAACCTGAGCCTGATCGGCGCCCTCGCCCTGGTGCTCACCGTCTTCGGCGTCCTGAACGACAACTACCTCAGCTGGAGCAACATCCAGGTGATCGCCGAAGCGGCGACCATCACCGGCCTGCTCGCCGTCGTCCAGACCGTCGTGATCATCTGCGGGGGCCTGGACATCTCGGTCGGCTCGCAGGCCGGCCTGGCCTCCGTGGTCAGCGCCATGGCCTACACCTCCGCCGGGTCGAACGCCTTCGCGGGCATGGCGGCCGCCGTCGCCGCGGGCGTCGTCGTGGGCGTGGTGAACGGCGTGGTCATCGTCTACGGCCGGGTCAACCCGACCATCGCCACGCTGGCCGGCCTCGCCGCGTACAAGGGCGTCGCCCAGTTGATCTCCGACGGCCGGGCGCAGGGCTACGTGCTGCGCGACCCGGTGTTCGTCTTCCTCGGCCGCGGCAAGATCGCCGGCCTGCCGGTCATGGTCTGGATCCTGATCCTCGTCGCCCTCGCGGTGCACGTGCTGCTGAAGTACACCGACATCGGCCGGAACCTCTACGCGATCGGCGGCAACGACACCGCCGCCCGGCTGGCCGGCATCGCGATCAACAAGTACCTCGTCGCGGTGTACGCCCTGATCGGCGCGGTCGCCGCACTCGCCGGCATCCTGCTCACCGCGCGCACCGGATCGGGGCAGCCGGTCTCCGGCAGCGAGGGGCTGGAACTCAAGGCCATCACCGCCGCCGCGCTCGGCGGCTGCGCGCTCAAGGGCGGCAAGGGCGGCATCGGCGGGACGCTGCTGGCCGTCGCCCTGCTCGGCGCGCTGGAGAACGGCCTCACCGTCGAGGGCATCAACTCCTTCTGGCAGAACGTCGCGCAGGGGTCGCTGCTGGTGGCCGCGGTGGTCATCCAGCAGTCCCGGAGCGGCGAACGGGCCGTCGGACTACCGGGGTGAGACCGCTCCCGGGGCCCGGGGGTGCCCCGACGGCCCGTCGGACCGGAGACCCGCCGGCCCCGCCGGCCCGACGGCCCGCAGGACCACGTCCGGCGGCGTCGGCGTGCAGGCCGGCTCGCGAGGCTCCCGGGGCTCGCGGGCTTCCCGGAACGCCGTCGGCTGTCCGGGGTGCGGGGGCGGCCGGACTTCTGCGGGCGGCGATCGGCGGGCGGTCACACCTCCGGTACCGGTGCGACCACCAGCTCGCCGACCGTCTCCGCCAGCGTGCTCCGGGCCTGCGCGTTCAGCGCCGAGTCCGTCACGAAGACGTCGACCTCGTCGAGCGCGGCGAAACCGCTGAGCGCGACGACGCCCCACTTCGTGTGGTCGGCCACGACGGCGACCCGGCGGGCGGAGGCGACGAGCGCCCGGTTGGTCTGGGCCTCCGCGAGATTGGGCGTCGTCAGACCGGCCTTCTCGGACACCCCGTGGGCCCCCAGGATCAGCAGGTCGACGTGGAGGGACTGGACCGCCTGGTCGGCCAGCGGGCCCACCAGAGCCGCGGACGGCGTCGGCGAGCCGCCGGTCAGCAGCAGCGCGGGCGCCGCCGGCTCGCCCTTCTCACCGGCCGAGCGGATCAGCTCCGCGACGGGCAGGGAGTTGGTGACGACCGTGAGGCGTGGCACGTGCAGCAGCCGGGCCGCCACCGCGAAGGCGGTCGTGCCCGCCGCGATGGCGATCACACTGCCAGGCTCGACCAGGGTCGCCGCGGCTTCCGCGACGGCGGCCTTGGCAGCCGACTCAAGACCGGACTTCGCCTCGAAACCCGGCTCGTCGATGGCGGTGCCGGAGGCCGCGACGGCACCGCCGTGCACCTTCTTCACCACGCCCGAACGTTCCAGCGCGTCGAGGTCGCGCCGCACGGTCATGTCGGAGACGCCCAGCTGATCGACCAGCTCGGCGACACGCACAGCCCCGCTCCGGCGCACCATCTCGGCGATCAGCGCCTGACGCTGGTGGGCCAGCAGCCCGGTGTCGGCCAAGGCCCGACTCCCCTCACACTGGTAGTACATCGGAAGCGAACAGCCACCAAAGGATAGTCAACCCCGTCCGGTAGCAGCCGGTCGGGCCGGGAAGCCGCAGACGGGAGTGGTATCCCGGAGCGTCTCGGATGGCGAATACCGATGCTCTCCCACCGGGGCCGTGGGCAGAATCGCAGGATGGGAAAGACATACGAGAAGATCGATGGTCGTCTGCGCGACTTCATCGAGCGCCAGCCCGTCTTCTTCGTCGCCAGCGCCCCGCTCGCGGGCGACGGGCACGTCAACGTCTCGCCGAAGGGGCGGGCGGGGACGCTGGTGGTGATCGACGAACTCACCCTCGCGTACCTGGACTTCGGGGGATCGACGGCGGAGACGATGGCGCATCTGCGGGAGAACGGGCGGATCACACTGATGTGGTGCGCGTTCGACGGCCCGCCGACCGTGGTCCGGGTGCACGGGAAGGGCGAGGCGGTGTTCCGAGACGACCCGCGCTTCGCCGGACTGCTGGGCGAGTTCGACCCGGCGGTCGACGGGGCGGGACTGCGGGCGATCGTGCTGGTGGCGGCGGAGCGGGTCAGCGACTCCTGCGGGTTCGCGGTGCCGCTGATGGACTACCGGAGCGACCGCGACCTGCACACGCAGTACTTCGAGCGGAAGACGGACGAGGAGTTCAACACCTACTGCGAGGGCAAGCCGTACGTCGGCACCAGCCTCGACGGCCTGCCCGCGCTCCCGCTCCCCCTGCCGGCCAGGCCCGCCTGACCGGGGCCGGGGCCGGGGCCGGGTTCGCGGCACCGGGCCCCGCCCCGGTCCTGTGCGACCGGGTCCGGTCAGCCGGCCGACCCGGGCTGCGCGCGGTGGCGGTAGAGGTCGCGGAGCAGGGCGATCTCCGCACCGTGGTGCAGCAGCTCCTGGTTGACCCACCAGACGACGTCGAGGAACGCCTCGTCCGAGTCGCCGCCGTACGGGTACGCGCTGTGGCCGACGGTGTCGAGCGCGGCGTCGTCGGTGGCGAGGAGCGTCGCCCGCCAGGCGTCCGCCGCGGCGTCGAAGTCCTTGAGGGCGGACGCGGCGTCGCCGCTCACCAGGTGGTCGTCCCTGGTCAGCGAGCGGGTGCCGGTGGTGTGGTCGGCACGCAGCGCCAGCAGTTCGGTGAGGTGGCTGAGCCGCCAGGCGAGGGTGGTGAACGGCGGCGGGACGGGGTGCGGGGGCGGGGTGGTGTCGCGGCCCCAGGCGCCGGCGCCGACGAGCAGGGTGGCGCCCTCGCCGGGGCCGTCCGCGTGCCGGCGGACCGACCAGCAGCCGGGGACGGGCTCCCAGCGGTACTCGTCGTCGGTGAGCGGACCGACCGGGACGTCCGTGCCGTTCCCGCTGTCCACCACCGGACCGGCCAGCCGGTCGGCGAGGCGCCGGCGTGCGAAGTCGTACTGCTCCAGCAGGGGGACCAGGCGTGCGGGCAGGCTCATCCGGACGTTCCTCCGAAGTCGGCTCGCGCGCGTGCGCGTGGGCGCCGCGCGCGCGGGCATGAGGGGCGGCACCGGTGCGTCCGGCCCGTTCGCCGGAACCCTGCCACAGCGGTGGCCCCGCGGGCGACGCATTTTCCCGCGGACCCCTTCTTCCCGGATCCCTCCGGCCCTCCCCGGGTCCTTCCGGGCGCGGGTCGTGCAGCGCGGGTGGGGCGGACCCCCGCCCCGGAAACGCCACGACGCCGCTGGACCGGACCGCGGCCTCTGAGGGCCCGGTCGGGTGCAACGGCGTGGTCGTGGTGCGCGCCCCCGGGAGGGCGGTGGTGTCCGGCTCTTACTTGGTGAGGCCGGCCTTGACGGAGCAGACGGGCCAGGCGCCGGGGCCCTGGGCGGCGAGGACCTTTTCGCCGATGGCGATCTGCTGGGCCTT
>NZ_JBWKAW010000024.1:0-151838 GCF_056437345.1 Kitasatospora sp. NPDC042419
TGCAGGGGGGACCCTGTGGGAGAGTAGGACGCCGCCGAACAATCATTCACAAAGAACCCCCGTCCGGGATCCGGACGGGGGTTCTTTGCGTTGTGGCGGAATCAGCGGAGAACGTGGATCCGGTGGATTCACCGGATCAGGCGGAACGGTACGGACGGTGCTGGGGAGCCGGCAACGGGGGATGACGACGGAGTCCCTGGAGCTTGTCCTTCTCGCAGCGCTTGTGAGGCTCCCGAGAAGGCGTTGCAGGATGCTCGGGGGAGCAGTGGGGAGGCCCTGGCGAGTGTCGGGGAAGGCAGCTGTTTCCCGGCCTTCCTCCTCCCCGTCCCCGCTGGCCTCGCTCAGGCAGCCGCGCGGGGGCCCGCCGGGACGCCGGTAGGCCCGCGTGGACCTTCCCGAGAGATCCGTGCAGGGCAGATGAAAGCCCCGCCACCAGCAGGTGGCGGGGCTTTTCGGCTTTAGGGGGCCGGGGGTGGGGAGCCGCTCAGAGGCGGCCGGCGGCCTTGAGGGCGAGGTAGGTGTCGGCGAGGGCGGGGGCGACGGAGGCGGGCGGGGCGTCCAGGACGGTGACGCCGGCGCGGGTGAGCCGGTCCGCGGTGAGGCGGCGGTCGGCGCGGGTCTGCTCGGCGGCGGCCGCGCCGTAGACGGCCTCGACGGTGCCGCGGCCGGCGGCGAGTTCGTCGAGGTGCGGGTCGGAGACGGACGCGAGCACGACCTCGTGGCGCTTGGTGAGCAGCGGGAGGAGGGGGAGGAGGCCGTCCTCGACGGGGGCCGCGTCGAGGCCGGTGAGGAGCACGATCAGCGAGCGGTGCGGCGCCATCTTCAGGGCGGTGGCGACCAGCGAGCGCATGTCGGTCTCGTACAGGGCGGGCTCCAGGACGGCCATCGCGTTGGTGAAGGCCGGGAGGATCTCGTTGGGGGACCGCCCGGCGACCGAGACCCGCTTGCGCAGGTCGTGGGCGAGCAGGTCGACCCGGTCGCCGGCCTTGGTGGCGAGCGCGGTGAGCAGCAGCGCGGCGTCGAGGGAGGCGTCCAGGCGCGGGGCGTCGCCGACCCGGCCGGCGGAGGTGCGGCCGGTGTCGAGGACGATCAGGATGTGCCGGTCGCGTTCGGGGCGCCAGGTGCGGACGGCGACGGTCTGTCGGCGGGCGCTGGCCCGCCAGTCGATGGAGCGGACGTCATCGCCGGGCAGGTACTCGCGGAGGGAGTCGAACTCGGTGCCCTGGCCGCGGGTCAGGACGGAGGTGCGGCCGTCGAGTTCGCGCAGCCGGGCGAGTCGGGAGGGCAGGTGCTTGCGGCTGTTGAACGGCGGGAGGGCGCGGACCGTCCAGGGGACGAGGTGCGAGCCCTGACGGCCGGCCAGGCCGAGCGGGCCGAGGGAACGGACCGTCACCTTGTGGGCGTGGTGGTCGCCGCGCCGGGTCGGGGTGAGGACGGTGGTGACGCGGCGTCGTTCGCGGCCGGGGACCCGCAGGGTGTGCCGGGAGGCGGCGATCTCGGTGCCCGGCCGCCAGGCGGAGGGGGCCCAGGCGTCGCGGATCCGGGCGCGCAGCGGGCGCCCGGCGGGGTTGGTGACGGTCAGGTCGACGGCGACGGGTTCGCCGAGGCGGACGGTGGTGTCGCCGCCCCGGGTGATCCGCAGGCTGCGGACGGGGGCGGAGAGCACCAGGTCGGCGAGGACGGCGAGCAGGACCGTGCCGGTGACGGTGCCGACTCCGGCCCAGGAGGGCAGCAGCAGGCCCGTGACGAGGGCGCCGAGCGCGGCGAGCAGGGCGGTTCGCCCGGTGAGGGCCATGCGGTGCGTTCCTTCGTCGGGGCCGGAAGCGGGGCGGGAGGCTCGGGGCCGGGGTCAGTGAGGGCTGGAGTCAGTGCGGGCCGGGGGTCAGCGCGGGGCCGGCGTCTGGGCGAGGACGGCCTGGATGACGGAGTCGGCGGTGACGCCCTCCATCTCGGCCTCGGCGCGCAGGGCGACGCGGTGGCGCAGGGTGGGCAGGGCGAGGGCCTTGACGTCGTCGGGGGTGACGTAGTCGCGGCCGGCCAGCCAGGCCCAGGCGCGGGAGGCGCCGAGCAGGGCGGTGGCACCGCGGGGGGAGACGCCGATGGAGAGCGACGGGGACTGCCGGGTGGCCCGGCAGAGGTCGACGATGTAGGCGAGGACCTCGGGGGCGACGGTCAGCCGGGCGATCTGCTCGCGGGCGGCGGCGATGTGCTCGGGGCCGGCGACCGGGCGGACGCCGGCGGCGCCGAGGTCGCGCGGGTCGAAGCCGGAGGCGTGCCGGGCGAGGACCTGGAACTCCTGGTCCCGGTCGGGCAGCGGCAGGACCAGCTTGAGCAGGAACCGGTCGAGCTGGGCCTCGGGCAGCGGGTAGGTGCCCTCGTACTCGACCGGGTTCTGGGTCGCCGCGACCAGGAACGGGACGGGCAGGGCGCGGGGCTCGCCGTCGACGGTGACCTGGTGCTCCTCCATGGCCTCCAGCAGGGCGGCCTGGGTCTTCGGCGGGGTGCGGTTGATCTCGTCGGCGAGCAGCAGGTTGGTGAAGACCGGGCCGGGCTGGAAGGAGAACTCGGCGGTGCGGGCGTCGTAGACGAGGGAGCCGGTGACGTCGCCGGGCATCAGGTCGGGGGTGAACTGGATGCGCTTGGTCTCCAGGCTGAGCGCGGTGGAGAGGGTGCGGACCAGCAGGGTCTTCGCGACGCCGGGGACGCCTTCGAGCAGCACGTGGCCGCCGCAGAGCAGGGCGACGACCAGACCGGTGACGGCGGCGTCCTGCCCGACCACGGCCTTGGCGATCTCGGCGCGCAGGGCGGTCAGCGCCTCACGCGGGTCGCCTACCCGGGGGTCGGTCGAGGGGCCGGGGGTGCCGGGCGCCGTGCCGGGGGTGATGCGGAGCTGGGCGGTGGCCTGTTCGGTCACGGCTTCCGTACCTGCCTTTCGAGGGTGTCGAGGTCGTCGGCGAGCCGCAGCAGCGCGGCGTCGTCGGTGGGGGGCGGGCCGTACAGGAGGGTCCGTACGTCCCCGGCGGGCCGCTCGGGGAGGCGGTCGGCGACGGCCGCGCAGAGAGCGGTGGGGTCGGGTGCGCCGGCGACGGGCGGAACGCCCAGGGCCGGGGCGAGGCGGTGGGCGGCGGCGCGGCGCAGGGCGTCGGCGGCGCGGCCGCGGGCCCTGGCACGGCGGTAGAGGCGGGCGCGGCCCTCGGTGGTCTCCGCGGCGCGGACCACGACGGGCAGGTTCTCGCTGACGACCGGGCCGAGCCGGCGGGACCGCCAGAGGGCGGCGAGCAGGACGGCGACGGTCAGCTGGTAGCCGGCCCACCGCCAGCCCTCGGGGATGTAGTCGTTGAAGGTCTTCAGCCCGCTGCCCTCGGCGACCGGGGCGGTGTAGTCGGGCAGGTGCCAGGTGAGGTGGGGCCGGGCGCCGAGGAGGCCGACGCCGAGGGCGGCGTTGCCGTCCTTCCCGAGCAGCTCGTTGGTGAGGAACTCGCCGCTGCCGAGGACGACGACGTCGGCGTTCCTCCCGGTGGCGACCGCGACCAGCGGGTAGCCGTGGCCGCGCTGGTAGCAGCCCTCGCCGCGGCTGCCGGCCGTGTAGAGCACGCCGCCGAGGTGCGCGGTGCCGGCCCGGACGGCCTCGGGGAGCGAGCACTGGGCGGCGGTGCTGCGGACGGAGGCGTAGGGGAGGCCGCCGTTCTCGTCGGAGGTGCGGACACCGGGGACGAGTGCGCTGAGGGCAGCGGGTCCGGGGGCGATCAGGACCAGCCGGGTGTGTCCGGCGGCGGCGACGGCGCGCAACTGCTCGGGGGTGAGCAGGTCGGGCTCGGGCAGGACGAGGGTGCCGGCGTCGCCGGTCCGGGCGGCGGGGTCGGAGGTGAGGTCGACCTTGAGGCCCTCGCGCTGGAGCAGGGCGATCACGGCGTGGCCGCCGGCGGGCTCGTAGGAGCGCGGGTCGAGCGGCGGGTAGCTGCGGTCCTGGTTGAACGCGGCCAGGACGACGGCCGCGAGCAGCAGGAGGACGGCGGTGAGCAGGTACCAGCGGCCGCGGCGCCAGAGGCCGCGGCCGGTGGGCGCGAGGCTGGTGGCGGCGAGGCCGCCGGCCGGGCCGGTGCCGGGGGGCGCGACGGGCACGGGCGTCGGCCCGGCGGGGGTGGTGCTGGTCATGCGGCTCCTCCGGCGGCCGGGACGAGGACCGGGCGGGCGCGCTCCAGGGTTCGGTCGAGGTCGCGCAGCAGCTGGTAGGCGGCCTGGTCGGCGGTGCGGTCGCCGTAGGCGATGTCGTCGAAGGCGCGGGCGGCCGCGGTGAGTGCCGCGGCGTGCTCGGGCAGGGTGCGGCCGGCTTCGGCGGCTGCCTCGTCGGCGGTGCGGCCGGGGCGGGTGTCGAGCAGGGTGCGCTCCTCCAGGCCGCGGACCAGGGCGCGCATCTGCTCGCGGACGGCCTCGGTCCACTGGCCGGAGGTGGCGTGGCGTTCGGCGTCGGCCCGGTGCTGGTCCGCGGTGCGCGGGCCGACGGCACCGAAGACGTCGAGGGTGGTGCGGGCGGCCCGCTTGGGGGCGCCGAGGCGCCACCAGAGGGCGGCGCCGATCAGGACGGCGACCACCAGGAAGAGCACCAGGCCGGTGGTGCCGGTGGTGCCTTCGCCGGCGATGGCGCCGAGCGCCTCGTCGATCCGGTCCATGATCCAGTCGACGACCCGCTCCTGGAGGCTCGGGTCGTGCCGGTGGTAGTCGGCCTTGACCAGTTCGTCGCGTGCGGCGTCGCGTGCGGCGTCGCGCGGCGTCGTGACCGGGGCGCCGCCCGCGGCCAGGAGCCTCTCCCCCCAGTGCGGCATCGGGCTCAGAGCCTCGCGGACGGGTTCGGGCCGGCCTGCCCGCCCCAGCCGGTGCCGCCGTACTCGGACAGGCCGGCGGCGCGGGCGAGCTCGATGTCCAGGGCCTCGCGGCGGATCCGCTGGTCGACGTAGAGGAGCACGCCGATGGTGGCGGTGAACGGGAGCGTGATGGTGGAGGAGATGACGCCGCCGATCGCCATGGTGACCAGCATGGCGGTGGGCAGGGCGCCGGAGTCCCCGGAGTCGGCCTGGCGGGCGAGGTCGTCGAAGCCGAGGACCAGGCCGGCGATCATGAACGGCGTGCTGATCACGCCCGCGACGAAGGCGGCGATGATCTGGCTGAGCACGTTGATGCCGCAGATCCGCCACCAGGAGCCGCGGACCAGGCGGCGGGAGCGCGAGAGGGCGGTGAGCACGCCCTGCTTCTCCAGCATGAGCGCGGGGGCGGCCAGGCTGAGCTGGATCCAGATCCAGACGGCGACCGGGAAGCTGAGCATGCCGACGACGGCGAGCGGGATCACGATCGCCGGTTCGTCCGCGCCGGCCAGCAGGTAGCCGATCAGCGGGGTGAAGCCGAGCAGCACGATGCCGACGCCGATCAGGCCGGTGAGCAGCGTGAGGCCGGTGAGCTGGAGCAGTCGCGGCCGGGCGTCGCGCCAGGCGTCCCGGACGGTGACGGACTGGCCGAGGATGGCGCGGCTGACGACCATGGTGAGCAGGGCCGCGGCCACCACGCCGAGGAGCAGCGTGACCGGCATGCTGACCAGGGCGGTGACCACGGGGGTGAACTCGCCGGTGTCGCCCTTGACGGCGAGCTGGGCGCCGAGCGAGGCGCCCTGCTGGACGACCGCGACGCCGAGCGAGAGTCCGAGGGTGGTGCGCCAGTGCTTGCGGACGGTGGAGACGGCGCCGTCGAGGATCTCGCCGAGGCCGAGCGGGCGCAGCGGGATGATGCCGGGCTTGGGGCTCTGCGGCACGCCCCAGCCGTACTGGCCGCCGGGGCCGCCGTAGGGGCCGGGCTGCTGTCCGTACCCGCCGGGCTGCTGTCCGTAGGGGGGCTGCGGGGCGCCGGGGGCGGTGCCCCAGGCGGGCGGGGTGTCGTGGGGCGGTACCGACTGGCCGGGCACGGAGGGCACGTCGGCCGTGGGCCGGGTGCCGTCGCGGGGCGGCTCGGACGAGCCGGGCGAGGCCCAGCCCGGAGTGTCGGTCATCACTGCTCCTCGGAGGGCGTCAGGGTTCGCGGCGCCGGGTGGATCTTCACGTGGGCGCAGCGCCCATCGTGCCATGGTGGCCGTACGCGCCCCAGGGGGATCCGGTTGCTGAACGGCAACGGCCCGGCCGCGGACGGTTCGTGGGCTCCCCCGGGGGCCGCGGGGGTGGAGGGGTGCAGGTCTTTCGCCCGGTATGGCCGGAATTCGCCCGGTCGCCAGTTGGCCGTTCTGGAGCAAAGGGACTGCTGTGCGGCAGGTCACAATCCGGTAATGAGAAGATGGACGCATGAAGGGACGCGTCCTCGTCGTTGATGACGACTCCGCACTGGCCGAGATGCTCGGCATCGTGCTGCGTGGTGAGGGTTTTGAGCCGTTTTTCGTCGCGGATGGGGACAGGGCGCTAGCTGCGTTCCGGGAGACCAAGCCCGACCTCGTCCTGCTCGACCTGATGCTGCCGGGGCGGGACGGGATCGACGTCTGCCGGCAGATCCGGGCGGAGTCGGGTATTCCGATCGTCATGCTGACCGCCAAGACCGACACGGTGGATGTCGTGGTCGGCCTGGAGTCGGGTGCCGACGACTACGTCACCAAGCCGTTCAAGCCGAAGGAGCTGGTGGCCCGCGTTCGTGCCCGGTTGCGCCGTGCCGAGGAGCCGACCCCGGAGCAGCTGACCATCGGCGATCTGGTGATCGACGTGGCCGGTCACTCCGTGAAGCGGGACGGCCGGGGCATCCCGCTGACCCCGCTGGAGTTCGACCTGCTGGTCGCGCTGGCCCGCAAGCCCTGGCAGGTGTTCACCCGGGAGGTGCTGCTGGAGCAGGTCTGGGGCTACCGCCACGCGGCGGACACCCGTCTGGTGAACGTCCACGTGCAGCGACTGCGGTCCAAGATCGAGAAGGATCCGGAGCGCCCCGAGATCGTCGTGACCGTCCGCGGCGTCGGCTACAAGGCCGGGCCCAGCTGACGTGATGTACCAGGCTGACGAGACCCCGTCGGGTTCCGCGACCGACGGGGCCGGTGCCGTGCGCGGGGACGTGCTGAGCTCGACCGTGCGCAGGCGGCGCGGTCCGGCGGCCCTGATCGCGTTGCTCGCCCGTCAGCTGCGCCGGCCCGTGCACCGGGTGGCGGCGCTGTACCGGCGCTCGATCCAGCTGCGGGTGGTGGCGGCGACCCTGATGCTGTCGGTCCTGGTGGTGATGGTGCTGGGCGTCGTGGTGGTGGCGCAGGTCCGCACCGGGCTGCTGGACACCAAGCGGGCCTCGGCCCGGGACCAGGCGCTGAGCGGCTTCCAGATCGAGCAGAAGAAGATCGACGAGGCGAAGGAGCTCCGGCAGCGGGGCACGACGACCGATCCGACCACCGAGGAGATCGGCACCTGGCTGCTCAAGCAGGTGGGTGACCTGGCCGCCAGCGGGCAGAGCGTCTACACGGTCATCGCGATGCTGCCGGGCACCACCCAGACCGTCGCGCCGGACAAGACCGGGCTCGGCCCGCGCTACTCCGCGGACATCCTGCCGAGCAGCATCCCGGAGAGCCTGAGGGACCGGGTCGGGCAGGAGCCGGGCCAGAGCTTCAGCCAGCCGACCGTGATCCACCGGTCCGCCGAGAGCGGCAACCGGACCGAGCCGGGCCTGGTCTTCGGCATGCAGTTCGTCGGCCCCACCGACAAGAGCTACCAGGTCTACTACGTCTTCTCCTTCGGCCAGGAGACCAAGACCCTCGGGCTGGTCACCGGCACCCTGGCGACCGCCGGCATCTTCGTGGTGATCATGATGGGCGGCATCGCCTGGCTGGTGGTGCGCCAGGTGGTCACCCCGGTCCGGATGGCCGCCGGGATCTCCGAGCGGCTGGCCGCGGGGCACCTGGAAGAACGGATGAAGGTCACCGGGACGGACGACATCGCCCGGCTCGGCGAATCGTTCAACCGGATGGCGAACGCCCTCCAGGCGCAGATCCGCCAGCTGGAGGAGCTGTCCCGGGTGCAGCGGCGCTTCGTCTCGGACGTGTCGCACGAGCTGCGCACCCCGCTGACCACCGTCCGGATGGCCGCCGACCTGATCTACGACAGCCGCGAGGACCTCGACCCGATGGCGGCCCGGTCGGCCGAGCTGCTCCAGGGCCAGCTGGACCGCTTCGAGTCGCTGCTCGCCGACCTGCTGGAGATCAGCCGCTTCGACGCCGGCGCCGCGGTCCTGGACGCCGAGCCGGTCGACCTGCGCGAGATCGTCGGCCGGG
Organism: Kitasatospora sp. NPDC042419; assembly: GCF_056437345.1. NCBI lineage: Bacteria > Bacillati > Actinomycetota > Actinomycetes > Kitasatosporales > Streptomycetaceae > Kitasatospora > Kitasatospora sp. NPDC042419. Next base: position 8,270 of record NZ_JBWKAW010000024.1, read on the forward strand.
TGGTCGAGGCCGCCGACCCGCTGGCCCAGGCCAAGGGCAGCGCCGTGGTGATCCGCGGCGACGGCGAGCCGGTGCTGGCCGAGGTCGACTCCCGGCGGATCGAGCGCATCCTGCGCAACCTGGTGGTCAACGCGCTGGAGCACGGCGAGGGCCGGGACGTCGTGGTCCGGCTCGGCTCGCAGGACGGCGCGGTCGCGGTGGGCGTGCGGGACTACGGCATCGGGCTCAAGCCGGGCGAGGCGTCCCGGGTGTTCCACCGCTTCTGGCGGGCCGACCCGTCCCGGGTGCGGACCACCGGCGGTACCGGGCTCGGCCTGTCCATCGCCGTCGAGGACGCGCACCTGCACGGCGGCTGGCTCCAGGCCTGGGGCGAGCCCGGCGGCGGCTCGCACTTCCGGCTCACGCTGCCGCGCACCCGCGGCGGGGAGATCAGCCGGGCGCCGTTCCGGCTGGAGCCGGAGGACTCGCGCAACAACCGCGGCCTCGGCACCTACGGGACGCCGTACCGGCGGGCGATCCGTCCGGCCGGCGCCACCGCGCTGACCGCGACGGACGAGCAGGCCGTCCCGGAGACGCCGGAGACCTCCGGCAACGGCTTCGGCGGCGGGCTGGGCAGTGGGCTGGGCGGCGTGCTCGGCATCGGCCCGGGCCTGGGACGCCGGATGCCGGAGGGACCGCGCGCCGACCCGTCGGACGTGCGCCCGGTCGGGGCCGGGTACGGTGCGACCGGCGCCCAGGTCATGGTGGACCCGACGCCGGGCCGGCCGTCGGTGGCACCGCGGACGGCGGAGACCGACGCGATGGACACGATGGACGGCACGGGCGGAACGGACACGGAGGGGTCGCAGCGTGCGAAGGACGAGCGGAAGGACTGAGCCGCGGCCGGCCGGACTGGCCGGGGTGGCCGGCGCGGTGCTCGGCGCTCTGCTGGCGGCCGGCTGCGCGGGGATGCCGGATTCGGGCGGTGTCACCAAGGTCGAGCTGTCACAGGGTTCGGCGGACAAGAACCTGCAGGTCAGGATCTCTCCGGTGGAGCCCACGAAGGGCGCCAAGCCGCAGGAGCTGCTGACCGGCTTCCTGGACGCGCTGACCGCCGACGACGGCTACGTCACGGCGCGCAAGTACCTGACGGCGGGCGCCGGGGCGGGCTGGCACCCGGAGGCGGGCGTCAAGGTGCTGGCGGCCAACCCGGGGCACCTCTCCGTGACCGTGACCGACGCCGACACCGAGGTGCCCATCCCGGTCACCGGGCAGCTGGTCTCGCAGGTCGACGACCGGCACTCGTTCAAGGTGGAGCCGGTCGCGAAGATGGTCACCTTCAACTTCTCCTTCCTCCGGGAGAAGTCGGGGGAGTGGCGGATCGACCAGCTGCCGGACGGGCTGATCATCAACGAGACCAACTTCCGCAACAGCTACCGCCAGGTGGACCGGTTCTTCTACGCGGCGCCGGACCCCTCCGCGCCCACCGCCGCGGCGGCGATCAACCAGGACGTGCTGATCGCCGACCCGATCTACCTGCGGCGTCGAATAGACCCGCTCGTCTCGGCCGCCAAGGCCGTGGTCGCCGGTCCGTCGACCTGGCTCGCGCCGGTGTCGAAGTCGGCCTTCCCGGCCGGCGCGTCCGTCGACGCGGTCACCGTCGACGACAACCGCACCGCGCACGTCACGCTCGCCGACGTGGACCTGGGCGCCGCCACCACCTGCCGCCGGATGGCCACCCAGCTCCTCTACACCCTCGCCGACCAGGGGAACGGGCAGGTCGACCGGCTGGAGCTCAGGGCGAAGCGCGGCGGGCCGAGCTGCCAGGCGGGCCGCAGCGACGAGCCCTTCACCGGGCCCGGCTCGCTGGCCGGCACGATGGCCAGCCGGCAGTTCTACCAGCGGGCCGACGACGGCACGCTGTACGAGACGCACGGCGACGTCGCCAGCGAGCCGGTCCACGGCCCGCTGGGCAAGCCGCAGCCGAACGGCCGGGCGCTCGGTGCCGTCGCGGTGGCGCGGGACGGCGAGCGCGCCGCGGCGATCGGCGCCGACGGCCACCAGCTCTACACGGTGCCGTTCTCGGACGCCGTGGCGGGGATGCCGCAGCCGGTGCTCACCACCCAGGCGCGGCCCGGGGCGAAGGCCGACGACGGGCTGGCCTCGCCCAGCTGGGACGGCCGTGGCGACCTCTACGTGGTGGACCGGGACCCGCAGAACCAGCGGGTGCTGATGGTGCGTGACAAGCAGGTCGTCCCGGTGGCGGTGGAAGAGCTGGGCGGGCGGTCCGTGCAGGCCGTCAAGGTCTCCTCGGACGGCGTCCGGATCGCCCTGCTGGTCAAGGACGGCAAGGACCAGAAGCTCCTGCTGGGCCTGGTCGTCCACGGCGGCACCAAGGAGGCGCCCACCGCCCGGATCGTCGGCCTGAGGCTGGCCAACCCGGTGTTCCAGGAGGTGTTCTCGGTGTCCTGGGTGGAGGCCGACCAGCTGCTGGTGCTGGGCAAGGAGAAGGACCGCCTGCAGCAGCTGTACTACGTCAGCACCGACGGCTCGCTGGGCACGGGGCCGGCGATGCAGGCGTTCGGCGGGATGGCCGTCGCCCAGGCCTCCGAGGCGCGCGGGAACAGCTCGGCGCCGCCCTCGCCGGCGCTCGCCCTGGACACCCAGGGAAAGCTGTACCGGCTGGTCAACAACCAGTGGCGGGAGCTGGCGCTGTCCTACCAGGCGTCCGCCTTCATCTACCCGGGCTGAGGCGTCCGGCCGCCGGTCCGGAGCACCAGTCCGGGCCGCCGGCCCGGGCCGTCCGGTCGTGCGGTGCCGTGGTGCCGTTCCGCTGTGTCGCTGTGTCGCTGTGCCGCGCCGCGCTGCCGTCGGCCGTGCCGCTTCGGGAGTGCCGCTCAGGTGGTGCCGCCCCGGTGCGGGACGGCCGCCGCGACGGTGGCTGCCGCGCGGGGCGGCAGGCCTGCGCCGGCCAGGGCCCGGGCGGCCTCGGCGAGGCTGGAACCGGTGGTCACCAGGTCGTCCACCAGCACCGGGCACCGGCCGGCCGCTCGCCGGTGGGCGCGGGGCCGGACGGTGAGCGCACCGTGCAGGTTGTGCCGCCGCTCCGCCGCGGAGAGCCCGGCCTGGTCGGCGACCGGGCGGGCGTGCCGCAGCAGGGGCGCGGCCCGGGCGTCCAGACCCGTCCGACGCAGCGACCGGGCCGCGGCGTCGGCCAGCCGCAGCGTCGCGTCGTGGCCCCGGGCGCGGACGGCGGACCGGGCGGAGGGCACCGGGACGAGCAGCAGCGGGGCCCGGCCGGCGTCCGGCCCGAGCGAGGAGCGCACCGCGCGGGCGAGGGCGTCGCCGAGCGGGCCGGCCAGCCGGAGCGCGCCGCGTTCCTTGTGGGCGAGCAGCAGCCGGCGGACCGGATCGGCGTACGGCGCCGCGGCGTGCACCCAGGGAAGGGCCGTGGCGGCCCTGGGGACGGCTGTGGCGAGTACGTGCCGGCAGTCCGGGCAGAGTTGCCCCCGGTCGGTGTCGCAACCCGCGCAGCGGGCGGGGAGCAGGACGTCGAGCAGCCCGGCGAGTGCGTGGGCGAACGGCCCGCGGGCGGGCTGGTGACGGGGCGGGGTGGCGGTGGTCGGCACGGCTGCTCCTCGCGGTGACAGGCACGCAGAGTGAGCAAAGAATGCGCCGTACGGGGGGTGTTGTCCAGGTATTTACCTGTGTTTCACTCGCAGGAGGGTAGACAGGGGTCAGCAGCTTGACCGCCAGCCCATAGCACCGGTCATACCCACTGTCCCCGCTGCGGAGGCGAAAACCCCGTGTGAGGTGTTCGATGAGGCTCCAGGGGGTTTCAAGCGTCCCTGGTGGGGAGGAAGTGAGATGAGGGCCAGTCGTTCCCGCCGTTGCCGGCGGGACGGAGGGCCGGCAGAGGATTGGCTGGTCCGGCTGGGTCTCAGCCCGATCCGGTAGCACCCGGATCGGCGACAGAACGAGGGATCGGAGTTCTGCGTGGACATCGTCGTCAAGGGCCGCAAGACCGAGGTGCCCAAGAGGTTCCGGGATCACGTGGCCGAGAAGCTGGAGAAGGTCCAGAAGTTCGACACCAAGGCGATCAGCCTCGATGTCGAGGTGTCCAAGGAACACAACCCGCGGCAGGCCGACCGGTCGGACCGCGTGGAGATCACTCTCCGTACCCGTGGCCCGGTGATCCGGGCCGAGGCCGCCGCCGCCGACGCCTACGCGGCGCTCGACCTGGCCTCGGCGAAGCTCGACGCCCAGCTCCGCAAGTCCGCGGACCGGCGTCGGGTCCACAAGGGCGGCAACGGCCGCACCCCGATCAGCGTCGCCGAGGCGACCGCGGCCCTGGCCGCGCTGCCCGAGACGCCGCCGCCGGGGCGCGAGACCAACGGGGCCGTCCGCAAGACCATGATGGGATCCCTGGAAGTGGAGGGCGAAGGCCCGCTGGTGGTCCGGGAGAAGACCCACCCGGCCGCCCCGATGGCGCTCGACCAGGCGCTCTACGAGATGGAGCTGGTCGGCCACGACTTCTACCTCTTCGTGGAGAAGGACAGCGGCCTGCCGAGCGTCGTCTACCGTCGGCACGGTTACCACTACGGCGTCATCCACCTGAAGGCCGACGGCTCGTCCGTCGAGGGTGGCGGCGCCGGAGGGGCGATCGGCAGCTCCGGCGACGACGACTGACCGTTCGAGCGGGATGGGAGAGTGACCCCGACGGCCGGTGCCGCCGGGGTCACCCGCTTTTCCGGCGCCCGTGCTGTCCTGGCGCCTCGCCCGACGGCCCTTCCCGGTGCCTCGCCCCGGCGCCGTGCCTGACACCCGGTCCGACGCCCCGCCCGGTGCCCTCGTTGGGCTCCTGCCTGACGCTTCGCCGGTCCGGCGCGCCGGACCGGCCGTCAGGTCGGCCCCTTTGCGGCTTCCTCACGGGCTCCCCCACGGTTTCCCGGCAGCTCTCCGGCGCTCCCGGCCGACTTCCGGGCGGTCCGGGGCGGTCCGGGGAGGTGTGCGGAGGGCCGTCCCGGCGGTGCCGGGGGCGGGTCGGCCGGGAGGGTCACCCGATGCGGGCCAATGGCGCCGGAGGGTGACCGTGGGGGCCCCGAGCCGTGGAATGATTGGCGGACGACGACCGGCGACGGGGGAGGAGCGGATGGGGGATCACTTCGGGCTGGGGCCCGCTACAGGGCCAGGTGCGGGGGTGCCGCCGAGGCCCGGGGATGAGCCCGAGTACGACCTCCGCCGCAGGGAGCCGATCCGCGTCCTGGTGGTGGACGACCACGCGCTCTTCCGGCGGGGCCTGGAGATCGTGCTGGCCGAGGAGGAGGACATCACCGTCGTCGGCGAGGCGGGCGACGGCGCCGAGGCGGTCCTCAAGGCGGCGGACCTGCTGCCCGACATCATCCTGATGGACGTTCGGATGCCGCGCCGCAGCGGGATCGAGGCCTGCACCGCGATCAAGGACGTGGCGCCGAGCACCAAGATCATCATGCTGACGATAAGCGACGAGGAGGCCGACCTCTACGAGGCGATCAAGGCCGGTGCCACCGGCTACCTGCTCAAGGAGATCTCCACCGACGAGGTCGCCACGGCGATCCGCGCGGTCGCCGACGGGCAGTCCCAGATCAGCCCGTCGATGGCGTCCAAGCTGCTGACCGAGTTCAAGTCGATGATCCAGCGCCGTTCCGACGAACGGGAGTTGGTACCCGCGCCCCGGTTGACCGACCGGGAGCTGGAGGTGCTGAAGCTGGTGGCCACCGGGATGAACAACCGGGAGATCGCCAAGGAGCTGTTCATCAGCGAGAACACCGTGAAGAACCACGTGCGCAACATCCTGGAGAAGCTCCAACTGCACTCCCGGATGGAGGCCGTGGTCTACGCGATGCGGGAGAAGATCCTCGAAATAGGGTGACCGGCGGGAGCGGGCCGGCGGGGGTCCGCCTCCCGCTCCCGCTCCGCCTCCCGCTCCCGCCGCCCCGGGATTCGCGGCTCGCGCGGCCCAGGGCTCAGCGGCCCGGGACTCAGGCGAGCAGGTGCTCCAGGGCCGGGCGCACCGCCTCGTCGTGCAGCGCCTCCACCCGGACGGCGTCGCAGCCGACCCAGTCGGCCGCCTCGCGCAGTGCGGTGGCCAGCGCCTCGACGTGCCGCGGCGAGTCCAGCGAGACCTGACGGGCCACCAGCGTCCTGCCCTCGCGGGCCGGATCGACCCGGCCGACCAGCCGGCCGCCGGCCAGCAGCGGCATCGCGAAGTAGCCGTGCACCCGCTTGTGCTTCGGGGTGTACGCCTCCAGCCGGTGGGCCATGCCGAAGATCCGCTCGGTGCGCGGACGGTCCCAGACCAGTGAGTCGAACGGCGAGAGCAGCGTGGTGCGGTGGCGGCCGCGGGGCGGGCTCGCGAGCGCCGCCGGATCGGCCCAGGCGGCGGCCGGGGCGCCGCCCGGGCCCCAGCCGGCCACCTCTACCGGGACGAGGCCGGAGTCGGCGATCACCGCGTCGAACTGCTCGGCGCGCAGCCGGTGGTAGTCGAGCAGGTCGGCCCGGGTGGCCACGCCCAGCGCCGCGCCGGACTGGGCGACCAGGGTGCGGAGGCACTCCTCGTCGGTCGGCTCCTGCGCGAACAGCTCGGCGGGGACGGCCTGTTCGGCCAGCGAGTAGACGCGCTTCCAGCTGCGGCGGTCGGCGCAGACCACATCGCCGAAGCTCAGCGCCCGCTCCACCGCGATCTTGGTGTCGGACCAGTCCCACCAGTCGGCGGTCTTCTTGGCGCCGCCCAGCTCGGTGGAGGTGAGCGGGCCCTCGGCGCGCAGCTTGGCCAGCACCGAACGGTAGGTGGTGTCGTCGACCTGCTTGCCCCAGACGTGGGCGCGCTCGCGGTTGTGGCGGCGCCGGAAGGCGAACAGCGGCCACTCCTCGACGGGCAGGATGCACGCCGCGTGCGACCAGTACTCGAAGCTCGTCCCGCTGCCCCAGTACGCGGCCTCGACCGCCGGGCGGCCGACCGCGCCGAGCCGCGCGTACGGGATCAGCTCGTGGGAGCGGGCCAGCACCGAGATGGTGTCGAGCTGGACGGCGCCGAGGTGGCGGAGTACCCCGCGCACGCCGCCGCGGCGGTCCGGGGCGCCGAGCAGGCCCTGTGCGCGCAGGGCGATCCGGCGGGCTTCGTCGGCGCCGAGCGTGGTCACCGGGGCCGGGGCGGCGGCCGGTCCGGCGGGGCGGCCGGCCGGGCGCGAAGTCGAGGCGGTCATGCCGGCGAGCGTAGACCGGGGCACTGACAATCCGCCCGGCCCGCCCGGGGCCTCGGGGTTCGCCGGGGCTGCGGGCGGGTCGGCCGGGAGCGGCCGGGACCGGTCCGCCCGGTCCCGGCCGGTCCTGGCCGGTTCAGCCGGTGGGGTCGGCGGGCTCGGCGGCGAGGTCGGTGGCCAGCAGCGAGCCGATCCAGGCGTCGTGGAACACGCCGCGCTGCTCGGCGTAGGAGCGCAGGGTGCCCTCCAGCCGGAAGCCGACCTTCTCGGCGACCGCGCGGGAGCCGTCGTTGCCCACGTAGGCGATCCACTCCAGGCGGCGCAGGCCCAGCTCGGTGAGGCCGTAGCGGGCGACCGCGCGGGCGGCCTCCGCGGTGTACCCGCGGCCGCGGAACTCCTTGGCGGCCCACCAGCCGACCTCGGCGGCGCCCGGCCGGCCGGGACAGCCGGTGAGCCCCTGGGTGCCGACCAGGGCGCCGGTCTCGCGCTCGACCACGCACCAGATCCGGTTCTCGCCGGTCCGCCAGCCGGCGAGGGCGAGGTCGCGGACGAAGTACTCGGCGTCCTCGCGCCGGTACGGACTGGGTACGACCGTCCACTGCTGGATGGCCTCGTCCTGGCAGGCCGCGAAGACCGCGTCGATGTCGGACTCCTGCGGGGCGCGCAGGACCAGGCGGTCGGTGGTGAGGACGACGGGCTCGCCGCCGCGTGCTTCGGTCTGCTCTTCCGGCTGCTCTTCCATGCGCGGATTATTCCGTGCAGGGAGGAATCCGAGCATCCGATTAACGGATCGAACGGTCCAACTCTCCGGACAGTCGCCCGGTTTGCCCCGGTGGGTGGGGCTATCGGGGCAAGTGCTCGCACGGGTGACACGGGAATACCGTGCTGACGCACCTCCCGGGGCATTGGACTCCTCGCATACGATGGCCCGTGCGGTGGGGTGGATCCGCCGTGCAGTCGTCCAGTGCCAATACAGGCAAGGAGCCCGCTCAAGTGTCCGTCTTCGACAAGATCCTGCGCGCCGGCGAAGGCAAGATCCTTCGCAAGCTGCAGCGGATTGCTGCCCAGGTCAACTCCATCGAAGAGGACTTCGTCAACCTCACCGACGCCGAGCTGCGGGCGCTGACCGACGAGTACAAGCAGCGGCTCGCCGACGGCGAGACGCTGGACGACATCCTCCCCGAGGCGTTCGCCACCGTCCGCGAGGCCGCCAAGCGCGTGCTCGGCCAGCGGCACTACGACGTCCAGCTCATGGGCGGCGCCGCGCTGCACCTCGGCTACGTCGCCGAGATGCGCACCGGTGAGGGCAAGACCCTGGTCGGCACCCTGCCCGCGTACCTCAACGCGCTCACGGGCAAGGGCGTGCACCTGATCACCGTCAACGACTACCTCGCCGAGCGCGACTCGGAGTGGATGGGCCGGGTGCACCGCTTCCTCGGCCTCGAGGTCGGCGTGATCCTCGGCAGCATGACGCCGGCCGAGCGCAAGCGCCAGTACGCGATGGACATCACGTACGGCACGAACAACGAGTTCGGCTTCGACTACCTCCGCGACAACATGGCCTGGTCGAAGGACGAACTCGTCCAGCGCGGCCACTACTTCGCCGTGGTCGACGAGGTCGACTCGATCCTCATCGACGAGGCCCGTACCCCGCTGATCATCTCCGGGCCGGCCGACCAGGCGACCAAGTGGTACGCCGACTTCGCCAAGCTGGTCCAGCGCCTGAAGATCGAGCGCGACTACGAGGTCGACGAGAAGAAGCGCACCGTCGGCGTGCTGGAGGAGGGTGTCGGCCGGGTCGAGGACTACCTCGGCATCGACAACCTCTACGAGTCGGTGAACACCCCGCTGGTCGGCTTCCTGAACAACGCCATCAAGGCGAAGGAGCTGTACAAGCGGGACAAGGACTACGTCGTGATGAACGGCGAGGTCATGATCGTCGACGAGCACACCGGCCGCATCCTGGCCGGCCGCCGCTACAACGAGGGCATGCACCAGGCGATCGAGGCCAAGGAAGGGGTGGAGGTCCAGAACGAGAACCAGACCCTGGCCACCATCACCCTCCAGAACTTCTTCCGCCTGTACGACAAGCTGGCCGGCATGACCGGTACCGGCACCACCGAGGCGGCCGAGTTCCACCAGATCTACAAGCTCGGCGTGGTGCCGATCCCGACCAACAAGACGCCGCTGCGCATCGACCAGCCCGACCTGATCTACAAGTCGGAGCCGGCCAAGTTCGCCGCCGTGGTCGAGGACATCGCCGAGAAGCACGAGAAGGGCCAGCCGGTGCTGGTCGGCACCGTGTCGGTCGAGAAGTCCGAGTACCTGTCGCAGGAGCTCCGCAAGCGCGGGATCCCGCACGAGGTGCTGAACGCCAAGCACCACGAGCGCGAGGCGCAGATCGTCGCGCAGGCCGGCCGCAAGGGCGCCGTCACCGTCGCCACCAACATGGCCGGCCGAGGCACCGACATCATGCTCGGCGGCAACCCCGACCACCTCGCGGCGGCCGAGCTGGCCCAGCGCGGGCTCTCCCCGGTCGACAACCCGGAGGAGTACGAGTCGTCGCTCCCGGCCGCGCTGGAGAAGGCCAAGGCCTCCGTGAAGGCGGAGCAGGACGAGGTCAAGGAGGCCGGCGGCCTCTACGTCCTCGGCACCGAGCGGCACGAGTCCCGCCGGATCGACAACCAGCTGCGCGGCCGTTCCGGCCGTCAGGGCGACCCGGGCGAGTCCCGCTTCTACCTGTCCCTCGGCGACGACCTGATGCGCCTGTTCAAGGCCGGCATGGTCGAGCGCGTGCTCTCCATGGCCAACGTGCCCGAGGACGTGCCGATCGAGTCGAAGATGGTCACCCGGGCGATCGCCTCCGCGCAGACCCAGGTCGAGCAGCAGAACTTCGAGATCCGCAAGAACGTCCTCAAGTACGACGAGGTGCTGAACCGCCAGCGCGAGGTCATCTACGGCGAGCGCCGCCGCGTGCTGGAGGGCGAGGACCTGCAGGAGCAGGTCGGCCACTTCATGGACGACACCGTCGAGGCGTACGTCCGGGCCGCCACCGGCGAGGGCTTCGAGGACGACTGGGACCTGGAGAAGCTCTGGACCGCGCTCAAGCAGCTCTACCCGGTCACCCTGGAGCTGGAGGAGCTGGAGGAGGAGGCCGGCGGCACCGCCGGGCTCACCCCGGAGTTCCTCACCAAGGTCATCCAGGAGGACGTCCAGGCGCAGTACGGCGCCCGTGAGGACCAGCTCGGCGCGGAGATCATGCGCGAGCTGGAGCGCCGGGTCGTCCTCTCGGTGCTGGACCGCCGCTGGCGCGAGCACCTCTACGAGATGGACTACCTCCAGGAGGGCATCGGCCTGCGGGCCATGGCGCAGCGCGACCCGCTGGTCGAGTACCAGCGCGAGGGCTTCGACATGTTCACCGCGATGATGGAGGGCATCAAGGAGGAGTCCGTCGGCTACCTGTTCAATCTGGAGGTCCAGGTCGAGCAGCAGGTCGAGGAGGTCCCGGTCGAGGACGCCGAGGTGCTGCTCGACAAGCTGGAGAAGGACGCCGCCCGTCCGGAGATCAAGGCCAAGGGCCTGGAGGCCCCGAAGCCGCAGCGGCTGCACTACACGGCCCCCTCGGAGGAGGTCGGCGGCGGTGTGGTCGAGGGCGAGTTCGAGGACCTCGGCACGGAGGACGAGGGCGACGGGCTGACCCGCGCCGAGCGCCGCAAGGCCGCGAAGTCGGCCAAGGGCCGCCGCCGCAAGGGCTGAGGCGAGGCCGGCCGGTCCGGCCCGCCGCCGCGCAGGGCGCCGCTCCCGTACGGGGGTGGCGCCCTGCGCCGTTGGCGGGTGCGGGCGCCGGTTCCGGTTCCGGTTTTGGTGCGGCGCGTTCACCGGGCCTCCACGGCGGTGCACTGCCACTGGCCGGCCGGTCCGCGCGGCTCCAGCCGGAACGCCACCACGTGGTGCCGGCTGCCGAGGTCGACCCGGACACAGGCCTCGACCGCGTCCGGCGAGGGCGAGCGGTCGTGCACCGGGCCGAGTCTCGGCCGCTCGCCGGTGCGGCTCCGGCGCAGCGCACCGGCCCGGACCAGGGCGGAGAGCTGGCCGTAGCCGTCCAGCGTGGTGTGGCGCAGCAGCTGGCCGGACGGCCGGGCCCCGGTGAGCACCTCCACCAGCCGGTGGGCGAACCGGGTGCTCAGCCCGCTGCGCGGGTCCTGGGCGGGCGCGGTGGCGCAGGCGGTCCGGGGGTGGCGCGGGCGCCGTTCGGCCTCCGGTGCGCGGCAGCTCCGGGGCGCGGTGCGCGGGCGGTGCGGGCGCGCGGACAGCACCAGGGGCGGTGGGGCGGGCGGGACGGGCGGGACGGCGCGGTCGGGGCACGTGGCCATGGGCCTTCCTCGGAGCGGGTGGTGCGAGTACGGACGGGTCCTTGGTAGCGGGGCCTCGCGCGGGGCGGCAACCGGGTTCCCGACCGGGGCGCGGGCCGTCCGGAAGTTCACCTATCCGGGTGAGTCGGCCGGTGTGGCAACGGGCGACAGGGGCCCCGGGCGGCACACGGCTGACGCGCGCGGTCGCTCCGGAGGGCCCGAAAGAGGACGGTCGGATCGCCGGTACGGCGGCGGGACCGAGGGGGAAGGCGCTCTGGGCGGTGCCGGCGGCGCGGGCGCCGCGTTGCGCGGTCGGCCGGTCGGCGCGCACCATCGGAGCCTGACCCGAACCGGAACCGGAACCCGAACCGGAACCCGAACCGGAACCCGAACCGGAACCCGAACCGGAAGCAGGAACAGGGATCGGGCAGGGACCGGAACCGGAAGAGGGACCGGACGGGATGCGGCGCGTGTCCCGCCCCCGACGACCACCCCGACGACCACCGCCCCGACGACGACAGGCGGCCGGCATGACGACACGGGTACCGACGACACCGCTTTCCGGGACAGGGGCGGCGGCGCCGGGGAGCACCGGCGGCGCTCCCCGGCGCGGCCTGGTGCTGGGCGGCGGGGGCATGCTCGGCGCCGCCTGGACCGTCGGTGCGCTCTGCGCCGTCGAGGAGTCGGCCGGCTGGCGGCCCGGTGACGCGGAGGTCCTGCTCGGCACCTCGGCGGGCGCGATCCTGGCCGCGCTGCTGGCCGCCGGCGTCGACACCGACGGGCTCCGCGACCACCAGCGCGGCCTGCCGGTCACGGAAGGCCCGCTGGCCGGGATCGCCTTCGACTACGACACGGCGGTCGGCGGCGCGCTTCCGCCGCGTCCACGGGCCGGCATCGGCTCGCCGGGCCTGCTGCGGGACGCCGTCCGGCACCCGCGCGAGTACCCGCTGCTGACCATGGTCTCGGCGATGGCGCCGCACGGCCGGGGCTCGCTGGAGCCGGTCGGCGAGCTGGTCGGGGGCCTGTTCGGCCCGGGCGGCTGGCCGGTCGGGGTGCCGGCCTCGGCCCTGCGGGTCGTCGCGGTGGACTACCGCGGCGGGCACCGGGTGGTCTTCGGGGACGCGGACGCTCCGCCCGCCGACGTCGCCGAGGCGGTGATGGCCTCCTGCGCGATCCCCGGCTGGTTCGCGCCGGTCCGGCTGGACGGATCGGCGTACGTGGACGGCGGCTGCTGGTCGGCCACCAACGCCGATCTGGCGCTCGGCCGGGGTCTGGACGAGGTGTACGTGCTCGCTCCGATGGCCCTGCGCAACGATCCGCCGGGGCGTTCGAAGCCCGGACCGGGCGTGTCGGATCCGTCGCGCGCCCGGCGCGTTCGGGACCGTCCGCGAGGTGTGCTGGCCCAGCTGGTGAGCCGCTACCGCCGGGCGGTGACCCGGCAGCTGCTCCGTGAGGCGGGCTTGCTGCGGGCGAGCGGCGTCCGTGTGCACCTGCTCGCGCCCACTCCGGCCGACCTGGCGGCGATGGGGCCGAACATGATGGACCCGGCCCGCCGGGGCCCGGTCCTGGAGAGCGCCCTGGAGACCTGCCGCGCGGCCCTGCAGGCCGCGCGGTGAACGCGGTGCGGCGCCGGGCCCGGCCTGCCGGTCGGAGGGGGTGGGCCGTGCCGACCGGTGTCGGACAGCACGCGGCGGGCGGTGCCGGGCAGGTGCTCGGAGGCGTGCATGGACGGCCGCGCGCCAGGCGTGCACGCCCCTGAATCGGGGTGCCCGTGCGGCCGTCGGGCCGTGCGTCCGGCGGCGGCCGCGGAGGACGGGGACGAGCGGGGTGATCACAGGGCGGCGTTCGGCGCTTATTCTTGGGGCGCTGGAAGCTGTGCCGCTGGACGAACCGGAGAGTGCCACCGATGCGCGTGTACGTGCCCACCACCCTGACCGGCCTGGCGGCGGCGCACTCGGGCGGCGCGCTGGAGCAGTCCGCGGCGTACGCCGTGACGCCCGCGCTGCGCGAGTGGTACGTCAGCGACGACCTGGAGGAGCTGGAGTACGCGGCGCTCAACCGGGCCGCCCAGTCCTCGCTCCGGCTGCTGGCCGCGGAACCGGACGCCCCGCGCCGTCGCGTGGTGGTCGCGCTGGACGTCGCCGACTCGGCGGTGAAGCCGTTCCCCGGCGACGAGTACCAGGACCAGGCCTCGCTCGGCCGGGTCGTGCTGGCCGGCCCCGTGAAGCTGGCCAAGGCGGCCGCGGTGCACGCGGACGTGGCGGACGGGGACGTGGTCGCGGACGTCGAGGCGGCGGTCGCGGCGGTGACGGCGGCCGACGCGGGCGACCAGGACGCCCAGTTCACCGTGGACGGCGCGGAGGACCACGACCTGCTCTGGTTCGCCACCCAGGAGATCACCGCCCTGCTCGGCTGAGCCGCCCTGCCCGGCTGTGCCGCCCCGCCGGCCGGGCCGTCCCCGCCCGGCCGCGCCCGCGGCCCCGACGGGTCCGCAGGCCGGGCCGGGTGAGACCCGTCCTACCGGTCTGTCGGTGCCCGGCGTTACCGTTCCCTGCGTGCGCACTCATATCGTCTGGGACTGGAACGGCACGCTCTTCCATGACATGGAGGCGGTGCTCGGCGCGAGCAACGCCGCATTCGCGACCATCGGCGTCGGGCCGATGACGCTGCAGGAGTACCGCGAGCAGTACGAGATCCCGATTCCCCGTTTCTACCAGCGGCTGCTCGGCCGGCTGCCCTCCGACGCCGAGTGGCTGGAGCTGGACGACGCCTTCCACCGCCGCTACCACGAGCTGAGCGCGGCCTGCGGGCTGACCGAGGGCGCGCGGGAGCTGCTGGACGGCTGGCTGGCGGCCGGGCACAGTCAGTCGCTGCTGTCGCTGTACGAGCACGACCGGCTGCTGCCGGTGGTCGACGGGTTCGGCCTGACCGGGCAGTTCCTGCGGGTGGACGGGCGCAGCGGCCCGGCCGGCGGGCAGAAGGCGGAGCACCTGGTCCGGCACCTGGCGGCGCTGGGCGAGCACGTGGACCCGGCCCGGACGGTGCTGATCGGGGACGCGGCGGACGACGCGCTCGCGGCGCTGAGCGCGGGTGCGCGCGCGGTGCTGTACACCGGCGGCTCGCACACCCGGGAGAAGCTGGAGCCGGTGGGCGTGCCGGTGGTGGACACCCTGGCGGAGGCGGTGGAGCTGGCGGGCCGGCTCGCCGGCTGAGGCGGCACCCGGCCGGAGGACCGCCCGCCCGGGCCGCCCCGGCGGCGTGGCACGCGCCACGTCCACCGTTGGCGTGTCCGGGCGGGCGAACGGGCTCCCCGCTGGTCAGGCTGGAGGGCGTCGGGCCCGTCGTCGGAGCGGGCCGGCCGCCGGACGACGAGCGGAGCCCGCCATGCCCATCGACGCAGTCACCCAGGTCCCGGTCCCGGGCAACGAGCCGGTGCGGACGTACGCGCCCGGCAGCCCGGAGCGGGACCGGCTGGTGCGGCGGCTGGACGAGCTGGCCGCCGAGCCGGTCCCGCTGCCGATGACGATCGGCGGTGAGCAGCGGTTCGGCGGCGGGGAGCGGATCGACGTCGTCCAGCCGCACCACCACGCGGCCAAGCTGGGGGTGCTCGGCAACGCCACCCGGGAGGACGGCCGGGCCGCGGTGGACGCCGCGCTGGCGGCCGGCCGGGAGTGGCGCTCGCTCTCCTTCGACGACCGGGCGGCGGTCTTCCTGCGCGCCGCCGACCTGCTGGCGGGTCCGTGGCGGGACACCCTGAACGCGGCCACCATGCTCGGGCAGTCCAAGACGGCGCAGCAGGCGGAGATCGACTCGGCCTGCGAGCTGATCGACTTCTGGCGGTTCAACGTCCACTTCGCCCGGCAGGTCCTGGCCGAGCAGCCGGTCTCCTCGCCCGGGGTCTGGAACCGGACCGACCACCGCCCGCTGGAGGGGTTCGTCTACGCGGTCACGCCGTTCAACTTCACCGCGATCGCCGGCAACCTGCCGACCGCGCCCGCGCTGATGGGCAACACCGTGGTCTGGAAGCCCGCGCCGACCCAGACCCTGGCCGCGCACCACCTGATGCGGCTGCTGGAGGCGGCCGGGCTGCCGCCCGGGGTGGTCAACCTGGTGACCGGCGACGGGCAGCAGCTCTCCGCGGTGGCGCTCGCCGACCCGGCGCTCGCCGGACTCCACTTCACCGGTTCGACGGCCACCTTCCAGTCGCTCTGGCAGTCGATCGGCGCCAACATCGGCAGCTACCGGACGTACCCGCGGATCGTCGGGGAGACCGGCGGCAAGGACTTCCTGCTGGCGCACCGCTCGGCCGACCCGGAGATCCTGAAGACCGCGCTGATCCGCGGCGCCTTCGAGTACCAGGGCCAGAAGTGCTCCGCGCTCTCCCGCGCGTACCTGCCGCGCAGCCTCTGGCAGCGGATCAAGGACGACTTCCTGGCCGAGGTGGACGCGCTGGCCGTCGGCGACGTCACCGACCTGTCGAACTTCATGGGCGCGCTGATCGACCGGCGGGCGTTCGAGAAGAACCGGGACGCGATCGAGCGGGCCAAGGCCGACCCGACGGTGGAGCTGGCGGCCGGCGGCCAGTACGACGACGCGATCGGCTGGTTCGTCCGCCCGACCGTGCTGGTCTCCTCGGACCACCGCAACGAGATGTTCCGGACCGAGTACTTCGGCCCGATCCTCGCCGTCCACGTGTACGAGGACTCGCGCTGGGAGGACGTGCTCGGCCGGGTCGACTCCGGCGCGCCGTACGGGCTGACCGGTGCGGTGATCGCCCAGGACCGGTACGCGATCGCCAGGGCCGTGGAGGAGCTGCGGTTCGCGGCGGGGAACTTCTACATCAACGACAAGCCGACCGGTGCGGTGGTGGGCCAGCAGCCGTTCGGCGGCGGTCGGGCGTCGGGCACCAACGACAAGGCGGGCGCCGCGCAGAACCTGCTGCGCTGGACCTCGGCGCGGTCGATCAAGGAGACGTTCGTGCCTCCGACCGACCATGTTTACCCGCACATGGGGTGAGTGCTCAAGGCCTTTCGGCTTTCGGCGCAAACCCGCGGGCGGATTGGACAAGGTGTCCAGGACGGACCGATCTTCCTGCGGGTTTGCGCCTCCCTGTCCCCTGACACCTTCGATTGATCCCGTTAGGCTGGCTGGCGTCGTCGGGTGGCTCCGCAGGCCGAACGTCTCGTCCTACCCGCTGTGAGGGTGTTCCATGCGTGCCATGGGCTCCTTTCAGCTGGAGGGTGCGGCAGGATTGCGGAAGACCCGGCGGTGGACACCCACACACCACCGAGTCACGCAACGGCGCGCGACAGGAGCCAAGAAGTCATGCAGACCAAGCTGGACGCAGCCAAGGCCGAACTGCTCAGGAAGGCAGCAGCAGCCGCTGAGAACAGCCAGGTGGGGGGAGCGGCGCCGGGGGAGGGTCTGAGCAACGGCGCTCTGACCGCGTACCTGCACCACTACTACCTCCACACCGCGCCCGAGGACCTGGTCGACCGCGACCCGGTCGACGTGTACGGCGCGGCCGCCTCCCACTACCGCCTCGGCCTCAAGCGGCCGCAGGGTACCGCCGAGGTGCGGGTGCACACCCCCTCGGTGGAGGAGAACGGCTGGTCGTGCGGCCACACCGTGGTCGAGGTCGTCACCGACGACATGCCCTTCCTGGTCGACTCGGTCACCAACGAGCTGTCCCGCCAGGACCGCGCGATCCACGTGGTCATCCACCCGCAGCTGGTGGTCCGCCGTGACATCACCGGCAAGCTGCTGGAGATCGTCGACGTCGACGCCTGCGCCCGCAGCCAGGCCGCCGGCGCCGAGTGGCCGGCCGACGCGATCGTCGAGTCGTGGATGCACATCGAGATCGACCGCGAGACCGACCGCGAGGACCTGCGCGCGATCGAGACCGACCTGCGCCGCGTGCTCGGGGACGTCCGCGAGGTCGTCGAGGACTGGGGCAAGATGCGCGACTCCGCGCTCCGCCTCGCCGACGAGCTCGCCGAGGTGCCCCCGACCGGTCTGCCGGAGCAGGAGGTCGGCGAGGCCTGGGAGCTGATGCGCTGGCTCGCCGACGACCACTTCACCTTCCTCGGCTACCGCGAGTACGACCTGGTCGAGCACGAGGGCGAGGAGGTCCTCAAGGCCGTCGCCGGGACCGGCCTCGGCATCCTGCGCTCCGACCCGATCGGCCACGACGACCAGCACCACGCCGTGAGCGAGGCCTTCGGCCGGCTCTCCGCGCCGGTGCGCGCCAAGGCGCACGAGAAGAAGCTGCTCGTCCTCACCAAGGCCAACAGCCGCGCCACCGTGCACCGCCCGTCCTACCTCGACTACGTCGGCGTGAAGAAGTTCGACGCCAACGGCGAGGTCATCGGCGAGCGCCGCTTCCTCGGCCTGTTCTCGGCCGCCGCGTACACCGAGTCGGTCAACCGCATCCCGGTGGTCCGCCGCAAGGTCCAGGACGTCATCGCCGAGTCCGGCTTCTCCAGCGAGAGCCACGACGGCCGCGACCTGCTGCAGATCCTGGAGACCTTCCCCCGGGACGAGATCTTCCAGACCGCGGCCGACGAGCTGCTCCAGATCGCCACCAGCGTGCTGTACCTGCAGGAGCGCCGCAAGCTCCGCCTCTTCCTGCGCCAGGACGAGTACGGGCGCTACTTCTCGGCGCTGGTCTACCTGCCGCGCGACCGCTACACCACCCGCATCCGGCTGCGCCTGATGGACATCCTGGTGCAGGAGCTCAACGGCGCCTCGATCGACTACACGGTCTGGTCGACGGAGTCGGTGCTGACCCGACTGCACTTCGTGGTCCGGGTGACCCCGGGCAGCGAGCTGCCGCACCTGAGCGACGCCGAGGTCGAGCGGATCGAGGCCAAGCTGGCCGAGGCCGCCCGGTTCTGGATGGACGGCTTCAACGACCAGCTGCACGTCGAGCTGGGCGAGGAGAAGGCCGCCGAGCTGTCCCGCAAGTACGCCAACGCCTTCCCCGACGGCTACCGCGCCGACTTCACCGCGCGCACCGCCGTCGCCGACCTCAAGCAGATCGAGGCGCTGCACGGCGAGGGCGACTTCCGGCTCAACCTGTACCAGCCGGTCGGCGCCGGCGACGACGAGCGCCGCTTCAAGATCTACCGGGTGGGCGGCCCGATCTCGCTCACCGAGGTGCTGCCGGTCCTCCAGCGGCTCGGCGTCGAGGTGCTGGACGAGCACCCGTACGCGCTGACCCGCTCCGACCACACCACCGCGTGGGTCTACGACTTCGGCCTGCGGCTGCGCGAGGCCGTCGAGCTGACCGACGAGGCGCGCGAGCGCTTCCAGGAGACCTTCGCCGCCACCTGGACCGGCAAGGCCGAGAACGACGGCTTCAACGAGCTGGTCCTGACCGCCGGGCTGACCTGGCGCCAGGCGATGATGCTGCGCGCGTACGCCAAGTACCTGCGCCAGGCGGGCTCCACGTTCTCCCAGGACTACATGGAGGACGCGCTCCGCAACAACATGCACACCACGCGCCTGCTGGTGAACCTCTTCGAGGCCCGGCTGAGCCCCAGCCACCAGCAGGGCGCGCTCGAACTGACCGAGGGCATCCTCGAGGAGCTCTCCGGCGCGCTGGACGAGGTCGTCTCGCTGGACGAGGACCGCATCCTGCGCTCGTTCCTGCACCTGATCAAGGCCACCCTGCGGACCAACTTCTTCCAGCACGACGGCGCGGGCGAGTGGCACTCGTACGTGTCGATGAAGTTCGACCCGAAGGCCATCCCGGACCTGCCGGCCCCGCGCCCGGCGTTCGAGATCTGGGTCTACTCGCCGCAGGTCGAGGGCGTGCACCTGCGCTTCGGCAAGGTCGCCCGCGGCGGCCTGCGCTGGTCCGACCGGCGTGAGGACTTCCGGACCGAGATCCTCGGCCTGGTCAAGGCGCAGATGGTGAAGAACACCGTCATCGTGCCGGTCGGCGCCAAGGGCGGCTTCGTCGCCAAGCAGCTGCCGGACCCGTCGGTGGACCGCGACGCCTGGCTGGCCGAGGGCGTTTCGTCCTACAAGACGTTCATCTCGGCGCTGCTGGACATCACCGACAACCTGGTCGGCGGCGAGGTCGTCCACCCGGCCGACGTGGTCCGCCACGACGAGGACGACACCTACCTGGTCGTCGCCGCCGACAAGGGCACCGCGACCTTCTCCGACATCGCCAACGGCGTCGCCGAGTCGTACGGCTTCTGGCTGGGCGACGCGTTCGCCTCCGGCGGCTCGGCCGGCTACGACCACAAGGGCATGGGCATCACCGCCCGCGGCGCCTGGGAGTCCGTCAAGCGCAACTTCCGCGAGCTCGGCGTCGACACCCAGTCCGAGGACTTCACCGTCATCGGCATCGGCGACATGTCCGGCGACGTCTTCGGCAACGGCATGCTGCTCAGCGAGCACATCCGCCTGGTCGCCGCCTTCGACCACCGGCACATCTTCCTCGACCCCAACCCGGACGCGGCCGTCTCCTACGCCGAGCGCCGCCGCCTCTTCGAGCTGCCCCGCAGCTCCTGGGACGAGTACGACAAGTCGCTGATCTCGGCGGGCGGCGGCGTCTTCCCGCGCAGCGCCAAGTCCATCCAGCTCAGCCCGCAGGTCCGGGCCGTGCTGGGCGTCTCCGACAGCCGGCTGACCCCCGCCGAGCTGATGAAGGCCATCCTGCAGGCGCCCGTCGACCTGTTCTGGAACGGCGGCATCGGCACCTACATCAAGGCCTCCGCCGAGACCAACGCCGAGGTCGGCGACAAGGCCAACGACGCCATCCGGGTCAACGGCGAGCAGGTCCGCGCCCGCGTCATCGGCGAGGGCGGCAACCTGGGCTGCACCCAGCTCGGCCGCATCGAGTACGCGGCGACCGGCGGCCCGCAGAGCGCCGGCGGCTGGATCAACACCGACGCCATCGACAACTCGGCCGGCGTGGACACCTCGGACCACGAGGTCAACATCAAGATCCTGCTCAACCAGATCGTCGCCGACGGCGACATGACGGTGAAGCAGCGCAACACCCTGCTCGCCGAGATGACCGACGAGGTCGGCCACCTCGTCCTGCGCAACAACTACGCGCAGAACGTGGTGCTGGCCAACGCCGTCGCCCAGGCGCACAGCATGGTCAACGTCCACTCCCGGATGATCAACCGCCTGGAGGCGGCCGGCCAGCTCGACCGGGGCCTGGAGTTCCTGCCCGCCGAGCGGCAGATCCGCGAGCGCCAGCAGAACGGCCGCGGCCTCTCCCAGCCGGAGATGTCGGTGCTGCTCGCCTACACCAAGATCACCCTGGCCGACGAGCTGCTCGCCACCGAGCTGCCCGACGACCCGTTCTTCCGCACCGCGCTGCACGAGTACTTCCCGAGCGCGCTGCGGGCCCGGTTCGCGGAGCAGATCGACCAGCACGCGCTGCGCCGCGAGATCATCACCACGCTGATCGTCAACGACACGATCAACCGCGGTGGCTGCACCTTCGCCTTCCGCCTGAAGGAGGAGACCGGCGCCACCTACGAGGAGATCGCCCGGACGCACACCGCCGCACGGGCCGTCTTCGGCCTGGAGGAGATCTGGGGCGAGATCGAGGCGCTGGACAACGTGGTCCCGGCCCGCGCCCAGACCAAGATGCGCCTGCACTCGCGCCGCCTGGTCGAGCGCGCCACCCGCTGGATGCTCAACAACCGGCGCCAGCCGCTCGACATCGCCGGCACCATCGAGTTCTTCCACGACCGGGTCAACCTGGTCTGGGGCTCGCTGCCCAAGCCGCTCCGCGGCGAGGACCTGGCCTGGTTCGAGTCGGTCTACAACGAGCTGGCCGAGGCCGGCGTGCCGGAGGCGCTCGCCACCCGGATCGCGGGCCTCTCCTCGACCTTCCCGACCCTGGACATCACCGAGGTCGCGGACCGGTCCGGCAAGGACGTCGCCGAGGTCGCCGAGCTCTACTACGACCTCGCCGACCGCCTGCAGATCACCCACCTGCTCGACCGCATCATCGAGCTGCCCCGCACCGACCGCTGGTCGTCGATGGCCCGCGCCGCCATCCGCGAGGACCTCTTCGCGGCCCACGCGGCCCTGACCGCCGACATCCTGGCCTGCGGCCCCGACGGCGCCACCCCCGAGGAGCGCTACAGCGCCTGGGCGGACCTCAACTCCACCCTGCTGAACCGCGCCAAGAGCACCCTCGACGACATAAGGGGTTCGGACAACTACGAGCTGTCCAGCCTCTCGGTCGCGATGCGCGTCATCCGCACCCTGCTCCGCACGGGCTCGATGCGCTGACGGACGGCTGATCCACGGCGGGCCCGCGTCCTCGGACGCGGGCCCGCCGCTTTGCGCGGCCGCGCACGTTCACCCGGGGGAACCGCCTGCGGTGACCGCGTTGACCGGGTCCGGGTGGCCGCGGAGGGCGGCGCGGGCGCGGGCCGCACCCGTGGCGGCGGCGGGGCCGGTGGCGGCGGGGGTTCTCGGGACGAGGCCGGCGCACGGGCGGCAGATGCCGGGGCGGGGTACCGGGTCGTGGCAGCGGGCGCACTCGGCGTACGAGGCGGGCGGTGCCTCGGTGCGCGGGGGCGGCAGTTTGCGGCGGAGGCGGCTGCGGATCAGGGCGGCCGGGGAGTGCAGGGGCGAGGGCAGGCCGGGGAGCAGGGCGTGCGCCAGGTCGGTGGCGGTGCTGCCGCCGTCGAGCCACCGGGTGACGAGGGGCGCGAGCGTCTGCGCCTCGGCGAGCCCGAGGCGCAGACGCGGTTCGGGCCGGATCGCGCGGAACAGGGCCGCGACGGCGGTGCGGGTCTGTTCGTCGGGCAGCCCGGCGGGGAGGGCGGGTTCTTGCACCGGGTTCTTTACGGGAGGGGCGCCAGCGCGGCCGGTGCTCCGTTCACCGGCGACCGGGTGGGCGGCACACGGTGAGGGGCCGAGCTGAGGGGTGTCGAAGACGTGGGCCTCGGAGCGGATGGTGCCGTCGGGCCGGCGGACCCGGTGGACCCGGTAGTACCCGGCGTCCGTCAGCTCCTTGAGCGCGCGGCGGAGGGTGCCGCGCCCCTGCGGGCTGGTGTCGGCCATCTGGCGCCCGTCCTCGCGCCAGCCGTCCGGGCGGGAGAGCAGGTCGGCGAGCAGGCCGCGGGCGGTGTAGCTGAGGCGGCGGTCCTGCAACAGGCCGTTGGGAAGCACGGTGAAAGAGCGCGCGTGGGCGCTACGATGAATCTGCATCTCGGAGTGTCTGCTCCTGGTGCCGGACCCCGGGGTGTTCCACCACCGCCGGGGTCTTCTATGTTCTGTTGATGATGCGGAAAGTAGCACATCCGACACGGTGAGTGCGAAGCGTTCGGGAGAATCGGAAGAGGGCGGGGCCGACGCGGCGCCTCGGCCCCGCCCTCGGGTATCGGGCTCACGTCGCGTCGCCGATCGACCTGGGGCCGCACTCGCACCAGACCACCTTGCCGATCCCGTCCGGGCGCGGCGCGTGCCCCCACGCGAGCGCGAGGGCCTGATCAAGGAGCCCGGCACATGAAGCAGACCTTCGACCCCTCCGCGGCCGACTGGCGGAAGAGCACCTACAGCGGTGGCGACAACGAGTGCATCGAGGTGGCGGACGGCTTCCCCGGGGTGCTTCCGGTGCGGGACTCCAAGGATCCGCAGGGGCCGGCACTCGTCTTCTCCGCCGCCGCCTGGGCGGCGTTCGGCGCCGGTGTCCGGGCCGGGGAGTTCGGCGCCGGCGGCTGAGCGGACCGCTCCGGCGGGCCCGCGTCCTCGGACGCGGGCCCGCCGTGTTGTGCTGTGGGTGGGAACTCAGGACGGTGCTGCGGACAGGTGGGGGTGTGGAGCTGTCACAGCGGGGCCGGATACGGAATGGGGACCAGTGGGCGTTCGGGGAGCTGTTCGACGAGACGGCAGGTGACCTGTACCGCTACGCGGTGCGGGTGTCCGGGGACTGGGCGGTCGCCGAGGACGTCGTCCAGCTGACCTTCCTGGAGGCGTGGCGACTGCGGCACAAGCTGCACGCGGGCGACGAGCCGGTCCGGCCCTGGCTGTTCGGGGTCGCCGCCAACGTGCTGCGCAACACGGCGCGCGCGGCCCGGCGGCACCGCGCCGCGATGGAGCGGCTGCCGGAGCGCGACATCGTGCCGGACTTCGCCGACGAGCTGGTCGGGCGGCTGGACGACAGCGCCCAGTTGGCCGCCGCCCGACGGGCGCTGGCCCGGCTGCGGAAGGCCGAGCGTGAGGTGTTCGGCCTCTGCGTCTGGGCCGGCCTGGACTACGCGAGTGCCGCCGAAGCCCTCGGAGTGCCGATCGGGACGGTGCGTTCGCGGCTCTCGCGCGCCCGTACCAAGCTCCGGGCGCTGGCCGACGAGGAGTTGAGAAACGGGCGGGAACTCCGCGCGGAGGCCGGACAGGTACGGGTTGGCCGCACCGATGCGGCCCGGTCGATACGGGAGACGAACCGATGAACGAGCACGAGCGTGCCGAGCTGGCCCGGCTGCTGCCGCCGCCGGCGCGGCCCGAACTCTCCTCCGACCGCCACCGGCTGTTGAGGGGACATCTGATGAGTGAGATCCGGGAGACGAAGCCCGCGCGGGTCCGGCGCGGAAAGCTCGGCTGGGTGGCGATCCCCGCCCTCGCGGGCGGCCTGGCACTGGCGATGGTGCTGACCGGCGGGGGCGGCGACGGCAGCCCGCAGAAGGCGCAGCAGGCCCAGGGACAGCAGGCCCAGGGGCAGCAGAGCGGCCAGGCCGGAGGCGACACGTTCAACGCCGCCCCGGTCGCCGCCGTCCAGTTGCTGACCCAGGCCGCCGACACCGCGGCCGGCAAGCCCGACCCGAAGCCCGGCAAGAACCAGTTCGCCTACGTGGACAGCCTGGTGTCCTTCGCGGGCACCAACCTGGCCACCGGCGAGACGACCGTCGACAAGCCGCACCGCCGTCAGATCTGGCTCTCGGTGGACGGCAGCCAGTGGGGCGTCCTGAAGGAGGAGGGCAAGGGCGGCAAGTCCGGCGGGACCGAGGTCCGCAAGGACGGGGACAAGCGCCCCGCGCCGCGCCCCGACGGCGGCCTGTGGCTCGACCCGATCGGCAAGCCGAGCCTGGGCGCCGCCACCTACGAGTACCTGGCAGGGCTGCCGACCGACCCGGACGCGCTGCTGAAGAAGATCTACGCCGAGACCAAGGGCCAGGGTCGCACCCCTGACCAGGAGGCCTTCGTGACCATCGGGGACCTGCTGCGCGAGCAGATCGCCCCGCCGGCCGTCAGTGCCGCCCTCTACCGTGCCGCCGCCAAGATCCCCGGCGTCACCGCGGTCGAGGACTCGGTGGACGCCTCGGGCCGCCACGGCGTGGCCGTGGCGCACGTGGACAGCGGCGTCCGCACCGAATGGATCTTCGACCCGAAGACCCACGAGTTCCTCGGCGAGCGCCTGGTCGTCGTCGGCGAGGGCAGTGAGCTGGGCAAGCCGGGCACGGTGGTCGGCCACTCGGCGGTGCTCGGCCGCTCGATCACCAACCAGCCGGGCGAGGAGGCCGGGCAGCAGAACGCCTGACCATGTCCTGAACGAAGCTGTGGGGCCCGGTGGAAGCGGGCCCCACAGCCGTTTTTGCGCCCGGTGGCCGGTGGCCTGCAGCCGGCGCCGGTGCCGGCGCCTCAGCGTCCGGCCGCCCGCTGCAGCGCGCTGGCGAGCAGGGCGAGGTCGGTCGGCCCGTTGCCGAGCTCGCGGACCGGGCGGCGGGCCGGCGGGGCCCCCAGCTGGAGCGGGTCTATCGCCACGACGGTGGGCCGCAGGGTGGCGGTGCGCGGGATGCGGCCGCTGATCCGGGCGGTCTGGAACGCGGTGACACCGCCGTCCGGAAGCCGCAGGTAGCCGCGGCCCGGGGTGGAGTCCGGCAGCGCGGCGGCGTCGCCGAGGTGGATCAGCAGGTCGGAGTCGGCCGGGTCGTCGGTGCGCAGCGCGATCCGCAGCAGCGCGGCCTCGTCGACCTCGGTGCCGGCGCTCTCCTCCGGGCGGCCGGTGGCCACCGCGAGGTGGACGCCGAGCGGCCCGCCGCGCCGGGCGACGGCGGCGAGCGCCCGGGCCAGCGGCCGGCCCGCCGGGGAGGTGGGGGAGAGCAGCGCGTCGTAGTCGTCCACCACGACGACCAGCCGGGCCGGGACCGGGCCGGCCGGTGCGGCGGTCGGCGCGGGCGGTGCCGGCGGCTCGGGGCTGCGCGGCTGGACGATCCGGGCCACGGACGGCGTGCCGCCCGCTCCGACGGTGGCGGGTACGGGGACGGCCGGGCGGCCGGCGTGGACGGTGTCGCTCTCCGGCACGCCGTCCAGGATGCGGGCGGCGTGCCAGGAGGCGAAGTCCAGCCCGTCGAAGAGCCGCTCGCGCAGGGTCAGCTCGTCCTCCAGCGCCTCGGCGGCGAGCAGGGCGGCGCGCGGGTCGGTGGCGGCGTTGACCAGGCCGGTGACGTGCGGCAGCTCGGTGCACCCGGCCAGGCCGTCCTCGGCGGCCCGGCCCTCGACGATGGTGACGGCGAGCCGTTCGGGGCGCTCCGAGACCGCCAGTGAGGCGACCAGGGTGCGCAGCAGTTCGGTCTTGCCCGAGCCGCGCGCGCCGCCGACCAGCAGGTGCGGGCCGCCCGGGTCGGGGGAGGGGAGGGTGAGCTCCGGGTCGGCGAGGTCGAGGGTGCAGAGCTCGTCACGGGTGGTGCCGAGCAGGGCGGTGGCGGCGCCGATGCCGCCGGCGTGGGCGGCCCAGCGGGCGGAGAGCTTGGCGGGGGTGACGGTGTCGAGCTGGAGCAGGTCGAGCAGGCGCAGCGCGTCCGGGAGCGGGCCGCGGGTGGCGGGGGTGGCCTCGCGCAGCGGGGCGAGGACGCGGGCCAGCCGTTCGGCCCAGGCGTCCGAGACCGCGTCCAGGGAGACCTCGTGCAGGGTCTCGCGGCCGCGGGCGACCGGCCGGTCGAGCGAGAGCTGGGTGCCGACCTCGCCGGTGATCAGCGCGGTGGCGCCGATGCCGCGGGGCAGCAGTTCGGGCTGCTCGGCGAGGCAGACCGGGAAGATCCCGACGGCGGGGCCCTGCCGCAGCAGCAGGTCGAGGGCCTGCCGGGCGGCCTGGGTGTTCGGGCGGCCGTCGACCACGACGACGGTGGCGGGGTGGCCGCCGAGGCCGGTCGGTCCGGCGAGCCGGGTGGTGAGTTCGGTGAGCCGGGCGGTGGCCTGTTCGTCGTCGAGGCCGAGCAGCAGCCGGCAGTCCTGGCCGTCGGTGGGGCGCAGGTGGGGCAGCCAGAGCGCCCAGGCCCAGGTGTCGGCGCGGTCCTGCGGGGTGCGGGCCGGGTCGGCGTCGACGACGACGAGGCTGAGGCCGGTCGGCGGGTGCAGCGCGGCGAGCTGGGCGACGACGGCGCGGGTGAGCGCGTCGAGCCGGTCGCGGGGGCCGCTGAGGCCGAGGCTGCCGGCGGTCTGCAGGTCGAGGGTGACGGGGACGGCGGGCAGCAGGGTGCCGGGGGAGGTGCCGGGGCCGCCGGGGCGGTCGGCGGTGCCGAGGCGCAGGGTGAGCGCGTCGGGGTGGCCGGGGCCGCGCTCCCAGAGCCGGGGGCCGGGGCCGAGCGCGTTGAGCAGCAGGGTGGCGGGGTCGGGCCAGCGTTCGCGCTGGGCGGCGGCCTGCCGGGTGCGGACGGCGGCGTGGTGGCGCTCGGCGCTCTCCTGGCCGGGCGGCTCGGCGGTGGAGCGGCCGAGCCGGAGCGAGAGCAGGCCGCGGCCCCGGCCGGCGGGCGGTTCCGGGGCGGCGGGCGGTTCGGCGGCGGGCGGTGCGGGGCGGGTGGGTGCGGGGGCGGCGAGCTGGAGGTGGCCGTGGCCGTCGGGGAGCGCGGCGCGGGCGGGCGCCCCCGTGGTGTCCCCGGTCTCGGGGCCGGTGACCCGGAGGGTGGACTCGCCGATCCGGAGCAGTCCGGTGCCGTCGAGCGGGACGGCCTCCTCGGGCGGGCCGGCCGGCACGATCCGGCCGTCCACCGTGGTGCCGTTGGTGGAGCCGAGGTCGCGGACGGTCACCGTGCCGTCGTCGGCGAGGTGCAGGGCGAGGTGCAGCCGGGAGACGTCCGGGTCGTCGATCGGGACGTCGGCCTCGCCGGAGCGGCCGACCCGGATCTCCCGGCCGTGCAGGCGGTGCACGCCGCCGGCGTCGGGGCCGCCGACCACCCGGAGCTCGGCGGCGGCGTGGCCGTCGTCGGGGTCGTCGGCGGTCGGGTCGGGTTCGTTGAGGCTGAGGACGGCGCCGTCGAGCAGCGGGGGGTGGCCGAGCAGGGTGTGCTCGTCCACCCGGTGCGCCCCGGCGTACAGGTGCACGTGGGTGGCGGCTCGCGGGCCGCGCACGCCCACGGCGCCCGCGAGGGCGCCCGCGAGGGAGCCGAGCGCGGTGCCGACGGGCGCGGTGACCAGCACGTCGACGTAGGGAATGGCGGAGCCGGCGACTGCCGGGCCGCTGCGCGGTCGGAGGACGGTCAGCCGGATCTGCATCTCGCCCGCGGTCCCTTCTGCTGGTGTGACGCCTTGTGCCGCTGCCCCGGGCCGCCGCGAGTGCGGCCGGAGTGGCCGCGGCCCCGCTTGGGCCACAAGAGTGGCGAGTGTCATCCTGCCATCCGTCACGGACAGTCCGCGCACGGTACCGGATTTGACGATCTTGCGATCATCGCCATGTTGGAGGCGACGGGGGGTCAGGTCAACCGCCGTCCCGCCGGTGGCCGGGGCGGACCGCGCCGGAGGGTCCGGGTCCTCCCCCGGGGGATGTCCCCCAACCCGGGCGAACCCCCTCGCCGGTCGCCTCAAAAACCTGAACGGACACCGTTAGAGTGGCCGGAAACACGGGCCCGGCAGGCTCACCGCACCTGCGGGGGAGCGCCCCGCGCGGGCGGCACGGCGAGGAGTGCGACAGGTGCGGCCAGTCGGCAGCAAGTATCTGCTTGAGGAGACCCTCGGACGAGGGGCCACCGGCACCGTCTGGCGCGGACGGGTCCGCGCCGACGTCGCGGTGCCCGGCAGCGAGCCGGGCCAGTCGGTCGCGATCAAGGTGCTGCGCGAGGAGCTCGCCGCCGACCCCGACGTCGTGATGCGCTTCCTGCGTGAGCGCTCCGTGCTGGTCCGGCTCACCCACCCGAACATCGTCAAGGTCCGCGACCTGGTCGTCGAGGGCGAGCTGCTCGCCCTGGTGATGGACCTGATCGACGGCCCCGACCTGGCCCGCTACCTGCGCGGCAACGGCCCGTTCAGCCCGATCGCCGGCGCCTTGCTGATGGCCCAGGTCGCCGACGCGCTGGCCGTCAGCCACGCCGACGGCATCGTCCACCGCGACCTCAAGCCGGCCAACGTGCTGCTCGCCACCGCCGTCGTGGACGGCACCGAGCAGATGCACCCGATGCTGACCGACTTCGGCATCGCCCGGCTCGCCGACTCGCCCGGCATCACCCGCAGCCACGAGTTCGTCGGCACCCCCGCGTACGTCGCCCCGGAGTCCGCCGAGGGTCGCCCGCAGACCTCCGCGGTGGACGTCTACGGCGCCGGGATCATGCTGTACGAGCTGGTCACCGGCCGCCAGCCGTTCCAGGGCGACAACCCGCTGGCCATCCTCCAGGCCCACCTTGCCCAGGAACCGCAGCGCCCCTCCACCATGCCGGAGCCGCTCTGGACGGTGATCGAGCGCTGCCTGCGCAAGGACCCGGCGCAGCGGCCGAGCGCGGTGACGCTGGCCCGCGCACTGCGGGTGGTCGCGGCCGGGGTGGGCGTGCACGCCTCCCCGGCGGCGGTGGACGCGGCGCTGGCCGTCGGCACGCTGCTCCAGCCCGACCCGCAGCCCGCCGTGGTGCCGGGCGCCCCGATCGGCGTGCCGGGCGGACCGTTCGGCACCCCCGGCGGCCCCGGCGCCGAGGACCGCACCCAGGTGCTGCCGGCCGGCCAGGCCGGGCACCCCGGCGGGCCCGCACAGCCCGGCCACCCCGGTGAGCAGTACGACCCGGCGGCCGCGACCCGCGTGATGGGCACCCAGCCGCCCCCGTACGACCCGGCCGCCGCGACCCGGCTGATGCCGCCCGCCGGCGCCGTGCCGCCGCCCCCGCCCGGTCCGCCGCAGGCCGAGGCGCCGCACCCGTGGCAGACTCAGCTGCGCGCCGCGCGCGACCGCAACCAGCAGACCGAGGTCGGCTACTTCGCCCCCGAGGACTTCGAGGCCCCGCCGGTCGCCCCGCAGCCCTACCAGGCGCCGCCCGCGGGCCGCCCGCCGCAGGGCTACCAGGCCCAGCAGCAGCCCCAGCAGCAGCCGGGCGGCTACCGGCAGGCCCCGCCGCCCGGGTACGCCCAGCGCCCGCCGGTCGCCCCGCCGCCGTACCAGGCGCCGCCCGCGGGCCGCCCGCAGCCGCCCGGCGGCCACAACCCGCAGCCCCCCGGCGGCTACGGCGGGCCGCCGCAGCACGGGCAGCCCCAGCAGGGCCGCCCGCAGCAGGGCCACCAGCCGCCGCAGCCCTACGGGCAGCAGGCGCCGGGCCGCCCCGCGCCGCAGCAGGCCGCCCCGCCCCGGTCCGCCCCGCCCGCGCCGCCGCGCCGGGCCGAGCCGCCCGTCCCCCAGCACCGCGAGCCCCCGCAGCGCCGCGCCGAACCCCCGCAGGAGCCGGCCCGCCGGGAGCCGGCGCCCGCCCGGGAGCGGCGCCCGCGCAGCCGCAACCGGATGTACATCCCGGGCCTCGGCTGCCTGAAGGGCTGCCTGATGGTTCTGCTGGTGCTGGCGGTCGCCGCGGTGGCGCTGTGGAACTTCACCCCGCTGCCGGAGTACTGGGCCAACGTCCAGAGCTGGTTCTCCGACGCGAGCGACTGGGTGAGCCACTTCTTCGACAGCTCCAAGAACTGACGGCGGGTCGGGCACCGGCGATCCGACGACCGGACCGGCCGGGGTGCCCCGGCGGGGTCGCGGCGCGGTTCCGGCGGGGCGCGCGCGGCGGCGCCCGGTGCCGACGGCCCCGACCGGCGGCGGGATTGACGCTATGTCGACAATTCACAAGATTTCTCGGCCCCCAGTACCCGCCGAGCACGCTCAGGCGACCCGCGGAGGGGGTCCGGGCGCGTAGGTTGGACGCTGTTGTCCCGCCCCACCGAGCGCACCGGACCCTCCCGGGACGCTCCCGCCGCCCACGGAGCAGCATTGGCACGCAAGATCGGCAGCCGCTACACCGTCCACCAGGTGATCGGCCGGGGTTCGGCCGGGACGGTCTGGCTCGGTGAGGGCCCGGACGGCCCGGTCGCGGTCAAGCTGCTCCGCGAGGACCTGGCGGCCGACCAGGTGCTGGTCGGCCGCTTCGTGCAGGAGCGCGCGGCGCTCACCAGCCTCGACCACCCCCGGGTGGTCGGCGTGCGCGACATGGTCGTCGACGGCAGCGACCTCGCGCTCGTCATGGAACTGGTCCAGGGCACCGACCTGCGCTCCCGGCTGGAACGGGACGGCGCCCTCGCCCCGCAGACCGCCGTCTCGGTCATCGCGGACGTCGCCGACGGCCTGGCCGCCGCCCACGCCGCCGGCATCGTGCACCGCGACGTCAAGCCGGAGAACGTCCTGCTCGACCTCGCCGCCGCGCCCGGCCCCGGCGGTGCCCCGCGCGCCAAGCTGACCGACTTCGGAGTGGCCCGCCTGGTCGACGCCCCGCGCCGGACCCGCGCCACCCGGATCATCGGCACCCCCGACTACCTCGCCCCCGAGATCATCGAGGGCCTGGAACCGCGCGCCGCCGTCGACATCTACGCCCTCGCCACCGTGCTGTACGAGCTGCTCGCCGGGTTCACCCCGTTCGGCGGTGGCCACACCGGCGCGGTGCTGCGCCGGCACGTCACCGAGCAGGTGCCGCCGATCCCCGGCCTGCCCGACGGCCTCTGGCGGATCATCGCCGAATGCCTGGCCAAGGCCCCCGCCTCCCGGCTGCGCGCCGCCGAACTGGCCACCCGGCTGCGTGAGCAGCTGCCCGCGCTGGCCGGGCTGCCGGTGCTGGCCGTCCCGCAGCAGGGCCGCCCGGCGGCGGAGGAGCAGCTCACCCCGGGCGAGGCGGTGTACGCCGAGGTGGACGCCGGCCCCGGCGTCCACAAGCGCCGCCGCGGCCCGGCCGTCCCGCTGGTCCCCGGGGCGGCCCCGGACTCCACCCGGGACACCCACACCAGCCTGCGCCGCCCCTCCGCGCACGAGCTGGCCTCGTACGCGGCCGAGTCGCGGGCCCAGCGGACCGCCCCCGCGGCCCACCGCCGGGACCGCCAGGCGCTGCTGCGCCGCCGCCGGATGCTGGCCGTCCTGCTGGCCACGGTGCTGCTGCTGGCCGGCGCCGCCGCGGCCTGGACCGCCTTCGCCGCCACCGCTCCCGACGCCGGCCCGGGCCCCCGCCCGGCCACCGTCTCCACGGCACCGCGCGCCCCGTAGGGCGCCCCGGAGCCGCCCCGGGGGCAGCGTCGCGGCGCCGTCCGGGCAGTGTCCCGCGTCCGCGGGGGCGGCCCGGGCGGCGCGGTTCTCGGCCCGGACGCCCCCGGGGTCGTCAGTAGTCCCCCCGGAACCATTACCCTGGGGGCGTGGCAGCCGTCGATCCTTCCGAAGAGCTCAAGAACCTCGAAACGACCATGGGGTCGATCGAGGCCGTCCTCGACCTGGACAAGATCCGGGCCGACATCGCGGTCCTGGAGGAGGAGGCAGCGACCCCCAACCTGTGGGACGACCTCGCGAACGCGCAGAAGGTGACCAGCAGGCTCTCCTTCCTCCAGGGCGAACTGCGCAAGGTCGAGGGCCTGCGCAGCCGCATCGACGACCTGGGCGTCCTGTTCGAACTGGCCGAGGCCGAGGACGACGCGGACACCCGCGCCGAGGCCGAGACCGAGCTGGTGGCCGTCGGCAAGGCGGTCGAGGAGCTGGAGGTCCGCACCCTCCTCTCCGGCGAGTACGACGCCCGCGAGGCGCTGATCAACATCCGCGCCGAGGCCGGTGGCGTGGACGCCGCCGACTTCGCCGAGCAGCTCATGCGCATGTACCTGCGCTGGGCCGAGCGGCACGGGTACGCGACCGAGGTGTACGACACCTCGTACGCGGAGGAGGCCGGCATCAAGTCCGCGACCTTCACCGTCAAGGCCCCCTACGCCTACGG
Source organism: Kitasatospora sp. NPDC042419 (assembly GCF_056437345.1). Lineage (NCBI taxonomy): Bacteria > Bacillati > Actinomycetota > Actinomycetes > Kitasatosporales > Streptomycetaceae > Kitasatospora > Kitasatospora sp. NPDC042419. Next base: position 40,952 of record NZ_JBWKAW010000024.1, read on the forward strand.
CACCCTCTCCGTCGAGCAGGGCACCCACCGCCTGGTCCGCATCTCGCCGTTCGACAACCAGGGCCGCCGGCAGACCTCGTTCGCCGGTGTCGAGGTGCTGCCGGTCGTCGAGCAGTCCGACCACGTCGACATCGACGAGGGCGACCTGCGCATCGACGTGTACCGCGCCTCCGGCCCGGGCGGCCAGGGCGTCAACACCACCGACTCGGCGGTGCGCATCACGCACATCCCGACCGGCGTGGTGGTCTCCTGCCAGAACGAGCGCTCGCAGATCCAGAACAAGGCGTCCGCGATGAACGTCCTCCAGGCGAAGCTGCTGGAGCGGCGCCGCCAGGAGGAGCGGGCCGCGATGGACGCGCTCAAGGACAGCGGCAGCTCCTGGGGCAACCAGATGCGCTCCTACGTCCTGCACCCGTACCAGATGGTGAAGGACGTCCGGACCGAGTACGAGGTCGGCAACCCGCAGGGTGTGCTGGACGGCGACATCGACGGCTTCATCGAGGCGGGCATCCGCTGGCGCAAGCAGCGCGAGACCGCCGCGCAGTAAGCACGCGCAGAACGAGAAGGCCCCCGACCGTTCCCGGTCGGGGGCCTTCTCGTTCGTCTCGCCCGTACCGCCTCCCGGTCAGGCCAGGGCCTGCCGCGCGAGCAGCGCCACCGCGAGCAGCCCGGCCAGGACGGCCAGCAGCATCGCGGGGGAGAGCGCGGCGAACGGGTTCTGCTGCTCCTGCAGCCTGGCCCGGGTGGCACGGCAAGCGGGGCAGCGGCCCTCGCTCACTCGGCCGTTGCAGTTGGCGCACACCAGATGGTCGCAGGTCATGCGATCTCCTCCTCGCTGCTACAGCCAACGCACCGGACCGGGCCTTGGTTCCTACATGTGCCCTGTGCGGGGGAGCGGTCAACCCCGACCGTCCCCTCCACTCTGCCAGGTTCTGTGCGTTCCGGCCCCCGGGCTGTGAGATGGCTCCCAGTTTTCGGGGCATAACCGCTCATTCTCCCCCAGCTCCGCGGTTCCGTCGCGGTCCGGGCCTGCGGGCCCGGCGTCGCTTCGCGTATGGTCCCAAGCCGGGAGCGGCCCTTTCGCTCCCCTCGCCCGCCCCTGGGCCGGGCAAGCCGAGGGGTGGACCGACCGAGGACTGGCGCCGCCTAGGATGGCCTCCGTGATGCAGCCGTGATCAGATTCGACAACGTCTCCAAGACCTATCCCAAGCAGAATCGTCCCGCCCTGGACAACGTCTCGCTGGAGATCGAGAAGGGCGAGTTCGTCTTCCTGGTCGGCTCGTCCGGCTCGGGCAAGTCCACCTTCCTGCGCCTGTGCCTGCGCGAGGAGCGCCCCAGCACCGGCGAGGTGCACGTGCTGGGCAAGGACCTGGGCAAGCTGTCCAACTGGAAGGTGCCGCACATGCGCCGCCAGCTGGGCACCGTCTTCCAGGACTTCCGCCTGCTGCCGAACAAGACGGTCTCGCAGAACGTGGCCTTCGCCCTCGAAGTGATCGGCAAGCCGAAGAGCGCCATCGGCAAGGTGGTGCCCGAGGTGCTCGACCTGGTCGGCCTCGGTGGCAAGGAGGACCGCATGCCGGGCGAGCTGTCCGGTGGTGAGCAGCAGCGCGTCGCGATCGCCCGGGCGTTCGTGAACCGTCCGATGCTGCTGATCGCGGACGAGCCCACCGGCAACCTCGACCCGCAGAACTCGGTCGGCATCATGAAGCTGCTCGACCGCATCAACCGCACCGGCACCACCGTGCTGATGGCCACCCACGACCAGGCCATCGTCGACCAGATGCGCAAGCGCGTCATCGAACTCGACAAGGGGCTGCTGGTCCGCGACCAGGCCCGCGGCGTCTACGGGTACCAGCACTGATCCTCCAGCGCTGAGCCCGTGGGCAGCCCGCCCGCCTCGCCCGACCAGCAGTACCGACCCTGGAGTTGTTGAACGCATGCGCGCCCAGTTCGTCCTGTCGGAGATCGGTGTGGGTCTCCGCCGCAACCTGACGATGACCATCGCGGTGGTCGTCAGTGTCGCGCTCTCCCTCGCCCTCGCCGGTGCCTCGCTCCTGGTCCGGGACCAGGTGAACTCCATGAAGGGGTACTGGTACGACAAGGTCGAGGTCAGCATCTACTTCTGCACCAAGTCGGACGCCCGCAACTCGCCGCAGTGCGACAAGGGCGCGGCCACCGACCAGCAGATCGCCGAGATCAAGACCCAGCTGGACAAGATGGACTCGGTGGTCCAGTCCTCGACCTTCGAGAACTCCGCCGAGGCGTACAAGCACTGGAAGGAGATGAACCCGGACAACCCGCTCATCTCCGTCCTCGGCCCGGAGGCCATCCCGCAGTCCTGGCGGGTGAAGCTCAAGGACCCGACCAAGTACGACGTCATCCAGAGCGCCTTCGCCGGCAAGCCCGGCGTCAAGTCGGTCGAGGACCAGCGGAAGATCCTGGAGAACCTCTTCGGTCTGCTGAACGGTCTGCAGACGGCGGCGTTCGTGATCATGGTGCTGATGCTCTTCGTGGCCCTGCTGCTGATCGTGAACACCGTTCGGGTGTCGGCGTACAGCAGGCGGCGCGAAACCGGCATCATGCGCCTGGTCGGTGCCTCGAACTTCTACGTGCAGATGCCGTTCATCGCGGAGGCCGCGTTCTCCGCGCTGCTCGGCGCGGTGATGGCCTCGGGCCTCCTGCTCTGCGGCCACTTCTTCGTCCACAGCTGGCTGGCCGAGCGGGTCCAGTTCATCAACTTCATCGGGCTCGGCTCGGTGCTGGCGGTGATACCGCTGCTGGTGGTGGTCGGCATGGCGATGGCGGGCATCGCGGCCTTCTTCACCCTGCGGAAGTACCTGAAGGTCTAGGAGTACCTGAAGGTCCGGCAGCACCCCCGCACCACCCCGAAGGCCCGGCCCGCGCCGGTCCCGACGGCTCCGGAGGACCCTGGGCGGCCCCGGACGGCACTGCGCCGTCCGGGGCCGCCGCCGCTCCGCCGTCCACCGTTCCGGCCCGGTGCGCTCCGTGCTGCGCCTACACTCCGTTTCCATGCCAGTAACTCCGCGCGGGGCACGTCAGGTGGCCACCCTCAGCCTGGTGTTCGGCGTGGTGCTGCTGGCCGGCGCCGCCACCGGTGCCTGGGGTGAGCCGGGCACGCCGGTGCGGCCGCCGTCCGCCGACACCGCCCCGGCCGTCGCCGCCACCCTCGGGGCCGGCCAGGACCCGGCCGGCGCCGACCTCTCCGAGCAGCAGGCCGAGCACCTGATCGGCGCGGTCGGCGACCGCTGGGGCGCCTACTACAGCGCGCAGGAGTACGCCGAGTTCAGCCAGGGCCTGGGCGGGCGCTACGTCGGTGTCGGACTCTCGGTCGGCCGCGGCCAGGACGGCGTCACCGCCGTCTCCCGGGTGCAGTCCGCCGGACCGGCCGCCGCCGCCGGGATCGCGGCCGGGGACCGGCTGCTGCGGATCGGCGCCGACCAGGCCGACCACCTGCCGGTCACCGAGGTGGTCGCCCGGCTGCGCGGGCGCGAGGACGGGGAGCGGGCGGTCGGCTCCGAGGTGGTCCTGGAGGTGCAGCGCGGCGAGGGCGAGGTCCGTGAGGTCCGGCTGCACCGGGCCCTGCTGGACAGTCAGCAGGTGGCCGTCGAGCACCTGGCGGGCGGCGCCGTCCGGATCACCGTCCGGGCCTTCACCAGCGGTGTGGCCGAGCAGGTGCGGGCCGCGGTGCGCGACGCGCGCGCCGGGGTGGTGCTCGACCTGCGCGGCAATTCCGGCGGGCTGGTCGAGGAGGCCGCCGGCACCGCCGGGGTCTTCCTGGACGGCGGCCCGGTCGGCTCGTACCAGGAGCGCGGCGGGACCCGCGAACTGACCGCCCCGCCCGGCGGCGACCAGCACACCCCGCTGGTGGTGCTGGTCGACGGCGGGACGATGAGCGCCGCCGAGCTGCTCACCGGAGCGCTCCAGGACCGCAGCCGGGCCGTGGTGGTCGGGAGCCGGACCTTCGGCAAGGGCACCGTGCAGCAGCCCAGCCGGCTCGCCGACGGCGCGGTGCTGGAGCTGACCGTCGGCCGCTACTTCACCCCGGCGGGCCGCTCCCCGGAGGGCACCGGGCTGGCCCCGGACGTCCCCGCGGCCGCCGGGGAGGACGCCGCCGACCTCGCCCTGCGGGTGCTCACCGGGCTCGGCAGCCGCGCCTGAGCCGCCGCCGGCCGGGCCCGAGCCGAGCCTGTGCCGCGCCCGAGCCGGGCCCGACCCGGGCCCGGGCCGCGGCACGCGCGCCCAAAAGGGGCTGCCCCGACCGGTCCCGAAGTGCGAGAATGGCCGACGCTATGGCAAAGGAAACCGGACAGAAGCTGATCGCGCAGAACAAGAAGGCGCGACACGAGTACACCATCCTCGACACCTACGAGTGCGGTCTCGTGCTCACCGGCACCGAGGTGAAGTCACTGCGCGAGGGTCGGGCCAACCTGGTCGACGGCTACGCCTACATCCAGAACCACGAGGCGTGGATCGACAACGTCTTCATCCCCGAGTACACCCAGGGGACGTGGACCAACCATGCGGCGCGGCGCAAGCGCAAGCTGCTCCTGCACAGGATGGAGATCCACAAGATCGAGGCGAAGGTCCGGGACGCGGGCCACACCCTCGTCCCGCTCTCGCTGTACTTCAAGGACGGCCGGGTGAAGCTCGAACTGGCGCTCGCCGTCGGCAAGAAGCTGTACGACAAGCGCCAGACCCTGCGGGAGAAGCAGGACACCCGCGAGACGGCCCGTGCGGTGGCGGCGGCGCGCCGGCGTCAGGGCTGACACGGGCGGCTCCGGCGTTAATCGGCTGGACCCTCACCCGTCGCCTCGCGTACTATGGCGCCAGCAACACGGACGGTCAACGTCCTGCTGTTTCTCAAAAAAACATGGGGATGATCGGTTTCGACAGGGGACGTCGAAACAGGAGAAGCGAGCCGAGGAACGCGGCAATGATCTCGTTAACCACGTGTCGCAAACAAATAATCGCCAACTCTAAGAGCGATTCCCAGCAGTTCGCTCTCGCTGCCTAATAAGCACCGATAGCGCTTGGGTGTCAGACCGGGGAGTTCCCGACCCGGACCCTGGCATAATCTAGGGAACTCAACCGTCCGCCCGGGCTGCGGGGGTGGATGGGAAATCAAACAGCAGCTGGGCCTGTTGGCGGCTTGTCCGCGTGACCGCCAGGGCCGAGAAAATCACAGCGGACTGCGCTCGGAGAAGTCCTGAATCCACTCCACTGGACCCGGGTTCGATTCCCGGCATCTCCACCACCCCATGTTCACAGTGCAGGCCGTCCACCGCTCAGCGGAGGGCGGCCTGCATGTTTTTCGCTCCCGGTGAGGCGTACTGCGGGGCCACGGCGTAGGATCTTCCGTCCGCTCGTTTCCCAGAGCCGGACTCCCGCCGCAACCACCGAGGCCATGCAGAGCAACACGGACACCAGCAACACGGGCAGCGCTGCCACCGACCACGAGACCGTGCGAGCGCGCGAGATCGCCGGGGAGCAGCGCCACCTGGACACCGTCTACCACCGCCTGGAGGAGAAGCTCGCCGAGGCCGAGTACATCCTGGAGGACGCCGCCAAGCGCGTGCACGTCGGCACCCCCGGCGCGCTCGCCGAGCGGGACGCCCAGGTGTACCGGGCCGGCGCCCACCTCCAGCGGCTCAACAACGAGTTCGAGGACTTCCTCTTCGGCCGCATCGACCTCCAGCAGGCCGATGCCCCGGAGGAGCACGGCATCCCCTCCGACACCCCGCTCGACCCGGCCGACCCGGCCGTCGCCGAGACCCTGCACATCGGCCGGCTCGGGGTGCTGGACGCCGAGTACGGCCCGCTGGTGATCGACTGGCGGGCGCCGGCCGCCGCACCGTTCTACCGGTCGACCCCGCTGGAGCCCGGCCGGGTGATCCGCCGCCGGGTGATCCGCTCCAAGGGCCGCAGGGTGATCGGCGTCGAGGACGACCTGCTCCGCCCCGACCTCACGCCCACACTGGGCGGCGAGGAGCTGGCGGTGGTCGGCGACGGCGCGCTGATGGCCTCGCTCGGCCGCGCCCGCAGCCACTCGATGCGCGACATCGTCTCCTCCATCCAGAAGGAGCAGGACGAGGTCATCCGCGCCGCCGCGGCCGGTGCCACACTCGTCACGGGCGGGCCCGGCACCGGCAAGACCGCCGTCGCGCTGCACCGCGCCGCCTTCCTGCTCTACCAGGACCGCCGCCGCTACGCCGGCGGCATCCTGGTGGTCTCGCCGACCCCGCTGCTGGTCTCCTACACCGAGGGCGTGCTGCCCTCGCTGGGGGAGGAGGGCCAGGTCGCCATCCGCGCGGTCGGCTCGCTGGTGGACGGCATCGAGGCCGGCACCTACGACACCCCGGAGGCGGCCCGGATCAAGGGCTCGGCCCGGATGACGCAGCTGCTGCGCCGGGCCGCCCGGGCCGCGCTGGAGCTGGGCGCGCCGCAGGAGCTGAAGGTGGTCGCGCGCGGCGAGGTGCTGCGGCTGGACGCCGGCCGGCTCAAGGCGGTGCGCGGCAACGTCGTCGGCTCCGGCGGGACCCCGCTGAACCTGCTCCGCCCGCGTGCCCGCCGGCTGCTGCTGGACGCGCTCTGGCAGGAGGTCACCCGGCACCTGCCGAGACCCGCCGACCACTACGCCCGCGAGCAGCGCCAGGAGGAGAAGGAGTCCTTCGACGAGTACGTCTCGGACGAGGCGCCGTTCCTGGACTTCCTGGACGCCTGGTGGCCCGCGGTCACCCCGCGCCGGGTGCTCGGCACGTTGAAGCGGACCCGGCACACCAACCGGATCGCGCGCCGGGCGGTCACCCCCGAGGAGGCGAGGGTGCTGGCCGAGTCCTGGCGGCACCTGTCGGAGCAGGGCGAGGGCGCGCTCTCCGCGCACGACGTGGCGCTGGTGGACGAGCTGCAGGTGCTGCTCGGCGAGCCGGTCCGGCCGAAGGTCCGCGAGGTCGACGCGGTGGACATGCTGACCGGTCTGGAGGAGGTCACCACCTTCGCCGACCGCTCGGCGCGCCAGCGCGAGCGGGTGCCGGTGGAGCGCACCGAGTACGCGCACGTCATCGTCGACGAGGCGCAGGACCTCACCCCGATGCAGTGGCGGATGATCGGCCGCCGGGCCCGGATGGCCACCTGGACCATCGTCGGCGACCCGGCGCAGTCCTCCTGGCCGTTCCCGCAGGAGGCGCAGGCCGCGCTGGACGACGTCCTCGCCGGCAAGCCGCGCCGCCGCTACACGCTGACCGTGAACTACCGGAACCCGGCCGAGATCGCCGAGGTGGCGGCCAAGGTGCTGGCGCTGGCGGCGCCCGGCACGCCGTCGCCGAGCGCGGTGCGGCACGTGGGGGTCGAGCCGCGGTTCGCGGCGGTGACCGACCCCTCGCCGGAGGCGTTCGGCGCGGCGGTCCGGGCGGAGCTGGCGCGGCTGCTGGACGAGGTGGACGGCACGGTGGCCGTGGTGGTGCCGATGGACCGGCGGGCCGAGGCGGCCGGCTGGACCGAGGGGCTGGGCGGGCGCGTGGTGGCGCTGGGCAGCCTGGAGGCCAAGGGCCTGGAGTACGACGCGACCGTGGTGGCCGATCCGACCGGCATCGCGGGCGAGTCGGAGGCGGGCCTGCGGGTGCTCTACGTGGCGCTGACGCGGGCGACCCAGCGGCTGTCGGTGCTGTCCGGTCCGGACGACCTGCCGGACGCGGCCGGGGTGCCGGCACTGCTGCGCGACTGACGGACCGTCGGGGCGGGCCCTTCCGGGGGTCCGCCCCGGCGGGCGCGCCGAAGGCCCGTCGCCCCATGCCGAAGGCCCCCCACCCGTCGGGTGAGGGGCCTTCAGAAGCTACGACACCGACCCGCCATGCTCGCCTCGCGGCAAGTGGTCCCTCGAAGGGACGAAGGTTGGGCCCGGGGGCTTGGATCGAGCCGGTGTCCCGTCCAATGTAACGCATCGGGCCGCTGAGGCAAGAAGTTGTCGGGTCCGCACACTCAATGAACGTTATTTCTGGCTACGCCCTGGTAGGTGCGACGATCGAGGTCTAGCATGCGCAGGCGAGAGCCTTCAACAATTTGTTGAACTCGCAGACGGACGGACGGAAGAAGGAACGTCGATGGCGACGGTGCCCAGTGTCTCGAACTCGATCACGGTGCGGCTGGAGGTTCCGGCCAGAGGCAACGCCGTCAGCGCGATCACCACGGCGGTCGAGTCCTCCGGCGGTTCGGTGACCGGTCTCGACGTGACCGCCTCGGGCCTGGAGGCACTGCGGATCGACGTGACGGTGGCCGCCTCCTCGGTCGCGCACGGCGAGGAGATCGTCGAGAAGCTCCGCACCATCGACGGCGTGGCGATCGGCAAGGTCTCGGACCGCACCTTCCTGATGCACCTCGGCGGCAAGATCGAGATGTCCTCGAAGCTGCCGATCCGCAACCGTGACGACCTCTCGATGATCTACACCCCGGGTGTCGCCCGGGTCTGCCTGGCGATCGCCGAGAACCCCGAGGACGCCCGCCGCCTCACCATCAAGCGCAACAGCGTCGCCGTGGTCACCGACGGCTCGGCGGTGCTGGGCCTGGGCAACATCGGCCCGGCCGCCGCGCTGCCGGTGATGGAGGGCAAGGCGGCCCTGTTCAAGCGCTTCGCCGGCATCGACGCCTGGCCGATCTGCCTGGACACCCAGGACACCGACGAGATCGTGGCCATCGTCAAGGCGATCGCCCCGGGCTTCGCCGGCATCAACCTGGAGGACATCTCGGCGCCGCGCTGCTTCGAGATCGAGGCCCGGCTGCGCGAGGCCCTGGACATCCCGGTCTTCCACGACGACCAGCACGGCACCGCGATCGTGGTGCTGGCGGCGCTCACCAACGCACTCAAGGTGGTCGGCAAGGAGATCGGCGACATCCGGGTCGTGATGTCGGGCGCCGGCGCCGCCGGCACCGCGATCCTCAAGCTGCTGCTGGCCGCCGGCGTCGAGCACGCCACCGTGGCGGACGTGCGGGGCGTGGTCCACGAGGGCCGCGACGACCTCAACGAGAGCCTGCGCTGGATCGCCGAGCACACCAACCGCACGGGCCGCACCGGAAGCCTCAAGGAGGCCGTGGCGGACGCCGACGTCTTCATCGGCGTCTCGGCCCCGAACGTGCTGGACGGCGACGACCTCGCCACCATGGCGCAGGACGCGATCGTCTTCGCGCTGGCGAACCCGGACCCGGAGGTCGACCCGGCGGTGGCCCGGCAGACCGCCGCGGTGGTCGCCACGGGCCGCAGCGACTTCCCGAACCAGATCAACAACGTGCTGGTCTTCCCGGGCGTCTTCCGCGGCCTGCTGGACGCCCAGAGCCGCACGGTCAACACCGAGATGATGATCGCCGCCGCCCGGGCGCTGGCCGCGACCGTCGGCGACGACGAGCGGAACCCGAACTACATCATCCCGAGCGTCTTCCACAAGGACGTCGCCAAGACCGTCGCCGCCGCCGTCCGGGACGCCGCCCTGGCCGCCGCCTCGGAGGCGCCCGTCCCGCCGCGGCCGACCCCGGGCATCGTCGGGACGCTCGACACGGCGTCCTTCCCGGCCGTCAAGCTCTGACCGGCCCGCGCGGCACGTGTCGCGGATCGGTCAAATGACCGAATAGCGACCTTACCCGCCCAATCCCGCCCCGAACCCTTGCGACACAAGGGCGAGGGGCGTGTTTGGGCTTGTCGGACCTAGGGCGTACGGTAGCCCTGCACGGGGCAGGCGTGTCCGACAAGTACGGAACGTCCCCCTGGTCTTCCGGCGCGTCGTCCCGACCGCCGCCCGCGCCCGGTACGCCGGAGCCGACGGAGCGTCACACCTCCGGCGGGCGGGCGCTGTTCGGGTCGTGACGTCGGGGCCCGATTGGCTTTCTCGGGGCCGGTCGGGGCAGGATTCGTATCCGGGCAGGCAGGCGGGCCTTTCACGGGCACGGCGCGCGGCACTGGGTGCGGACCCGGCCCGCGACCACGCATTGCCTGCATGAGCACAGTGTGCGGACCTGCGGCCCATCCGGGTGCCCCCGGTGGGAGCACCGATGGGCCCCCGCACACCGCAAGCGAACAGACCACAGGAGTACACATGAACCGCAGTGAGCTGGTGGCCGCGCTGTCCGAGCGCGCCGAGGTGACCCGCAAGGACGCCGACGCCGTTCTGGCCGCCTTCGCCGAGATCGTCGGCGAGGTCGTCGCCAAGGGCGACGAGAAGGTCACCATCCCCGGTTTCCTGACCTTCGAGCGCACCCACCGTGCCGCCCGCACCGCCCGTAACCCGCAGACCGGCGAGCCGATCCAGATCCCCGAGGGCTACAGCGCCAAGGTCAGCGCCGGCTCCAAGCTGAAGGAAGCCGCCAAGGGCGCCTGAACCACCCCTTGAACGCCCGAGAGGCCGGGCTCCCCGCGTGGGGAGCCCGGCCTCTCGCGTGGGCCGCCGGGCCGGTCAGGCGTCGACCAGCTGACCGTTCGGGAGCTCGCTGGGCAGCTCGACGTGGGCGCCGAGGTCGCGCAGCTTGTCCATGAAGTTCTCGTAGCCGCGGTTGATCAGGTCGATGCCGTGCACGGTCGAGGTGCCCTCGGCCGCCAGCGCCGCGATCAGGTACGAGAAGCCGCCGCGGAGGTCCGGGATGACCAGCTCGGCGCCGATCAGCTTGGACGGGCCGGAGACCACCGCGGAGTGCAGGAAGTTGCGGGCGCCGAAGCGGCACGGGGTGGCGCCCAGGCACTCGCGGTAGAGCTGGATGTGCGCACCCATCTGGTTGAGCGCGCCGGTGAAGCCGAGCCGCGACTCGTACACCGTCTCGTGGACGATGGACAGGCCGGTCGCCTGGGTCAGCGCGACCACCAGCGGCTGCTGCCAGTCGGTCTGGAAGCCCGGGTGCACGTCGGTCTCCAGGGCGATCGCCTTGAGCTCGCCGCCCGGGTGCCAGAACCGGATGCCCTCGTCGTCCACCTCGAAGGCGCCGCCGACCTTCCGGAAGGTGTTGAGGAAGGTCATCATCTCCAGCTGGCGGGCACCGCGGACGTAGATGTCGCCCTTGGTGGCCAGCGCCGCGCACGCCCAGGAGGCGGACTCCAGGCGGTCCGGCAGCGCGCGGTGGTTGTAGCCCGAGAGCTCGTCCACGCCGGTGATGAGGATGGTGCGGTCGGTGCCCATGGTGATGATCGCGCCCATCTTCTGCAGGATGCAGATGAGGTCGACGATCTCCGGCTCGACGGCCGCGTTGCGCAGCTCGGTGACGCCCTCGGCGAGGACGGCGGTGAGCAGGACCTGCTCGGTGGCGCCGACCGACGGGTAGGGCAGCTCGATCCGGGTGCCGCGCAGCCGCTGCTGGGCGACCAGGTAGGTGCCCTGCGGGTGCTTCTCGATGGTGGCGCCGAACTGGCGGAGCACCTCGAAGTGGAAGTCGACCGGGCGGCCGCCGATGTCGCAGCCGCCCAGGCCCGGGATGAAGGCGTGGCCGAGGCGGTGCAGCAGCGGGCCGCAGAAGAGGATCGGGATCCGCGAGGAGCCGGCGTGCGCGTCGATGTCGGCGACGTTGGCGCTCTCCACGTGGGACGGGTCGAGGATCAGCTCGCCCTCCTCGTCACCGGTGCGCACGGTGACCCCGTGCAGCTGGAGCAGGCCGCGGACCACCTTGACGTCGCGGATGTCCGGGACGTTGCGCAGTCTGCTGGGGCCCTGGCCGAGCAGGGCGGCGACCATGGCCTTGGGGACCAGGTTCTTCGCACCGCGGACGCGGATCTCGCCTTCGAGCGGGTTTCCGCCGTGGACCAGCAGGACGTCGTCGGTCATCGTTCTCGCAATCCGGGGTGCCAGAGGTGTGGGTGGGGCTCTGCGAGGAGCCGTGCGGTGGGCCGGTTTCACGGGCGTGTCGGGCCCCCGGCGTGACCGAGTCGGCACCGTGGAGGGGCGTCCACCATCAGTAGATGGTAGTGGTCGTGCCGACGGTTCCCGTGAGCCTCTCCCGTGATGGTGCTCTCCCCGGCCCGTCGGCCGCGCGCCGGTACGGCCGTACGGGTGTTCGCCGGGTGTTCGCCGGGGGCCCACCGGGCGTCCGGGGAAGGGCCCGGGTGGTCCCCGGTTTCGGGTGTCCGCCCGAGGGGGTTCTGCGGGATCATGTGAGGCATGACGGCGGCCCATTCGCACGGAGGTCGGTCCCACACCGGCCGCTTGCTCGTCGCGACGCCCGTGCTCACCGACCCGAACTTCGCCCGGGCGGTGGTGCTCCTCCTCGACCACGACGCCGAGGGGGCGCTCGGCGTAGTCCTCAACCGGCCGACGCCGATCGACGTGGGCAGCGTGCTGGACGGCTGGGGCGTGCTGGTCGGGCAGCCGGCCGTGGTGTTCCAGGGCGGGCCGGTGGCGCTGGACTCGGCGCTCGGGCTGGCCGTCGCGCCGGGGGAGCCGGGCACCGGCGAGCCGCTCGGCTGGCGGCGGGTGCACGGCGCGATCGGCCTGGTCGACCTGGAGGCGCCGCCCGAGGTGCTGGCCGGTGAGCTCGGGGCGCTGCGGATCTTCGCCGGGTACGCGGGCTGGGCGCCCGGACAGCTGGAGTCGGAGATCACGAGCGGGGCCTGGTACCTGGTGGACTGCGAGCCCGGGGACATCTCCAGCCCGGAGCCGGAGCGGCTCTGGCGCGCGGTGCTGCGCCGCCAGCGCGGTCCGGTGGCGCTGCTGGCGACCTACCCCGACGATCCCACCCTGAACTGAGCCGCGGACCGCCCGGGCCGCGGCGCCGGCACGCCCGCCGGGCCGGTGCGGTCGCGACACTGGCCCGGTTTTGCGGGGCGCCCATAGACTTGGCACCTATGAGCACTCTTGAGCCCGAGCGCGGCCTCGGCACCGGCACCCTGGTCGAGCCCGTCCCGCAGGTGTCAAACGGGGACGGCGACCACGAGCGCTTCGCGCACTACGTCCAGAAGGACAAGATCATGGAGAGCGCGCTCTCCGGGTCCCCCGTGGTGGCGCTCTGCGGCAAGGTGTGGGTGCCCGGGCGCGACCCGAAGAAGTACCCGGTCTGTCCGATGTGCAAGGAGATCTACGACGGCATCGGCAAGCCGCAGGGCGGCGACGACAAGTAGCGGTCCGCGCCGCTTGTCAGGACTGGACCATTTTGCAAACTGGTCTATGCCAGTGGGCCGGGCCGGAGGCAGGATGGCGGAATGGACCTCATTCCCGCCCCCTTGAGCTCCGTCCGCCTCCCGGACCAGGACTTCCCCCTCGACCAGACCACCACCCTGACCGCGCCGCCGGCGCTGGCCGGGGCCGAGCGGTGGCTGCGCTCCTCGCTGGCCGCCGCCACCGGCCTGCCGCTGGCCCCGGGGCGTCCCGGCGGGGGAGTCGAACTGGTCCACGACGAGACGCTGGCCGGCGAGGCGTACCGGCTCTCGGTGCGCCCCGGCCACGCCGTGATCACCGCCGGCGGTCCCGCCGGTGCGCTCTGGGGTGCGCAGACGTTGCGCCGGCTGCTCGGCCCGGACGCCTACCGGCGTGCCCCGCTGCGCTCCGCCGGCTGGGTGCTGCCCGGCGCCGACATCGAGGACGCGCCCCGGTTCGGCTGGCGCGGCGCGCTGCTGGACGTCGCCCGGCACTTCCTGCCCAAGTCCGACGTGCTCCGCTTCGTCGACCAGCTCTCCGCGCACAAGCTCAACGTGCTGCACCTGCACCTGACCGACGACCAGGGCTGGCGGCTGGAGATCAAGCGCTACCCGCGGCTCACCGAGCGGGCGTCCTGGCGTGAGCGCTCGATGGTCGGCTACCGGGCCGGCCAGCGCCGCGACGACCGCCCGCACGGCGGCTTCTACACCCAGGACGACCTGCGCGAGATCGTCGCGTACGCCGCCGAACGGGGTGTCACCGTCGTCCCGGAGATCGACCTGCCGGGCCACACCCAGGCCGCCGTGTCCGCCTACCCCGAACTGGGCAACACCGACGTGGTGGACACCGGCGCGCTGGGCGTCTGGACCGACTGGGGCGTCAGCCACAACGTGCTGAACGCCTCCGAGGCCACCCTCCGCTTCTTCGAAGGGGTGCTGGAGGAGGTCCTGGAGCTCTTCCCGTCCGAGTTCATCCACCTCGGCGGCGACGAGTGCCCCAAGGAGCAGTGGAAGGACAGCGCCGCCGCGCAGGCGCGGATCCGGGAGCTCGGCCTGGCCAACGAGGACGAGCTGCAGAGCCACATCATCCGGCACTTCGACGGCTGGCTCGCCGAGCGCGGCCGCCGGCTGATCGGCTGGGACGAGATCCTGGAGGGCGGCTTGGCTCCCGGCGCCGCGGTCTCCTCCTGGCGCGGCTACGGCGGTGGGGTCGCCGCCGCCCAGGCCGGGCACGACGTGGTGATGTGCCCCGAGCAGCACGTCTACCTGGACCACCGGCAGGCCCCGGGCGAGGACGAGCCGATCCCGGTCGGCTTCGTCCGCACCCTGGAGGACGTCTACCGGTTCGAGCCGGTGCCGGCGCAGCTCGACGAGGTCGCGGCCCGACGGGTGATCGGCACCCAGGCCAACCTGTGGAGCGAGTTCATGGACAGCGCCCGGGACGTCGACTACCGGGCCTTCCCCCGGCTCGCGGCCTTCGCCGAGGTCGCCTGGTCGGCCCTGCCCGCCGATCCCGCCGCGCGCGACTTCGCGGGCTTCGAGCGGCGGATGGAGGCCCACCGGGAGGTGCTGGACGCGCTCGGGGTCGAGTACCGGCCGGCCGGCGGTCCGCACCCCTGGCAGCGGTGGCCCGGGGTGCAGGGGCGGCCGATCGAGGGGCTTCCGCCGCTGGTCTGACGACGGCGGTACGACGACCGTCCGACCGCGGCCCCGCCGCCGGTGCGCCGCCGGCGGGGCCCCGCGGTCGGGCGTGTCCGGCGCGCCCGGCGGGCCGGCCCACCGGGCGGGTGTGGCGTACGGGAACTTCTGAGCGGTCGTCGGACGTCAAGAACAGATGAACATCTACTCCGGTTCGCATCGGACCGGAGCAGATACCGCCCGGTATCGGTCCCAAACGGGCAGTACCGTTCGCCCGTCCCGAAATGATCATCGAGCATTGTGTGCCAGAGTTGCCCAACCCGGCCCGATCGCCCGTACCCTACGGGCCAGGCCGGGCTGCCGCAGCGGACACCCCGGCCGAGGGCCGCGGGCGGCAGGCGATCGATGAGCAAGTGGAGCACGGTGGGACCCAGGTGAACCGGACGATCATGCTGCCGGCCTCCCTCGACGAGGCCGTCGAAGCGCTGGCCGCTCACCCGGCCGCGGTGCCGGTGGCCGGCGCCACCGACCTGATGGAGGCCGTCAACGCGGGACGGCTGCGCCCCGCCGCCCTGGTCGGCCTCGGCCGCATCACCGAACTCCGGGGCTGGCGCTACGAGGACGGCGGCACCGCCGTCCTGGGCGCCGGGCTCACCCACGCCCGGATGGACCGCCCCGACTTCGCCGCGCTGATCCCCGCGCTCGCGGACGCCGCCCGCACCGCCGGGCCACCGCAGGTCCGCAACGTCGGCACCCTCGGCGGCAACATCGCCACCGCCGCCCCGGCCGGGGACACCCTCCCGGTGCTCGCCGCGCTGGAGGCCAGCGTCACCCTCGCCAGGGCCGGCGCCACCCGCGAGGTCCCGGTCAGCCACCTGCTCACCGGCCTCGACCCGGTGCGCCCCGGCGAACTGCTCACCTGGGTGCGCGTCCCGCTGCTGCACGCTCCGCAGGTCTTCCTCAAGGCCACCGGCCGCAGCGGACCGGCCCGCGCCACCGCCTCCGTCGCCCTCGTGCTCGACCCCGCCCGGCGCGCCGTCCGCTGCGCCGTCGGCGCCGTCGCCCCGGTGCCGCTGCGGCCGCTGGAGGCCGAGGCCTGGGTGGCCGGCTGCATCGACTGGGACGGTTCGCGGGAGATCGACCCCGCCGCGACGGCCGCCTTCGGTGAGTACGTGGCCGCCGCCTGCGTACCCGACAGCTACGGCGCCGAGGGTGCCTGGGAGGCCGTGACCGAGGGGCCGAGCGCCGCCGCGGTCCGGTTGCGGCGTACCGTATCGGTGCTGGCCCGCCGGGCACTGGGAAGGGCGCTCAAGTGACCACAGACCACCCCATCGAGACCCTCGACGCGAGCCCGCCGGACCACGCGCCGCAGGTCAGCCGGGAACTGCGCCCCTGCACCTCGTACACGCTGCGGGTCAACGGCTTCGAACGGCCCGTCACCGACGCCTGGATCGGCGAGAGCCTGCTCTACGTGCTGCGCGAGCGGCTCGGCCTGGCCGGTGCCAAGGACGGCTGCGAGCAGGGCGAGTGCGGGGCCTGCTCGGTCCAGGTGGACGGTCAGCTGGTGGCCGGCTGCCTGGTGCCCGCCGCCCTGGCGCAGGACAGCGAGATCAACACCGTCGAGGGCCTGTCGGCCGGCGGCGGCGCCAGCGACGTCCAGCAGGCGCTGGCCGAGTCCGGAGCGGTGCAGTGCGGGTACTGCACGCCCGGCCTGGCGATGGCCGTGCACGACCTGCTCCAGCGCAACCACCGGCCCACCGAGGTCGAGGCGCGCCAGGCGCTCTGCGGCAACCTCTGCCGCTGCACCGGGTACCGGGGCGTGCTGGCCGCCGTGCAGACCGTCGCCGACGCGCGCGCCTCGGACGCCGAGCCGGTGGAGGAGACGGCGGCCGCCACGGAGACCGGCCCCGCCGCCGCTCCCGCCGCCTCCACCCCGACGGCCCCGACGGCCGCGGAGCCGGTCGCCGAGGCGGCCGTGCCCGCACCCCTGCCCGCCGACGACGGCCAGGCCGCCGGAGACCTGCCGGTCTACACCGACGGCGACGCCTGGATCGAACACGTTCCGCAGGAGCCCGCCGAGGAGACCCCGACCACGGCCGGCACGGGCGTCGGCGTCGGCATGCAGTACGGCGTCCCCGACGGTCAGGGCGGCTACGACACCGGGGTGTACGACACCACCGTGCTCGCCCCGATCCGGGACGTCCCCGCCCAGCCCGCCGGCGACGGCACCGGCTTCTTCCCGGCCCAGGGCTACCCCGAGCAGCCCTACCCGGGAACCACCCCGGCGCACGGCACCTACCTGCCCGGGCCCGGCGGGTACCCGGACGCGGGCGGCTACCCCCAGCAGCCCGGCTACGACGCCGCCTCGCCGTACGACGGCCCGGTGTACGAGAGCGCCCCGCCGCACGGCACCCCGGCGCACGGCACCCCGCTCCCGGGCTACGAGGGCCAGGCCTACGACGGCCAGGTCTACGACGGTCAGGGCTTCGACGGTCAGGCCTACGACGGCCGGGGCTTCCCGAACCAGGGCTACGACGGCACGCCCGCGCACGGCACGCCGTACGTCCCCATGCCCCCGCACGGCGCCCCGGCCGAGGGCGCCGCCCCCGCCGGCGTCCCGTACGGCGCCACCCCCGCCCACGGCATCCGGCTCCCCGAGGACGACCACGCATCATGACGTCGCCTACCGACATCGGCGCAGCACCCCAGCAGGACGGCGACCAGGGCGGCACGGCGGAGCCGTTCGGGCTGGGCAGCTCCCCGCTGCGCAGCGACGCCCTGCCGAAGGCGCTCGGCATCTACCCGTACGCCGCCGACCTCTGGGCCGAGGGCCTGCTCTGGGGCGCGGTGCTGCGCTCGCCGCACCCGCACGCCCGGATCCGCGGCATCGACACCTCGGCCGCGCTCGCCCTGCCCGGTGTGCACGCCGTGGTCACCGCCGCCGACCTGCCCGCCGGCCCGGACGGCAGCCCCGACGGGGCGCCCGCAGGGCCGATCGTCGCCGACCGGCCGGTGCTGGCCGCCGGCGTGGTCCGCCACCACGGCGAGCCGGTCGCCGCCGTCGCCGCCGACCACCCCGACACCGCTCGGCTCGCGGTCGGCCTGATCGCCGTCGACTACGAGCCGATGGAGGCCGTCACCGACCCGGAGCAGGCCTTCACCGCCCCGCCGCTGCACCCGGACGGCAACCTCTTCCGCCACCTCCCGCTGCGCACCGGGGACCCGGACGCCGCCGGCGAGGTCGTCGTCGAGGGCCTGTACCAGGTCGGCCGGCAGGACCCGGCGCCGCTCGGCGCGGAGGCCGGCCTGGCCGTGCCGCGCCCGGACGGCGGCGTCGAGCTGCACCTGTCCTCCACCGACCCGCACGGGGACCGCGACCGGACCGCAGCCTGCCTCGGCCTGGAGCCGGACCGGGTCCGGCTGGTGGTCACCGGGGTGCCCGGCGCGACCTCCGACCGCGAGGACCTCTCCTTCCAGGTCACCATGGCGCTGCTGGCGCTGCGCACCGGCCGGCCGGTGAAGATGACGCTGACCCGCGAGGAGTCCTTCCACACCCACACCTCGCGCCACCCCGCGCTGCTGCGCTACCGCCACCACGCCGACGCCGAGGGCCGGCTGGTCAAGGTCGAGGCGCAGATCCTGCTGGACGGCGGCGCCTACGCGGACGTCTCCGCCGAGGCACTGGCCGCCGCCACCGCCTTCTCGGTGGGCCCGTACAACTGCCCCAACGTCTTCGTGGACGCCTGGGCGGTGCGCACCAACAACCCGCCGGCCGGCCGGATGCGCGGCGAGGGCGCGCTCCAGGTGTGCTTCGCCTACGAGTCGCAGCTGGACCAGCTGGCCGCCCGGGTCGGCGTGGACCCGGTGGAGATCCGCCGCCGCAACGCGCTGGCCACCGGTGACCCGCTGCCCACCGGACAGGCCGTCACCTGCCCGGCCCCGGTGGGCGCGCTGCTGGAGGCGGTCGCCAAGGAGCCGCTGCCGGCCCTGCCGGTGGACGACCCGGACGCCGAGTGGCTGCTGCCGGGCGGGCCCGGCGGCGCCGGCGACCCGGCGGCGGTGCGGCGCGGGATCGGCTACGCGCTGGGCATGGTGCACATGCTGGGTGCCGAGGGCGAGGACGAGGTCTCCACGGCGACCGTCCGGGTCAGCGGCGACCACGCGACGGTGATCTGCGCGGCGGTCGACGCCGGCCACGGCTTCGCGACGCTGGCCCGGCAGATCGTGCAGACGGTGCTGGGCGTGAGCGAGGTGTACATCGCGCCGGCCGACAGCGACCAGTCGGTGGCCGGGCCGTCCGCCCGGGGCCGGCACACCTGGGTCTCCGGCGGCGCGGTCGAGCGGGCCGCACTGATGGTCCGCCACCAGCTGCTGCAGCCGATCGCCGCCAACTTCGGGATGTCGGTGGAGCTGCTGCAGATCGCCGACGGCAAGATCACCTCGTACGACGGGGTGCTCGGCATGCCGGTCGCCGAGGCGCTGGAGGGCAAGGAGCTCTGGGCCACCGCGCAGTGCCGCCCGCACCCGACCGAGCCGCTGGACGAGAACGGGCAGGGCGACGCCTTCGTCTCCATCGCGTTCTGCGCGATGCGCGCGGTGGTGGACGTGGACATCGAGCTGGGCGCCGTCCGGGTGGTCGAGATGACCGTCGCCCAGGACGTCGGCCGGGCGCTGAACCCGCGCCAGATCGAGGACCGGATCGAGGCGGGTGTCGCCCAGGGCGTCGGCCTGGCGCTGCTGGAGGAGCTGCGCACCGAGGGCGGCCTGCTGGTCAACCCCTCGCTGACCGGCTACCGGCTGCCGACGGCGCTGGACACCCCGGAGATCCGGATCGCCGCGCTGCTGGAGGAGCGTGACGTGGTCGCCTCGTTCGGTGCCAAGGCGGTCAGCGCCGTCCCCGCCGTGACGGCCCCGGCGGCCGTGGCCGCCGCCGTCCGCGCCGCGACCGGTCTGCCGGTCGGCCGGCTGCCGATCCGGCCCGAGGACGCCGTCACCGGCTGAGCCCCGCGGGGCGGCCGGACCGGATTCCGGTCCCGGCCGCCCGGCCGGGCCGGCCGTCGCGGAATTCCCGGAAAACGGCCGGGGGAAATCGGAAAAAGGCACGAAGAATTGCCGGTCGGCCTATCGGGCGCCGACCGGCAATTCTTTTCACGGAGGCCATGACGGGAATCGAACCCGTGTAAACCGCTTTGCAGGCGGTTCCCTAAACCACTCGGGCACACGGCCGTGGGGTGTGACTGGACTGCGGGTGCGGCTCAGGCGCAGCGGCAGCAGCGACAGGCGCGACAACACCGGGGAGCGGCGGCGCAGGTGCGGGGCGCGAGGGCCGCCGTCTTCCTGTCCATGTCCGACTCCTGTCGTCGTTCGCCGTGTTGGTGAATTCAGTTTGGCGGAATGGGCGGTGGAACGTCAATATCCATTTGTAAATTCTGTGTGGCGGGGTGTGCTACGGTCGGAGACAGGTGGCCGCTTCCCGGCCGCCCCGGACGAGCGCGTCGTACCCGGTGACGACAAGACGGCGCAGTACAGCGGCAACCCGGCCGCTGCTGACTGCGGAGGTACGGCCGTCATGGCTTGGCTCGTTCTGATCGTTTCCGGCGTCCTGGAGACCGTGTGGGCGGTCGCCCTGGAGTCGTCGAAGGGGTTCTCCCGGCTGGTCCCGACCGTGGTCTTCGGGGTGGCGCTGGCGCTCTCCATGGGCGGGCTGGCGTACGCGATGCGGTCGATCCCGATCGGTACCGGCTACGCGGTCTGGGTCGGCATCGGCGCGGTGGGGACGGCCCTGTACGGGATGGCCGTGCTGGGGGACGCGGTGACCGCGGCGCGGATCGGCTGCCTGCTGCTGATCGTCTCCGGCGTGGTGGGCCTCAAGGTGCTGCACTGAGCCACCGGTGCCCACCGGGCTGCCGGCTCCGGGTGCTGATCCGTACGGGGGCCACGGGTGCCACGGGCAGTACGGGCGGTCCGGGCGGTTCGGGCCGTCGGACCTAGGTCCAGCGGTGCAGGCGGGCGGCGACCATGGTCAGGGGTCATCGGCGCAGACGGCACTTACGATAATACGTATGACCACTGCCTCCCCCACCTCGGTCGATCCCGCCCCCGTCCCGATACCGGCCGACCCCGGTGGAGGGGTCCTCGGCAGCCGCTACCGGGCCCTCACCCTCGGCATCGTGTCGGTCGTGCTGCTGCTGGCCTTCGAGGCGACGGCGGTCAACACCGCGATGCCGGTGGCCGCCCGGGAGCTGGACGGGCTGGGGCTGTACGCCTTCGCGTTCTCCGGCTACTTCACCACCACGCTGTTCGCGCTGGTCGTCTCCGGCCAGTGGTGCGACCGGCGCGGGCCGCTGCAACCGCTGTTCAGCGGGATCGCGGTGTTCGGCGCGGGCCTGGTGGTCGCGGGCGCGGCGCCCGGCATGTGGATCTTCGTGGGCGGCCGGGCGATCCAGGGCCTGGGCGGCGGACTGGTGATCGTCGCGCTGTACGTGGTGGTCGGCCGGGCCTACCCGGAGCGGCTGCGGCCGGCGGTGTTCGCGGCCTTCTCCTCGGCCTGGGTGCTGCCCTCGATCATCGGCCCGGTGGTCTCCGGGGCGGTCACCCAGCACCTCGGCTGGCGCTGGGTCTTCCTCGCCGTACCGGCGCTGATCCTGCTGCCGCTGGCGGTGATGGGCCCGGCGCTGCGCCGTTCGGAGCGCGAGCAGCCGGTACCGAAGGGCGCGGACTTCGACCGCCGCCGGACCGTGCTGGCCGCGATGGCCGCGCTCGGCGCCGCCCTGCTGCAGTACGCGGGCCAGCGGCTGGACCTGCTCGGCCTGCTCCCGGCGGCGGCCGGTGCGGCGCTGCTGCTGCCCGCCGTGCTGGGGCTGCTGCCCGCCGGGACGCTGCGGGCCGGGCGCGGGCTGCCGACGGTGATCCTGCTGCGCGGGGTGGCGGCGGGGGCGTTCTTCGCGGCCGAGGCGTTCATCCCGCTGATGATGGTGACCGAGCGGGACCTCTCGCCGACGCTGGCCGGGCTGACCCTGACCAGCGGGGGCCTCTCCTGGGCGCTGGGCTCCTGGCTCCAGGGGCGGCCGGGCGCCGAGCGCTACCGCGAGGCGATGATCCGGGGCGGGTTCGTGCTGACCGCGGTGGCGATCGCGGGGGCCGCGCTGGTGCTGGTCCCGGCGGTGCCGGCCTGGGTGGCGGCGGTCGCCTGGGGCGTCGGCGGGATCGGGATGGGACTGACGGTGGCGAGCGTCAGCGTGCTGATGATGAAGCTGTCGGCGCCGGAGGACGCCGGGGCCAACTCGGCCTCGCTGCAGGTGAGCGACGCCCTCGGCAACGTGCTGCTGGTGGGTCTGTCCGGGGTGCTCTTCGCGGGGCTGGGCGGCGGCTCGGTGGCCGCCGCCCACGACGGCGCCGGGGGCACCGGCTCGACGGCCGCGTTCGCGGTGATCTTCCTGGTCATGACCGGGGTGGCGCTGCTGGGGGCGCTCGTCTCCGGCCGGGTCCGGAAGGGCTGAGCCATCCGGAAGGGCTGAGCCGCCCCGGCCGCGGCCGGCGGGACCGGCCGGGCCCGCGGCGGGCTCAGCCCGCCGCGGCGGCGGCCGGGGCGGGGGAGCCGAGGAAGGCCTCCCAGCCGCCGGGCGGCGCCTGGCCGACGGCGAGGCTCTGCAGCTTGCGCAGCACGGCGGGCTCCTGCGCGTCCAGCCAGTCGACCAGCTGCCGGAACGACACCAGCCGGACCTCCGGCCGGCCGGCGATCGTCCTGAGCACGTCCTCGACGGCGTTCATGTAGATGCCGCCGTTCCACTCCTCGAAGTGGTTGCCGATGACGAACGGCGCCCGGTTGGTGGTGTAGGCGCGCTCGAAGCCCATCAGGTAGGCGTCCCGGGCCTGGGTCTGGTAGCCCGGGTGGAGCGCCGGGGCGGCCTTGGTGTTGCTGCCGCACTGGTTGAACATGATGTTGTAGTCCATCGAGAGCACCTGGAAGGTGTGCCCGGGGAAGGGGATGGACTGCAGCGGGAGGTCCCAGAGCGCGCCGCCCTGGATCTTCTGCGGCCAGATCTGCGTCCCGTTGCCGCTGCTGTCGTAGCGCCAGCCGCGCTTGACGGCGGTGGGCAGCAGGTTGCGCTGCCCCTCCAGGCAGGGGGTGCGGCTGCCGATCAGCTCCTTGCGGTAGTCGAAGGGCAGCGCGGGCAGGTCGGTGAAGCCGGTGGTGGTCCGCCAGTTGGTGACGAAGTCCATCGCCTGCTGGATCTCGTGGTCCCACTCCTCCGGCGACCACTGGCCGACGCCGGTGGCGCCGCAGAAGTGGCCGTTGAAGTGGGTGCCGATCTCGTGGCCCTCCAGCCAGGCGGCGTGCACGTTCTCCAGGGTGTCGTGGATGTGCTGGTCGGTGAGGTAGCCGATGTCGGAGGCGCCGACCTTGTGCTGCGGGGGGTGGTAGAGGTCCTTCTTGGACTCGGGCAGCAGGTAGAGGCCGCTGAGGAAGAAGGTCATCGACGCGTTGTGCTCCGTGGCGAGCCGGCGGAACCGGGCGAACAGCCCGTTGTCCAGCTCGCCGGCGCCGTCCCAGGAGAAGACCACGAACTGCGGCGGGCGCCCGCCGAGCGCGAGCGGCTCGGCGGTGGGCTGGTTCGGCTGCGGGCCGGTGTCGGAGGTGGAGCCGTCGCCGAGCAGGGTGACCGGCGGCTTCGCGGCCTCGGTCGGCGGTCCGGCCTGGTCGATCCCCGGGGTGGCCGGTACCGGGTCCGGGGTGCCCACCAGCCCGTCGGCGTCGGTCCGGCCGCAGCCGGCCGCGAGGGCGGCGGCGCCGGCGGCACCCGCGGCCAGCAGGGTGCGGCGGGAGAGGACGTCCATGGTCACTCCGTTCGTGGGGCGTGCGCGGGAGGCGGGGCACGGCAGGCGGGCGCGACCGTCCGAGACGGACGGCGGTCCGGTCGGACAAATGCGGTGATAGGCCTGTGAACGGGGTCAGCATGGCATGTGGTCAAGATCGGTCAAGGTTCCACCACGGACGGTCGGAACTGATCGCCCTAATGGTGCAACCAGGACGGTGTTCCTGAGTGTCCGATGAAGAGGCCACCACGGTTCCCGGCATCCGCCAGGTGACGGGCAGGTGGCTTCGCGATGACATCTCACCCGCTCGGACCAGCCAGGGCCCGCTGGACCCTGCCGAATGGGGGGAGCAAGTACGACCGTCGTATGGATGTGGCATAAGGTCCGATCCGGTTGCATTGGTCTCAGGAAACTTCCAGGAACCGGCAGCCGGTCGTCTCGTCAGCAGAGGGGAGCGCCGGTGGGCGCCCAGCAGAGCAGGAGCCCGTGGCCGGGCACCCTGGCGGTCGGGGCCGCGCTCGTGCTGGGCGCGTGGCTGCTGAACGACGGCGGCCACGGCGCCCTCCCCCCGGCGCCCGGCGCCGGGCAGGCCCTCTCGGGCTTCGCCCCGGTCTCCGTGGTGCCGCCGCTCGGCCCCTCGGCGCCGACCCGGATCCGGATCCCCGCCGTCCGGCTCGACGCCCCGGTCACCGGCCTCGGCCTCGACCGGGAGGGCCACCTCCAGACCCCGCCGGAGTCCGACCGCAACCTCGCCGGCTGGTACCGCGGCGGGGCCTCCCCCGGACAGCGGGGCACCGCGATCATCGCCGGACACGTCGACAACGACAGTGGGCCCGCCGTCTTCTACGACCTGGGCGCGCTGCACCGCGGCGACCGCATCGAGATCCTCCGCGAGGACGGCCGCACCGCCGTCTACCAGCTCTACGCCATCGAAGTGCACAACCGAAAGGACTTCCCGGACGACCGGGTGTACGGCCAGGCTGCCGACGCTCAGCTGCGGGTGATCACCTGCGGCGGCGGATACAGCGAGGACCACGGCTATCAGGGGAACGTAGTCGCCTACGGCTTCCTGGCCGACACCACCCGGCCGGGGAAAGCCGCATGACCTCCCTCTCCGAAACCTCCCAGCTCGCCGTCCGCTGGAACCCGCTCGACTGGCCGCTCACGCACGGCCCGATCCCGTACGCGGTACTGGCCGCCGGCTGGGCCGCGCTGGCCCTGCTCGTGCTCTCGCGCGACCGCCGCTGGCTCGGGCTGCGCCCGGTCGGCGCCACCCTGCTCGCCGCCGCCCTCACCGGCGGGATCAAGTTCGTCGTCGACGGCTGGTGGCACCCCTTCCCCGAAGGCACGCCCGACTACGTGGTCGGCTGGGTCGCCCTCGCGCTGTTCGCGCTGAGCCTGGCCGGCTTCCGCGCCCCGCTGCTCCCCGGACGGCAGCGGTTCCTCGCCGCCGGCGGCGCCGCGCTGGTGGTGCTGATGGCGGCCTCGCAGGTCAACCGGGGCTTCGACCAGTACCCGACGGCCCGGGTGATGCTCGCGCCGAAGACCCAGGCCCTCACCACCGGCAAGGCGCCCGAGGTCGTCACCCCGCCGGCCGGCAAGGTGCTCGCCGAGGTCTGGCAGCCGCCGGCCGGGCTGCCCGAGAAGGGCACCGTGTCGACCGCGGCGATACCCGGGACCAAGTCCGGTTTCGAGGCCCGCGACGCGTACGTCTACCTGCCGCCCGCCTACCAGGCCAGCCCCCGGCCGCTGCTCCCGGTGCTGGTGCTGATGGCCGGCCAGCCCGGCAGCCCGTCCGACTGGGTCAACTCCGGCGGCATGCAGGAGCGGCTGGACGCCTTCGCCGCCGACCACCAGGGGCTCGCCCCGATCGTGGTGATGGTCGACCAGATCGCGACCATGTGGGGCAACAGCCTCTGCATGGACTCCCGGATCGCCCGGTCCCAGACCTACCTGGCCGAGGACGTCCCCGACTGGATCCACGGCCACCTGCAGACCGCCACCGGCCGCACCGCGCGCTCGATCGGCGGCGCCTCGCTCGGCGGCACCTGCGCGCTCCAGCTGGCCCTCAACGCCCCCGACGTCTACGCGTCCTTCATCGACATCTCCGGCCAGGACGAGCCCACCCTGGGCAGCCACGACGAGACGGTGGAGAAGGCCTTCGACGGGGACGAGAACGCCTTCGCCGCCGTCGACCCGCTGCACCTGATGACCACCCGCCAGTACCCGGACACCGCCGGCGTCTTCGCGGTCGGCGCAGGTGACGGGGACTTCCGCCCGCAGCAGGAGAAGATGTACGCCGCCGCGCAGAAGGCAGGGATGAAGGTGGACTTCCAGCCGATCCCGGGCGGCCACAGCTGGACCGTGTTCCGGGAGGCGCTCGACCGGAACCTGCCCTGGCTGGCCCAGCAGACCGGGATGATCCGGTGATCCGGCTCGGCGCCGCCCCGGCCCTCGTCGGGGAGCGCGAACGGGAACGGGAACGTCCGCGCGTCCCCGCGCAGCCGACCGGCCCCGACCGGGCGTCCGGCGGGGCCGCCGCACCCGACCCCCGCCCGCCGCAGCGCGCGAACCGGGCCCTCGCGCTCGCCGGCGGACTGGCGACCCGGCTCGGCGAGGCCCCGCTGACCCTGGTGCTGCTGGTCGCCCTCTGGACGGTCGGCGCCGCCAGCGCCAGCCTGGCCGACGGACCGTCCGACGCCCTGCTGGAGCGGACCGGCGTCGGCCTGCCGACCCTCGCCGAGGGCCGCTGGTGGACGCCGATCACCTCGCTGTTCTGGTGCTCCGGCCTCGGCGCGTACGTCTTCACCAGCTTGCTGCTGCTCGTGGTCGGCCCGGCCGCCGAGCGCCGGCTCGGCCCGCTGCGCACCCTGGGCGTGCTGGTCGGCGGGCAGCTGGCCGGCACCCTGGTCGGCGCCGCGGCGGTCGCGGCCGGCTCCTGGGCCGGTGAGCAGTGGACCGACTCGATCGCGGACCAGACCGCGGTCGGCCCCGGCGTCGGCCTGTTCGCGCTGTCCGGCGTGCTCGGCTACCGGCTCACCGTGCTCTGGCGCCGCCGGCTGCACCTCGTGGTCGTGCTCGTCCCGCTGGTGATGACGCTGTACGTCGGCCACCTGCAGAGCGTCCAGCGGTTCTCCGGCGCCCTGATCGGCCTCGCCGCGGGCGCGGTGCTCAGCAGCGGCCGCCCGCACCTGCGCTCGCACCGCTCCTCGCACACCGAGACCCGGGTGCTGGTCGCGCTCTGCCTGGTCGCCGCCGCGATCGGGCCGATGATCGCCTCGCTGTACGACAACGCGGCCGGCCCGTTCAACACCTTCTCCGAGATCTACCTCTCGCACCGGCTCACCCCGGACGAGGTCGCCGACTTCTGCGCGAGCTCCGCCCACGACTGCGCCCGCGCGCACGCCGTCGAGCGGATCTTCGACACCCCGGCCCGGCTGATGGCCACGCTCTTCCCGGCCCTGCTGCTGGTGCTGGCCGAGGGCCTGCGCCGCGGCCTGCGGCTCGCCTGGCGGATCACGATCGCCACCGAGCTGCTCTGGACCGCCCTGCTGGTCTGGCTCTTCACCGGGACCGGCACCGGCTCGGGCGACGTCGTGCAGTACTTCGTCGAGGCGCTGGTGCTGCCGCTGATCACCACCGGCCTGCTGCTGGCGACCCGGCAGCGGTTCTCGCTGCGGCTGCCGCGCGCCGTCCTCGGCCGGCTGGCCGTGGTGCTCGGCGGCGCCCTGGCCGCCGCCTCCGTCGCCTACACCGGGCCGGGCCTGCTGGTGGCCGGGCAGTTCGAGCCGGGGGCGACCGTCGGCGGGCTGGTCGCCGGGCTGCCGGCCCAGTTCCTGCCGCCCGCCTACAACGACCTGCTGCCCGACTACCCGATCGCGGTCGGCCCGGTCGCGCGGTTCCTGGAGACGTACTGCGGCCTGGCCTTCTGGGCGGTCGCGCTCACCGCGCTGCTGCTCGCGTTCCGGCGGCCGGTGCTGCACGTGGACGCCGAGGACGCCGCACGGGCCCGGGCGCTGCTCACCGAGCACGGCGGCGGGTCGCTCTCCTTCCTCACCACCTGGGACGGCAACCACTACTGGTTCGACGAGGACGGCCGCGCCGCCGTCGCCTACCGGGTGCTCAACACCGTCGCGCTGACCACCGGCGACCCGTTCGGCGCCCCGGACGCGCGCCGCCGGGCGGTGGCCGGCTTCGCCCGGTTCTGCGACGCCCGGGGCTGGACGCCGTGCTTCTACAGCGTCACACCGGAGACCAGGGCCGCCGCCGGGCAGCTCGGCTGGCGCTCCCTGCAGGTCGCCGAGGACACCGTGGTCGCGCTCCCCGGGCTGGCCTTCACCGGCCGCAAGTGGCAGGACATCCGGACCGCGCTGAACAAGGCCGGCAAGCAGGGCATCACCGCCGAGTGGTGGTCCTACCAGGAGGCACCGCTCGCCCTGAAGGAGCAGATCCGGGCGATCTCGGAGGAGTGGGTCTCCGAGAAGGGACTGCCCGAGATGGGCTTCACCCTCGGCGGGCTGGAGGAGCTGGACGACCCGGCGGTCCGGCTGCTGCTCGCCGTCGACGCGGACCGCACCGTGCACGGGCTGACCAGCTGGATGCCGGTCTACGAGAACGGCGAGCCGGTCGGCTGGACGCTGGACTTCATGCGCCGGCGCTCCGACGGCTTCCGGGGCGTGACCGAGTTCCTGATAGCCTCCGCCGCGCTCGGCTTCAAGCAGGAGGGCGCGAGCTTCCTCTCGCTGTCCGGCGCGCCGCTGGCCCGCTCGGAGAAGGAGCCGCCCACCGGGCTGCAGAAGACCCTGGACTGGATGGGCCGGGTACTGGAGCCGGTCTACGGCTTCCGCTCCCTGCTCGCGTTCAAGGCGAAGTTCCAGCCGGAGTACCGGCCGATGTACATGGCCTACCCCGACCCGGCGGCGCTGCCCAGCATCACCCGGGCGATCGGCAAGGCGTACCTGCCGCACCTGACGCCGGCGCAGGGCGTCCGGCTGATGCGCAAGCTCTCGTCCTAGCCGGACGGCCGCGGCCGTCCCGGGCCGCCGCCGTCCGGGGCTCCCCGGCCGCGGCGGTCCGGGGCCGGTCCCGGGCGCCCGCCGACGCCCCGGACCCGCCGCCGCGGACCTGCCGCCCCGTGCGGGCGGCGGCTCAGCCGAGCAGCTCGGCGAGCGCGCGGTCGGCGTCCAGGTGCAGGTGCTCCTCGCCCTCCGGGACGACGAGCCTGCTGCGCCACAGGAAGCGCCGCAGGTCGGCGGAGTCGAACTGGACCAGCGCGGTGCCCTCCGGCGCCCGCAGCTCGACCATGGTGCGGCGGCCGAGCGCGGGCCGGACGTGCACGTCCCCGGCGCCGGAGGGCAGCTCCAGGCCGGCGCTCAGCAGCTGCCGGGCGAAGACCCAGACGATGTCGTCGTCGCGGTCGGAACCGCCGTCGGAACCGCGGCCGGAACCGCGGCCGGAACCGCGGCCGGTGCCGGGCTCGTCGGCCCGGTCGTCCAGCGAGAACTCGGCGGGGAAGGCCATCCGGACGGCGAGGGGGTCCTCCGGCAGGTAGGCCAGGGTCACCCGGAGCCGGGCGGAACGGTGGGGGGAGAGGATCAGACGGGCCTGGACGGTCTCTTCGACGACGGTGTGCACGGCGGGTTCCCTTCGCTGGTGTGAGGCCGGTGACGGCTGTGGAGGGTGGGGCGGCCTCACCCGGATGAGAGACGGTCCGGGGGGTTCCGATTACCCGCTTTTCCCGGGCTTTCGATGTGAGCCGCGTCACATCGCTTTCCGGCCGCGCGAGCCACGCGCGAGCCCGGCCCGGCCGCCCGAACGCCGCCGGGCCCGGTAGGCTGGGCGGGTTGTCCGATCGCCGCCCGACCGCGGGACGGGGCTGCCAGACCGCCTCTGACCTGCGATGATCCCCCCTCGGAGACCGTGAGTACTGCCGCCGCCTCCTCGATGCCGCTCTTCTCCGACGCGGACGAGCCGCATGCGCCCGTCCGGGCCGTCGGCCATGCCGCGCCGACCACCTCGCACCACCTGTCACCGGCCTTCCCCGGCCGCGCGCCCTGGGGTACCGCCGGCAAGCTCCGGGCCTGGCAGCAGGGGGCGCTGGACAAGTACATCGAGAACCAGCCGCGCGACTTCCTCGCCGTCGCGACCCCGGGCGCCGGTAAGACCACCTTCGCGCTGACCCTGGCCTCGTACCTGCTGCACAACCACCTGGTGCAGCAGGTCACCGTGGTCGCGCCGACCGAGCACCTGAAGAAGCAGTGGGCCGAGGCCGCCGCGCGGATAGGCATCAAGCTGGACCCGGCGTACTCCTCCGGCCCGCTCTCCCGGGAGTACCACGGCATCGTGGTCACCTACGCGGGCGTCGGCGTGAACCCGATGCTGCACCGCAACCGGACCGAGGCCCGCAAGACGCTGGTCATCATGGACGAGATCCACCACGCCGGTGACTCCAAGTCCTGGGGCGAGGCCTGCTTCGAGGCCTTCGAGCCGGCCGCCCGCCGGCTGGCGCTGACCGGGACGCCGTTCCGCTCGGACACCAACCCGATCCCCTTCGTCCAGTACGAGGCGGGCGGCGACGGCATCCGCAAGTCGGTCGCCGACTACACCTACGGCTACGGGCACGCGCTCGCCGACCACGTCGTCCGTCCGGTGATCTTCCTGTCGTACAGCGGCAACATGCGCTGGCGCACCAAGTCCGGCGACGAGCTGGAGGCCCGGCTCGGCGAGCCGATGACCAAGGACCTGATCGCCCAGGCCTGGCGGACCGCGCTGGCACCGCAGGGCGAGTGGATCCCGGCCGTGCTCCAGGCCGCCGACCGCCGGCTGGGCGAGGTCCGCAAGGCGATCCCGGACGCCGGCGGCCTGGTGATCGCCACCGACCAGAACACCGCCCGCGCCTACGCCAAGATGCTGCGCGAGATCACCGGGGAGAAGGCCACCGTGGTGCTCTCCGACGAGGCGGAGGCGTCCAAGCGGATCTCCGACTACGCGGCCGGGGACTCGCGCTGGATGGTCGCCGTCCGGATGGTGTCCGAGGGCGTCGACGTGCCGCGCCTGGCCGTCGGCGTGTACGCCACCTCGATCTCCACCCCGCTCTTCTTCGCGCAGGCCGTCGGCCGGTTCGTGCGCGCCCGCAAGCGCGGCGAGACGGCCTCCGTCTTCCTGCCGACCATCCCGACGCTGCTGGGCTTCGCCAACGAGATGGAGCTCCAGCGCGACCACGTGCTGGATCGGCCGAAGAAGGAGGGCGAGGGCCTCTTCGACGAGGAGGACCGGCTGCTCGCCGAGGCCGAGCGGGCCAACGACGGCCCGGACGGCGCCGGCGGCGACGAGTTCTCGTACGAGGCGCTGGGCTCCGACGCGGTCTTCGACCGGGTGCTGTACAACGCCATGGAGTTCGGCATGCAGGCGCACCCGGGCAGCGAGGAGGAGGAGGACTACCTCGGCATCCCGGGCCTGCTGGAGCCGGACCAGGTGCAGATGCTGCTCCAGAAGCGTCAGCACCGGCAGATCCAGCGGAGCAAGGGCAAGCCGGCCGAGGAGGCCGACCTGCTGGAGCTGCCGGCCGAGCAGCGGCCGGTCGTGACGCACCAGGAGCTCCGGGAGCTGCGCAAGGAGCTGAACGCGCTGGTCGCCGCCTGGCACCACCGCACCAGCCAGCCGCACGGCACCATCCACAACGAGCTGCGCCGGGAGTGCGGCGGTCCGCTGACGGCACAGGCGACCGCCAATCAGCTGAAGGCGCGGATCGCCCGGATCCGGGAGTGGGCGAAGTGACGTCCCGTCGGGGTGCGGGGTGCGGGGTGCCGGAGCGCGTGGGCGTCGGGGCCGGGATGCCTTGAACCGTAAGGTCATGTGACGTTCAGGTATACGCGAAGGATTTGTGGAGACAGCCGGTGTGACGATCGGCTAATGTTCCGCGTGCCGAACCGCCGTTGGGCTGTCGAAGCCGTGCGACCACCCGTCCGTGGCCGCCGCCGGAGCCCTCGGTGACATCGGTTCGCGCACCTCACCGACCCGGGACGCGGCCCCGTCGCGCGCGGGCCTGCCTGTCTTCACAAGGAGCACACCGATCGTGTCCTACCCCCCTCACGCCCAGCCCGAGCTGTCCGACAAGTCGAAGGTCGTCGCGGGCGTCCTGACGATCCTGCTCGGCGGCCTGGGCGTCGGCCGCTTCTACACCGGCCACATCGGTATCGGCATCGCCCAGCTGCTGACCTGCGGCGGCCTCGGTGTCTGGTCGCTGATCGACGGCATCCTGTTCCTCACCAGCAACGACCGGACCGACGCCCAGGGCCGGCTGCTGCGCAGCTGACCCTTGCGCCCGTTCGCGAAGGTGCGCCGCCGCCCCGGCTCCGGCCGGGGCGGCTCCGCCGTTCCCGGAAGCGGCCGACCGGAGCGGGCCCGGCCGCGCGCCGACCTGCCGAACGCCGCGTGGCCGCGCGCCGACCGGCTGCGCACCGCCTGGCCGCCGGTGGCGGTGCTCGTCGGCGGCCTGGCCGGCGCCGCGTACCTCTGGTCGCGCAACCCCCATCTGCCGGGACAGGCACTGCCGTTCTGCCCCTGGCGGAAGGTCACCGGCCTGGACTGCCCGGGATGCGGCGGCACCCGGATGACCTACGACCTGATGCACGGTGACCTCGCCGCGGCCTGGCAGGACAACGCGGCACTGCTGCTCTCGCTGCCGGTGGTCGCCGCGGTCTACCTGGTCTGGCTGCGGCACGGCCTGGCGGGGCGGCGCTGGCAGCCGCCGCTCGGCCGCCGCGGGACGGCGGTGCTGCTCGGCACGGCGACGGCCTGGACGGTCCTGCGCAACCTGCTCTGACCGCGGGCGGACGCCGGGCCGGCCGGACCCCGGAGTGTCCGGACTTCGGAGTGTGGTCGAACCTGTGCACCGCCGGGGCGGGCGAAATATTGCTGATTGCCCGGATTTGTCAAGGGCGAAAAAATTGATCTTGCCCGAATTTTGGACAAGCACTTCCGCCGCCGCAATTCCTTCACTACCTTTCCCACACGCTCTCCCGCCGGGTGACCCCCGCGAGACGGGCGCGCAGGGCCCCAGGACGTCAAGGACGACACACCGCGGCCCGAGCGCGGCCACCCACCCTGCGCGCGACATTCGAGTCCCGGACCGGTCAGCCGATCCGCGACCCGCCGCGGAAAGGAATGCGCGTCGTGACTGCAGAGACCTCCCAGACCCTGGACCGTGGTGTCCGGGTCCTCAAACTCCTCGCCGACTCGGAGCGCGGGCTCACCGTGACCGAGCTGGCGGCCCGGCTCGCCGTCAACCGGACCGTCGTCTACCGGCTGCTGGCCACCCTGGAGCAGCACGGGCTGGTACGCCGGGACATCGGCGGCCGGGCCCGGGTCGGCCTGGGCGTGCTGCGGCTCGCCCACCGCGTCCACCCGCTGCTGCGCGAGGCCGCGCTCCCCGCCCTGCGCAGCCTCGCCGAGGACCTCGGCGCCACCGCGCACCTCACCCTGGTGGACGGCAACGAGGCGCTGGCGGTGGCCGTGGTCGAGCCCAGCTGGACCGACTTCCACGTCGCCTACCGGACCGGGCTGCGCCACCCGCTGGGCGAGAGCGCGGCCGGCCGGGCGATCCTGGAGGCGCGGGCCTTCCCGAGCCAGCGCCGGCCGGAGCAGGGGTTCGTCATCACCCGGGCGGAGGAGCAGTCCGGGGCGTCCGGCGCGGCCGCCGCACTGCTGGGGCTGAGCGGGATCGAGGGCAGCGTCGGCGTGGTGATGCTCAACGGCCTCGTCCCGGAGCGGGTCGGCCCGCGGGTGGTGGAAGCGGCCACCGAGGTCGCCGACGCGCTGCGGTAGCGGGCCGCCGCCGGCCGTGCCGCGGCCCGCGCCCGGACGGCCGGCGGCACCTTCGGGCGGCCGTCCGCGCGACCGTCCGGGTGGCCGTGCGGGTGCCCGCCCGGTGGCCCGGGTGTGTTTGGATGCCTCTGTGTCCGACTCCAAGCTGCCCAAGGCCCTGACCGCCCCCCGGACCCGAGCGCTCGCGCTCTGCGGGGTGCTGGTCGCCGCACTGTTCGGCGTGGCCGCCTTCGTCCCGCTGCCGTACACGCTGACCTGGCCGGGCGTGACCGCGGACACCCTCGGCAGCTACCAGGACCGGCCGGTGCTGACCGTCACCGGAGCCCCGGTCCGGACCACCCAGGGACAGCTGCGGATGGTCACCATCTCGGCGACCAACCCGGGGGAGCGGGCCACCCTCTGGCGTTCGCTCCAGGCCTGGTTCGACCAGGACGAGGCCGTCCGGCCGACCGACACCGTCTACCCGCAGGGCGACCCGGTCAAGGCCGAGGAGGTGACGGCCCAGCAGATGGCGGAGTCGCAGGACAGCGCCACCGCGGCCGCCCTCTCCTACCTCCACCTCTCGCCCGACCAGGTGAAGGTGAAGGTCGACCTCGGGGACATCGGCGGCCCGAGCGCGGGCCAGATGCTGGCGCTCGGGATCGTCGACAAGCTCGCGGGCGACGGCAAGGGCGGCGACCTCACCGGCGGGCTGACCGTCGCGGGCACCGGGACCATCGACGACGACGGAGTGATCGGCGCCGTGGGCGGCGTGCCGCTCAAGACGCAGGCGGCCGCGCGGGACGGTGCGACGGTGTTCCTGCTGCCCAAGGACGAGTGCGCGGACGCGAAGGTGAACACGCCCGACGGGCTGCGGCTGGTGCCGGTGGGGACGCTGTCGGAAGCGGTCTCGGCACTGGACGCGCTGCGCTCCGGCGGGACCGTCCCCGGCTGCTGAGCAGCGGCGCCCCGGGCGCGGCCGAGGGGTGCGGCGGGCGGGCCGGTCCCCGCCCGGTCACTCCGCCGCGGCCTGGTCGACCAGCGGCAGGATCCGGTACGGCACCGGGTTCTCCAGCGCGATCGCCGTCGAGGACCGGACGATCCCGTCGAACCCCACCACCCGGTCGATCACCCGCTGCAGGTCGGCGTTGGAGCGGGCCACGATCCGCACCATCATGTCGCCGTGGCCGGTGATGGTGTGCAGCTCCAGGACCTCCGGCACCGCCGCCAGGTGCCTCCGCACGTCCGCGCCCTGGCCCTGGGAGATCTCCAGGGTCGCGAAGGCCGTCACCGGGTACCCCAGCGCCGCCGGGTCCACCTCGGGGCCGAAGCCGCCGATCACCCCCCGCGCCTGGAGCCGGTCCAGCCGCGCCTGCACCGTGCCGCGGGCGACCTGGAGGCGGCGCGAGCACTCCAGCACCCCGATCCGGGGCTCCTCGGCGAGCAGCCGGATCAGCCGGCCGTCCAGCGCGTCGATCGCGTCGTTGGTGCTCCCGGGGGTGCTCCCGGCCGCGCCGCCGGCCACGGCCCCCGGGGCGCCGGCGGGGCCGCCGGTGCCGGCGCCGCCGGGAGCACCTCCGGGCAGGGCGCCGGCAGCGGCTCCGGGCGGGCCGGAATGTCCTTGGCCGGCGGGCGAGTTGGACGATCCGGGGGAGCTGGGGGCGTGGGCGGGGGGCATCGCGGGCTCCTCCTCCGGTGGGCATTCTGTACAGCGGTGCGGCCGATTCTCCCGCCCCGGAGCACACCTTGACCAGGAGGAAACGGAACAGTTGCGTGGAGGTCGGCTCGGCGCCACCCTCCAGCCACAACCCCGTGAGCCGGTCCCCACACCGGCCCGCGGGAGCGGGACCCGTGGTCCGTACACCTACCGGGAGGGCCGGAATGACCGAGACCGCCATTGAACCCGTGCTGCTCACCGCCGGCCTGGGAGAGCCCGACCTCGTCCCGATGGGCCACGCCGACGCGGTGGTCTTCGCGGTCGGCGACGCCGAGCGGGCGGCCCGCCGGTACACCGTCGCGCTCGGCCTCCGCTGTACCGCCTACGCCGGGCCCGAGACCGGCGAGCCGGAGACCGTCTCCTACGTGCTGCGGGCACCCGGGACGCGCTTCGTGCTCACCTCCCTCGTCCAGGTGATCGGCCCGCGCGGCCGGGAACTGGCCGGCCACCTGGCCCGGCACGGCGACGGCGTGATCGACCTCGCGGTCTCCGTGCCGGACGTCTGCTACGCGTACGACTTCGCGGTCGACCGGGGCGCGGCCTCGCTCGCCGAGCCCTACGAGGTGCGGGACGCGTACGGCACGGTGGTGCTCGCGGCGATCGGGGTGCCCGGCGGGACCAGGCACACCCTGGTCGACCGGTCCCGGTACACCGGCCCCTACCTGCCCGGGTACGTCCCCTTCGAGCGGTGGTGACGGGCCGTCCGGGCGCCCGGGGTCAGCGGGTGACGGTGTCGACGACCGGCGGGTGGCCGTTCCAGTAGACGAACACCGAGTTGGCCTGGTCGTCCTTGGTGAAGTCCACCCGCAGCCACTGCGGGCCGTTCCAGACCTGCATCTTCCAGCCCGAGTCCGGCGTGGCGGAGACGAGCGAGGCGTTGTCCGTCCGGAGGTCCAGGGCGACCTTGCCGCCCGGGACGAGATAGCTGCGCACGGAGGACGTGGTGGTGGTGGCCGGTGCCGGTCGGCGTGAGGAGGGCGCGGCGGCCGAGGGGGTCGGGGGCGCCGCGGGGGCGGTGGGGCGCGGGGCGGTCGCCGACGCGGCCGGCGGCGGCGCGGGCGACTCCGGGATGGTCGTCGACTGCGGCTGCGTCGCCGTGGGCGTCGGCGTGGGTCTCGACCCCCCGGCCGAGGCCGGTGACGGCAACGGCAGTGCGGTGGGCTGTTCGAAGGCGGCGCCGGTCAGCACCGCGTGCACGCCGAACCAGGACAGCGCCACCGCCGCCCCGGTGGCCGCCGCCCAGGCGCCGAGCTGTACCAGTCCGTTCCGCATCGTGCGCACATCCTGCCGTACTCCCGGGCCAGGCAGACGGGCGCCCCGGTACTTAGGCAGGGAACTTGCACAAACCCCCGGCGGTTCGGCCGGACCGGTCGCGACCCGCCCCGCGGGCCCGCCCGGAGCCACCCCGAGGTACAGACCATTCGGGGCCGATGGGCTACCGTGCAGCCCCATGGCAACAGTGCTCGTGGTCGAGGACGACCCCTTCGTGCGATCCGCCCTCATCCGCCACCTGTCCGACACCGGCCACGCGGTTCGCAGCGTGGGTACGGCACTTGAGGCGCTGCGCGAGGTCGCCCAGGTCGGCTGCGACCTGGTGATCCTCGACCTCGGCCTGCCGGACCTGGACGGCAGCGAGGCCCTCAAGATGATCCGTGGGCTGACCAACGTCCCGGTGATCATCTCCACCGCCCGCGACGACGAGGCCGAGATCGTCCGGCTGCTCAACGACGGCGCCGACGACTACCTGGTGAAACCGTTCTCCGGGGAGCACCTCAGCGCCCGGATGGCCGCCGTGCTCCGCCGGCTCGGCGGCGGCGCCGCCCCGGTCAGCCAGGTGCTGCGGGTCGGCGGGCTGGCCATCGACCTCCAGCGGCGGGAGGCCTCGCTGGACGGGCGGCTGCTCGACCTGACCCGCCGCGAGTTCGACCTGCTGGCCTTCCTCGCCGCCCGGCCCGGCGTGGTCGTGCCGCGCAAGGAGATCCTGGCCGAGGTGTGGCGGCAGACCTACGGCGGCGACCAGACCATCGACGTGCACCTCTCCTGGCTGCGCCGCAAGCTCGGCGAGACCGCGTCCAGCCCCCGCTACCTGCACACCGTGCGCGGCGTCGGGGTCCGGCTGGAGGCCGCCGGGCACTCCGCCGGGCCCGGGCCCGTCCCCGTGGAGCGCCGGACATGAGGAGGTTCGGACACTCGCTGCGCTGGGCCCTGATCAAGGCCGCCGTGGCCGGGACCACCATGGTCGCGCTGGCCTTCCTCATCCCGCTCGGCCTGATGGTCCAGCAGACCGCCCGGGACCGGGCGTTCACGGCGGCCGAGCGCCAGGCGGCGGCGCTCGGCCCGGCGCTCGCCATCACCACCGACCAGGACGCCATCGCCCGGGCGGTGGCGTCCACGGACGCGGGTGCGCAGGGGCGGATGGCCGTGCACCTGCCGCCGCCGGAGGGGGCGTCGGGCGGTGCGGCGGGTGGTGCGTCGAGCGGTGCGTCCGCCGGCGCGTCGGGTGGTGCGTCGGGCGTCTCGGCCGCGGGTTCGGGCGGTGGTGCGGGCGGGTCGGCCGTGGCTCAGGCCGGGCCCGGGCCGTCCGCCGGTGCGACGATCGGTGAGGTCCGGGCGCTGGACGCCGACGTGGCCACCGCCGGCGTGCAGGGCCGGTCGTTCACCGTCGAGGTCCCGGGCGGGTACGCGCTGCTCCAGCCGGTCGCCGTGGACACCATCCGGACCGCCGTGGTCGAGGTGTTCGTGGCCGACGGCGACCTCACCCGGGGCGTCTCCACCGCCTGGCAGGTGCTCTCCGGCGTCGCGCTGGCCCTGGTCGCCATCTCGGTCCTGGTCGCCGACCGGATGGGCGCGCGGATCGTCGCCTCCGCCCGCCGGCTGGCCGCCGCCGCCCGCTCGCTGGGCTCCGGCGACCTCACCGTCCGGGTGCCGGTGGAGGGCAAGCAGGCCGCGGGCAGCCCCGAGGAACTGCGCGAGGCCGCCCACGCGTTCAACGCGATGGCCGACCGGGTCGTGCAACTGCTGGCAGCAGAGCGAGAGTTGGCCGCCGACCTGTCGCACCGGCTGCGCACCCCGCTGACCGTGCTGCGGCTCAACGCCGCCTCGCTCGGCGAGGGGGACGCGGCGGACGCCACCCGGCACGCCGTCTCCCAACTGGAGCGCGAGGTCGACCAGATCATCCGCTCGGCCCGCCGGGCCCCCGAGGACGCGCCCGCCGTCACGGTCGGCTGCGACGCCGCCGAGGTGATCCGGGAGCGGGTCGGCTTCTGGTCCGCGCTCGCCGAGGACGAGGGCCGCCGCTGGCAGCTGGCCGGCGCCGACCGGGAGACGCCCGTCCCGGTCCAGCGCGGCGACCTCGCCGCCGCCGTGGACGCGCTGCTCGGCAACGTCTTCCGGCACACCACGATCGGCACCGCCTTCTCGGTGGACGTGCTGGCCACCGGGAGCGCGGTCATCGTGCTGGTCGGCGACGCCGGCCCGGGCTTCACCGATCCGGAAGCCGCCCTGAAGCGCGGGGAGGGGCACGGCGGGGACGGCTCCACCGGTCTCGGGCTGGACATCGTCCGCAAGCTGGCCGAGGCCACCGGCGGGGACCTCGCGCTCGGCCGCTCCGCGGTGCTCGGCGGCGCCGAGATCCGGCTCCGGCTGCAGAACCGGCAGGACGGCACCGCGCCGGCCCGGACCGGACGGAACAGCCGGCGCCGCGGCCGGGGTGCGCTGTTCCCGCGCTGATCGCCCTGGCGACCACTTGGCGAAAGGTTTCGGCACCGGTGCGGGGAGGAGACCGCTCCTCTTTCTTAAGTGCACCGTAAGGGAGCTGTACCCCTGGCTCAGCAGGCGGGTTTCGGCCATCCGGCGCCGCTAGCGTCGTCCGCGCCGGTCATCCGACCGTGCCGGTCACCCTCGACCGAGCCGGGTCACTCTCGCCCGCGACGGGTCCACGCACCCGCGCGTCCGGCGGACACCGTGACCCCACCCGGCCCACACCTGCCAGCCGCGGAGGTACGCCCCCATGACGACCCAGCAGCCCAACCGCCGTCCAGGCCGCCGCCGGCGCAGCCGCAAGGGAGCGGTCCTCGCCGCCTCGGCCGTCGCCGCCGCCCTGGTCGCGGGGGGCGTCGTCGTCCTCGCCTCCTCGGCCAGCGCCGCCTCGCTCGGCGCGGTCTACAGCCGCACCAGCAGCTGGGACGCCGGCTACACCGGCCAGTACCTGGTCACCAATCCGGACAGCAGCGCGATCGAGGACTGGACGCTCACCTTCGACCTGCCGGCCGGGGCGAAGATCGACTCGCTCTGGAACGCCACCTACACCGCCGAGGGCCAGCACGTCACCGTCAAGCCGGAGTCGTGGAGCAAGCGGCTGGACCCGGGCAAGAGCATCGTGATCGGCTTCGTCGCCCAGGGTGCCGGTGCGGCGCAGGCCGAACCGGGCAACTGCCTGATCAACAAGGCCTCCTGCAAGGCCGGGGACGGTACGGCACCCACCCCGTCGGGGCGTCCGACCACCACCGCCTCGCCCTCGGCGTCGGCCACCGCCACCGCGACAGCCTCGGCCTCGGCCACCGCGACCGCCTCGGCCACCGCGTCGGCCTCGGCCTCGGCCACCCCGACCAAGCCGGGCACGCCGAGCCCGACCGCCACCACCAAGCCCACCACCCCGGCGCCCACGCCCACCGCGACCGCCACCGCCACCACGCCGGCCCCGACGCCCACCGCCACCGCGACGGGCACCCCCGCCCCGGTCACCGGCGCCGGCTTCGCCCCGTACGTGGACACCTCGCTCTACCCGCCGTACGACCTGGTCGCCACCGCCAAGGCCACCGGCGTCAAGGACTTCAACCTGGCCTTCGTCGTCTCCGGAGGCGGCTGCACCCCGAAGTGGGGCGGCGTCAGCGACCTCGCCGCCGACGCGGTGGCCGCCCAGATCGGCGCCCTGCGCGCGCTCGGCGGCGACGTCCGGGTCTCCTTCGGCGGCGCCAACGGCAGCGAGCTCGCCCTCGCCTGCTCCTCGGTGGCCGACCTGACCGCCGTCTACCAGAAGACCGTCGACACCTTCGGCCTCACCAAGCTCGACTTCGACGTCGAGGGCGGCGCGATCGCCAACGCCGCGGCCAACACCCGCCGCGCCCAGGCCATCACCCAGCTGCAGAAGAACGCCGCCGCCAAGGGCAAGGCCCTCGACGTCTCCTACACCCTGCCCGCGCTGCCCTCCGGCCTGACCCAGGAGGGCGTCAACCTGGTCGCCGACGCCAAGAACAACGGCGTGGCGATCGGCGCGGTCAACATCATGGCGATGGACTTCGGCGACGGCGTCGCCCCGAACCCGCAGGGCCAGATGGGCAAGTACGCGATCGCCGCGGCCACCGCCACCCAGGCCCAGGTCAAGAGCGTGCTCGGCCTCGACGACGCCGCCGCCTGGCGCAAGGTCGCGGTCACCCCGATGATCGGCGTCAACGACGTGGCCAGCGAGATCTTCACCGTCGCCGACGCCAAGCAGCTCGCCGACTTCGCCAAGTCCAAGCACCTGGCCTGGCTGGCGATGTGGTCCGGCACCCGCGACAAGGCCTGCGAGGGCGGCGCCAAGGCCTACGCCGACGCCAGCTGCAGCTCCATCGTCCAGCAGCCGCTGGACTTCACCCGGGCACTCGGCGCCTACACCGGCTGACCTCCCCGGGTACCCGACCGGTACCCGCCCACCGACTCCGGCCGACCGTGCCCCGACCGCAACGGGGCACGGCCGGCCGGCACCATTGATCACTCTCCGTGACGAGCTCCACCGGGTCGGCCCGACGGGCATCAGGTATCGTCGCTGGTTGGCCGAACGGTGGACGGAGCGAACAGTGACAGCGGTGCAAGACGAGCGCAGCGCGGTGCGGAACGTACCGGAGCAGGCGCCCGCCCCCCTGTCGGACCGGCTGCGGACCGCCCTCGGCGCACCCGTCCGCGCCCTGCGGGAGGCCCCGCGCCGCCCGCTGCTGGCCGTCTCCGCGCTGGCGTTGTTCTCCCTGGTCGCCTACGCGGTCGTCCGGCACTTCGCGCACACCTCGATGGTGGACATGATCGTCTACCGGGCCGAGGGCGCGGCCGTCGCCAACGGCGGCGACCTCTACGGGCTGCGCGTCACCCAGTGGAACCTGCCCGCCACCTACCCGCCGTTCGCCGCGATGCTCTTCGTGCCGACGACCTGGTTCCCGGTGCCGTTCCTCCGGGTCGCGGTCACGCTTTGCAACCTCGGACTGCTCGCGCTGCTCACCCACCTGTCGTTCAAGCTGGTCGGCTGGCCGCGCCGCGAACTGCGACCGATCGGCGTGATCCTGGTCACCGGCGCCGGCGTCTGGCTCGAACCCGTCTACACCACGCTGCGCTACGGCCAGATCAACCTCGCCCTCGCCTGCCTGATCCTCTGGGACCTCACCCGGCCCGACGGCCGGCGCAGCAAGGGCATCGCCATCGGCATCGCCGCCGGGATCAAGCTCACCCCCGGCCTGTTCGCCGTCTACCTGCTGATCACCGGCCGGGTCCGCGCCGCCTTCGTCGCCGGCGCCACCTTCGTCGGCACCTTCCTGATCGGCGCCGCCGTCCTGCCCGACGCGACCTGGGGCTTCTGGACCAAGTACCTCTACGACTCCTCGCGCGTCGGCAAGACCGAGATCGTCGACAACCAGGCGCTGAGCGGCGCCGTCGCCCGCCTCCTGCACACCTCCGAGCCGGGGGCGGCGGGCACGCTGGCCGCCGTCGCCGTCGCGGTGGCCGGCCTCGGGATCGCCGCCTGGGCCGCGACCAGCTCCCGCTGGCTGCCGCGCGCCGAGGCCTGGGGCGTCTGCTGCGCCGCCGTCACCGCCGTACTGATCTCGCCCATCAGCTGGACCCACCACTGGGTCTGGTGCGTGCCGATGCTCGCCCTGCTCGCCTGCGAGGCGGCGGTCGAACGGGCGCGTCCGGCCGCCGTCCGGAAGGTCCGCTGGCGGGCCGCCTTCGGGGCCACGCTGGTCGCCTTCCTCTCCTTCGCGATGTGGGCCGCCAAGCCGCAGGGCGCGCTGGTCCTGGAGCTCTCGCCGCTGCGCCAGATCCCGACCTCGGTCTACCCGCTGGTCGGGATCTGCTTCCTGCTGGCCGCCGCGCTACGCATAAGGGCCCGGCGGCTGGCCGCCGGCGCGCCGCTGGTGGCGCTGCCGGGCCAGCGCGACGGCGACCGGCCGGGGCCCGCGCGCGAACGTCAGCAGGCCCCCGCGGCCCGCTGAGTCGCCGGAGGGCACCGGTCCGGCAGATCCGGCTGGTCCGGCTGGTCCGGCCGAGCGGTCGTCGGGCTTGGTCGAGCGGTCGGCGTCCGTCGGTCCGGCGTGGGCGGTCGGACCCTCCGGGGCGGGCCGGGCGTGGTGTGCCCGGGCCGGGCCGATCACGCGAGCAGCTCGGCCAGCGAACCGTCCATGTCGAGCGCGGCCATCTCGCTGCCCGGCGGCACCAGCCGGTGCGCCCGCTCCAGCCAGGCGGCCACCGCCGGCAGCGGCGCCTCCAGCAGCGCGTCCCCGGCCGGGGAGCTCAGTGCCAGGCAGAGCACGCTGCGCCGCCCCGAGCGGGTCGGCCAGATCCGGACGTCCCCCTGCCCGCAGGGCCGGAAGGTGCCCTCCACCAGCAGCTCCCGCGCGAACACCCAGGTGACCGGCGAGCCGGTGTCCAGGTGGAAGGTGATGTGGACGGCGTACGGGTCGTGGCTGCCGTACGACAGCCGGGCCGGCACGGGGACGCTGTGCTCGGGGGAGAGCACCAGGTTGAGCTCCAGCTCGTGCTCGACCACACTCGTCGGGCGCTCCATGATCGGATTCCTCTCTGCCTGCGGTTCATGCCCGGTTGCGGGCCCTGTGACCTTGGAGAGCGCGGCCCGGGGGCGCTCTTACACGTGTTTTCGAGATTTCTTGGCGGACAGCCGTCGACAGGGGGTTCCGGGGAGGTCCGGGGAGTGGTGAACACGGGGAGAGCGGGCGCGTGATCGGGCGTTCGCGCCGTCTTCCTTACCGTGGGCCCGCCCGGGCTGTCCGGCGAACCGCCAACTTCACACCACGGGCCCGCCGAGGTACTACCCTTTGTGACTGTCCGGCGACTGTCCGCCCATCCGGCGGCCACCCCCCTCGCGCGCGCCGGCACCGCCGCCTCCCGCGTCGCCCGAGCCACCGTCGCGCGCACCCCTCGCCGGGCGAGCCGCATCGGCCTG
Source organism: Kitasatospora sp. NPDC042419 (assembly GCF_056437345.1). NCBI lineage: Bacteria > Bacillati > Actinomycetota > Actinomycetes > Kitasatosporales > Streptomycetaceae > Kitasatospora > Kitasatospora sp. NPDC042419. Next base: position 84,245 of record NZ_JBWKAW010000024.1, read on the forward strand.
CCAGGAAAGAAGACCCCCATGACGGACCGGCCTCTCGCGGGCGGCAGCACGGAGACGGCCGCCGGCCCCGCGCCGGGCTACTACCCCGACCCCTCCGTCCCCGGTTTCGTCCGCTACTGGGGCGGCACGGCCTGGGTGCCCGGCACCAGCCGACCCGCCCCGGCCGAGGGCGAGGTCCTGGAACCGCCCCGGTACGCGACCCGCCGGCCGGGCGCGGCGGCCGCCGGGGTGGGCGCGCGGTACGTGCCGCCGCCGACGGCGGCCGAACCCGTGCCCGTGCCCGTATCCGTACCCGGCGTGGAGGCCGGACCGGTGCCGGTCGGGGACACCGGTCCGGTCTACCTGGACCAGACGTCGGGCGGGGCCTCGTTCACCTTCGCGGTGGCGGAGGGCGGGCCGGTGTTCCGGTCCGGCGGGGAGGTGGCGGACGGCGGGTCCGGAGTCGGGGCGGGGGTCGGGCGCGCGGGTCTGGCGGTGGAACCGGAGGGTGCGGCCGGGGCGGCCCCGGGTGTCGGACCGCACACCGCCCTGGCCGAGGCGTTGCTGGCGGCGGAGGCCGGTCCGACGGGTGCGGTCGCGGGGGCCGAGTCGTCCGGTGGGCCGGCCGACCTTCGGGCGCGGCACGGGCTGCTGGAGCCGGGAGCCGCACCGCGCTGGGTCTCCTGGGGCGCGGTTCCCGGTACGGGTACGGAGGCGCCCGCCGAGGCGGCCGCGCCGGTCGTTCCGGTCGTTCACGTGGCGCCGGCGGAGGTGTCGGAGGGGGCGGAGGCCGCGGGGCCCGTCGGCCTCGGAGAGCCGCCGACGGCCGAGCCCGTGCGGCCCGCGCCGACGGCCGCCGCCGTACCCGCACCGTCCGCCCCCGCGACTGCCGCCGCCTCCGCCGCCTCTGCGGCCTCGGCGCCCGATGCGTCCTCCGCTCCCGGGGCCTCCGCTCCCGGGGCCTCTGCTGCCCGCCCGTCCGCGTCCCGCCCGTCCGCGTCCCGGCGCCGGACCAGGCCCGCGCCGCGGCCCGCCGGGCTCGGCCGCCGGGCGGCCGCCCGCCTGGTGGACACCGCCGTCCTGGCCGTCGTCGCCACCGCCGCCGGGATCCCGCTCGGCACCTCCGTCGCGGACCACATCCAGGAGAAGCTCGCCCAGGCCAGGATGGCCAGCCGGCTCACCCGCCGTCAGACGGACGTCTGGCTGGTGGACGGCGTGGTGGCCGGCAAGGTCGCCGTCCTGCTCGGCATCCTCCTCTTCGTCGGCCTGCTCTACGAGGTCCTGCCGACCGCCCGCACCGGCCAGACCTTCGGCAAGCGGCTGGCCCGGATCCGGGTGATCGACGCCGCCGCAGCCACCTCGGCCACCACCCCGGCCGCCGCCCGCGCCCGACTGGGCTTCGGTCGCTCACTGGGCCGATGGCTGGTCAGGCAGGCGTCGACGCTGCTGCTGGTCGGCCTGGTCTGGCCGCTGTTCGACCGCCCCGCCCGGCGCGGCTGGCACGACCGGGCGGCCCGCACCCGCGTGGTGCGGCTCTGACGAGGCCGCCCCCGAGGCCCGGTCGGACAAAACCGACCAAATATCCCAAGTTCATAGAATGTGTGATGTTCTACTCGGGGAATGAGCACCCACGACCCCTCAGGCCCCGAGCCGGAGGGGGGCGGTCAGCCCTCCTTCGACAAGAAGCCCCCGCAGCAGGGCGGCGGCACGCCGGAAGGTACGCCGTCGGACCCGTACGGCACCCCGCCACCGTCCGGCAGCCCCTCCGACCGCCCCGGCGCGTACGGCGGCGACTACGGCGGTTCCCCGTACGGCCAGGGACAGCCCCCGCCCGGCCGTTCGCCCTACGACCAGCCCCCGCCGGGCCACGGCCCCGCGGGCTACGGCACGCCCGGCGCCGGCCCCGTCCCCGGGATGCCGCCGCTCGGCAGCTGGCCCAACCGGATCGTCGCCCAGCTGATCGACTACCTGCTGGTACAGGCCGTGGCTGTCGTCCTGGTGCTGCCCTTCGCCAGCCTCTCCGACAGCTCCGGCTCCGCCGGCGCCTTCTGGCTCGCCTGCGCGATCTACCTCGTCTACGACGGAGTGATGCTCGGCCGGGACGGCCAGACCCTCGGCAAGAAGGCCATGAAGATCCGGGTCGCCATGCTGATCGACGGCAGCACCCCGACCCAGTCCGCGGCCTGGACCCGGGCCGCCGTCTTCATCCTGCCCGCCGTCCTCTGCTGCGCGTGGCTCTGGTGGCTGATCGACGGCATGTTCGGCGTCTTCGACAAGCCCTACCGCCAGTGCATCCACGACAAGGCCGCCAAGACGGTGGTGGTCTCCACGGCCTGAGCCGGACCGCCGACACCGCACCCCGTACCGCCCGGTGGCGCCGCCTCAGCGCTGCCGGGCGTACTCGTGCCCGGCGGCCGGCCGGTCCGCACGGCCGGCGGCGGCCCGCAGCGACAGCACCGTCACCAAGGTGCCGAGGGCGAGCGCGAAGCCCACCACCACCGCCACCTCCGGCACGCCATCGGCGCCGGTGGCGGCCAGCAGCGCCACCGTGGCGGCGACGACGGCGAACACACCGAGGGCGAACTGGGCCGGAGTCGGGCGGCGCGGCATGGCGGAGTCCTTCGCACGTCGGGGGGAACGGGCGGGTCGTACCGGATGCCGGAAGACCCACCCGGCAAGGGAGTTCGGGAGCCCCGGCCGACCCTCCGGCATTCCGACCAGGCTAACCCGCGCCGCCCGGGGCACGGGGGGCGCACGGGCTCACCCCGGGGTCGTCCGCCCCGCTGGATACGGTGGGCCCGACCGAACCGGTCCACCGGACCCGACCGAACCGCTCCGCACTCCCAGGGGGAACCGCCGTGCCCATCCCCGCCGACTGGCCCGCCACCGAGGCCGAGGCGCTCGCCGAACAGGAGCGGCTCCGCCCGCTCGTCCAGCCGCACGGGAGCATCGCCGGCGGACCCGGCGGACCCGGCGGCCCTGCTCCGGACGGCACGGACGACCGGCTCATCGCCGGGGTCGACGTCGCCTACGACGACGAACGCGACCTCGTCGTCGCGGCCGCCGTCGTCCTCGACCGCACCACCCTCGACGTCGTCGAGGAAGCCACCGCCACCGGCCGGATCGCCTTCCCCTACGTCCCCGGCCTGCTCGCCTTCCGCGAACTCCCCGCCGTCCTCGACGCCCTCGCCGCCCTCACCCGCCGCCCCGGCACCGTCGTCTGCGACGGCTACGGCCTCGCCCACCCGCGCCGCCTCGGCCTCGCCAGCCACCTCGGCGTCCTCACCGGCCTGCGCACCCTCGGCGTCGCCAAGACCCCGTTCACCTTCGACCACCGGGACCCGGGCCCCGCCCGCGGCGACTGGACCCCGCTCACCGACCCCGCCACCGGCGAAGAGGTAGGCCGCGCCGTCCGCACCCGGCCCGGCGTCAAACCCGTCTTCGTCTCCGTCGGCCACCGCATCGGCCTGACCGAAGCCGTCGACACCGCCCTCGCCCTCGCCCCCCGCTACCGGCTCCCCGAAACCACCCGCCACGCCGACTCGCTCTGCCGCCGCGCCCTCACCACCCTGCAACGGACGACCGCGAACTGACGACACGCCAGAACACCGGAGCCGTCGGGCCGATGGCCGTTCTGCTCGCCCGGACCATGTGTTAGACATGACCCACCGGGCGCGCCACCCGACGGCGGCGCCGCACCGGCACCGCGAACCACACACCGGACGGACGCACGGGGGAGGCGCCGCACGTGGCAACGGGAACCGGAACCGGAACCGGAACCGGATCGACCGGCGGAGGCGGCCGCGGCTACCGCGTCGAGGTCGAGCAACTGCGCGCCTTCGCCGCCCAGGTACGGCTGCTGCTCGCCGAATTCCAGCACCACGCCGACGGCACCGCGACCCACGGCCGCAGCGGCATCGGCCGCAACGCCCTCGGCACCTTCGCCGAAGCCACCGACCTGCACGGCCGCTACCAGACCATGCGGGACGGCCTGCGCGACGTGCTCAACCAGCTCCAGGAAGCCGTCGACGAGGCCCAGAAGAAGGCCGAACTCACCGCCACCAACTACGAGGAGCAGGAACACCGCACCCGGAACAAGCTGAAGCTCGGCGACGACGGCTGGTCCGTCGCCAACCCCTCCGCCAGCAGCGCCGCCGCCTACGCCCGCACCGTGGCCCCCGCCCGGAACGACGACGGAAAGGGCGTCCGGTGAAGTACACCGACTTCAGGAACTACAGCCACGCCGAACTCCACAGGATGGCCCAGGCCCTCAACCCCGGCGAGGTGATGGCCGCCGCCGACCCCTGGCGCCGCGCCGCCGACACCCTCAAGGCCATCCGCACCACCCTCACCCGCGCGAGCACCGAGGCCGCCACCTCCTGGGAAGGCACCACCAGCGACGCCTTCCACACCCGCATGCTCCAGCTCGCCACCACCATCAACAACGCCGCCTCCTACGCCAACGACGCCGCCATCACCCTCAAGGCCGTCTCCGAGGCCATCGCCAAGGCAAAACGCGACATGCCCGAAGAACCCGGCGGCTGGGACCAGTTCACCGACGGCGTCGGCGACACCTTCTCCGCCCTGTTCGGCGCCGACGACGAGGACAGCCGCACCGCCCTCGCCGACCAGAGGAAGCTCGAAGCCGCCACCGTCATGCAGACCCTCGCCATGCACTACCGCACGGCAGCCCCCATGCTGAAACCCCCCAGCCCCCCGGGGAAGCCGGGGAAGGTGGGCAAGGAGGACGTGGAGGACGTTCCGTCTTCCGCGTCCGCGGGCGACAGCGCAGCGGCGGCGGCAGGCGCGGGCGCGACGATGGCCGGGGCGAGCCTTGGCAGGTCCGGTGCAGGGGGCGCTGGGGGCGGTGGCGCCCCGGTGCGGCCTGCGGACCGGAACGGGGGCCAGCTGCCGAAGAAGCCCACCGGTGAAACACCGACGGGCGGTGTCACGCGAGGGGACTCGGGAATCAGGGGCGGTACGCCGCAGGTGGTGCCGAAGCCGCAGTCCACGGCCGGCGGCGTGCCGGGGGTGGTGGGCGGCAGCGCCGCTGCCGCTCCGGTGCCGCCGAGGCCGCCTGCCGTCGGCAATGTCGGGCCGGGCATGGGCATCGACGGCATCGCGCCGGTCGGCGGTGGCTCCGGAAGCGGTGTCAACGGTCCCGCTGCGGCGGGGGCCGGCAATCCCGTCGGTCCGGTCGGTGCCCAGACTGGGGAAGGGACGGGGCCGGGTCTCCCCGGAGCCGTCACGCCGGGACGCGGTTCGAAGGGCGGGTCGGTGTTCGGACCGGGCGAGGGCCCGGGGCGGAGCGGTTCGAGTACACCGACGACCGGTCGGGCCGGCAACGGCTTCGGCGTGGGCGGGGCCCCGGCAGGCGGTTTCTCGACGATCGGACCGGGTGCCTCGTCCGGAAGGCCGGGGGCGGGGCCGTCCCGAAAGGTCGACGGCACGGTCGGAGCCGGGGAGCACCGGACCGGCGGTGCCACGGGAAAGGCGAAGCAGGCTTTCACCGAGGGGGGTTCAGGTCTGGGCGCCCGGAGCCGAGTACGGCCCGACGGTGTTCAAGGGGGCGCGGGGCAGCCGTTCCTGGGAGCGGGCCCCTTCCCGGGCACGGCCGGTGCGCGAACCCGGAGGAACGAGCGGGAGAACGACGGCAGGAGGCCGGACTACCTCGTGGAGGACGAGGAGACCTGGCTGCCGGACCGGCCGGCGAATCCGGACGTAGTGGAATGACAGGTCCTTCCCCGGGAAGGGCAGGCAGATCCGATCAGTCGTCCCGCAGGCCGACGGCCTGCGGGACGACTGCTGTGCTGAGTGAGGTGACCGGGTTGGCAACCGACCGACTGGCGCGTGGCGCGGCGGCGTTCGCCGCCGGGGCCCTTCTGTTGGGCCTGGCCGCCTGTCCGGCAGCGGCGGACCAGATCCGAGACAATCAGTGGGCCCTGCGAACCTACGAAGCGGAGTCGAAGCTCTGGCCCGACAGTCAGGGGGAGGGTGTCGTCGTCGCCGTCGTGGACAGCGGTGTCAGGCCGGACCACCAGGATCTGAGCGGGCAGGTGTTGTCCGGAGCCGACTTCTCCGGGGCCAAGACGGACGGGAGGGTGGACGACGACGGCCACGGCACGGGAATCGCCAGCCTGATCGCCGGGCACGGGCACGGTGCACAGGCCGGGGTGATCGGCCTTGCTCCCAGGGCGAAGATCCTCCCCGTCCGGATCCGATGGAACGGTGAACGGCAGGACCTTCAGCAGTCCGACGTCGCGCAGGCCGTCCGATTCGCGGTGGACCACGGGGCAAAGGTCGTCAACATGTCGATCGGTGAGCTCTCCCGCCTGGACCTCCAGGCCCGTGAGGCGATCAGCTACGCGATCGCCAAGGACGTCGTGGTGGTCGCCTCGACGGGGAACGACGGGGACAAGGCTGCGGCGGTCGAGTATCCGGCGGCTTTTCCCGGGGTGGTGGCGGTGGGTGCGGTCGGTGAACGCGCCGAGCTGTGGGAGCGGTCGACGTACGGACCCGAGACCACGCTCGTGGCGGCGGGCACGGGGATCTATCAAGCCACGGCCAAATCCGACTCGAGCTATGGCGTCGGCAACGGCACATCCGCCGCCACCGCTTACGTGTCGGCGACCGCCGCGCTCATCCGGGCGAAGTACCCGAACCTCTCGGCGGGGCAGGTGATCAACCGGATGATCAGGAGCGCTACGCCGCCCGCCGGTGGGGACGCGGTACCGAATGACCGGTACGGGTACGGATTGCTGTCACCGGCCAGGGCGCTGGAGCCGAATGCCGCGGTCGACGGGGGGCCCAGGGAGAATCCGCTGCTCGGGCGTGCGGAGTCGCAGGGGGCGCCGGCGGTTGCGGGGAGTGACGAGCCGTGGGAGTCTCCGGCGCCGGTTCCGGGGGGCGCTTCCGGGGGGAATCCGGGGGTGACGTACACGCTGCTGGGGGCGTCCGGCGTCGCGGTGGTGGTCGGGGGAGTGGCCGGGGCGGTGCTGGTGGTCCGGGGGCGGCGTCGGCGGCGGGTGGCTGCTGTGGCGGCGGGCGGGTACCAGGGGTATCCGCCGCCGCAACAGCCGCAAGAGCAGCAGTGGCCGCCCCGGCGGGGGTGACCTCGTCCGGGGCGGGGCCTACAGGGCGCGGTGCATGATGTGGAGGCCGACGGGACCCTTGTCGGGGTGGTCGAAGGCGGCGGGGACGGTGGCGAGGATGTCGAAGCCGGAGGACTGCCAGAGGGCGACGGCGCGGTGGTTGGTCTCGACGACGGCGTTGAACTGCATGGCGCGGTAGCCGTCGGCGCGGGCCCGGTCGAGGACGTGGGCGCAGAGGGCGCGGGCGACGCCGCGGCCGGCGTGGCGGGGGTCGACCATGAAGCCCGCGTTGGCGACGTGGGCGCCGCCGCCGGCCTGGTTGGGGTGCATCTCCGCGGTGCCGAGGACGCTCCCGGCCGCGTCCTCGTCGACGGCGACGAGGACGCGGCCGTTGGGCTTGAACCAGGTGGCGCGGGCGCGGTCCTCGGGGGTGTCGCGGTCCCAGCAGTAGGTCTCGCCGGCGGCGATGATGTCGTGCAGGAACGGCCAGATGGCGGGCCAGTCGTCGGGGGTGGCTTCGCGGATGTGCATGGTGCCCAGCATGGACCGGCGTGTCCCGCCCCGGCCAGGGGGTTTCGCCCCGGTGCGGGGCCTCCTGGTCCGTCCGCCCGTCCGCCCGTCCGCCCGACCGGTCGGCGCCCGGGCCCGGCGGGGCTATGCGGCGACGGCGATCTGTTCGCGGTGGCGGGCGGCCGGTCCGGTGAGCTGGTCGGTGACGGCGACGGCGAGGTCGGCCTGGGCGATCCGTTCGCCGAGGACCTGCGGGCCGCCGATCCGGTAGGCGCCGGTGCCGGGGGCGGTGCGGTCGAGGTCGAGGGGCGGGGTGACGGTGACCCAGTCGAGGGTGGCGGGGGAGTCCCGGAGCAGGTCGAGGGCGGCGGCGTGGCCGAGCGAGAAGGCGCGGTAGGCCTCGGGGAAGGCGGGGTCGTCGTGGACGGCGACGCCGGGGGCGGTCTCCAGGGTGGTGGCGACTCCGACGTGGACCAGTCGGCCGACCCCGGCCGTCCCGAGGCCGGTGACGAGGGCGCGGGCGGCGGCGGGGTAGAACTCGGCGGAGGGGACGTCGGGGGTGTAGACGGTGCTGACGGCGGAGGCGTGGCCGCGGGCCGCGGCGGCGACGGCGGCGGGGTCGGTGACGTCGCAGGGCACCAGGGTGACGCCGGGGCCGGCGAGGTCGGCGTGGCGTCCGGGGTCGCGGACGGCGGCGGTGACGGTCAGTCCGCGGCGCCGGGCCTCGGCGACGACGGCGCGGCCGACCTGGCCGCCGGCGCCGAAGACGACGACGTCCACGGGTGCGTCGGTCCGGCTGTCGGTACTGCTCATCGCGGTCTCCGTCCGTTCGTCGGGGGCGCTGTCGCCCGCCGTTGCCGTGACGGTAGACCGGGGGGTGCCGGTTACTTCAACGGTACCGGCGGGAGGCGGGCCGGAAGGGAGCACGGTCGGCGGGAGGCAGGTCGGCTACGGTCGGGGCATGACGCAGACCGGGGGTACCACGCAGACCGCGCCCGCGCCGCTTCCGGCGGACTTCTTCGACCCGGACTGCCCGGTGCAGACGGTTCCCGTGCTGGGCGGGCGGAAGTGGGCCTGGAAGATCATGCGCTGCCTGGAGGGCGGTCCGCGCCGTTTCTCCGAGTTGAGGGTGCCGCTGGCGGGGATCACCGCGAAGGTGCTGGCCGAGTCGCTGCGCGCGATGGAGTACGAGGGCGTGGTCGTCCGCACCGAGTACGACGAGAACCCGCCGCGGGTCGAGTACGCGCTGACGCCGCTCGGGCGGACGCTGCTGGGGCCGATGGACGCGGTCTGTGACTGGAGCCGCGCGAACCTGGCGGAGCTGCTGGCGGCGCGCGAGGCGTACGAGCGGGAGGTGTACGAGCGCGGGGCCGCCGGTTAGCGGCGGTCGCGAGCGGTGAGTGGCGGTCGCGCGCGGCGGGCGTGGCAGCATTTCGGCGACCGCTGGCGCTGACGCCGCTGGTGGGCCCGGTGCGGGCACGGCCATGCTGGACCTATGACCACTTCTGAGCAGGCCGACGCCGCCGACGGGATCGTTCCGGACTCCAAGGACTGGACCTGGGTGCTGGAGCGCCCGTGTCCGGACTGCGGGCTGGACGCGGGGGCGGTGGCCGGGGAGGACGTCGCCGGGATGGTCCGGGCCAACGCGGAGGGCTGGCTGGCCGTGCTGACCGGCGGCGCGGAGGCGCTGCGCCGCCGGCCGCGCCCGGAGATCTGGTCGGACCTTGAGTACGCGTGCCATGTCCGTGACGTCTTCCGGCTGTTCCACGTGCGGCTGAACCTGATGCTGGACCGGGACGACCCGCTGTTCGCGAACTGGGACCAGGACGAGACGGCCGTCGCCGAGCGGTACGGGGAGCAGGAGCCGGCGGTGGTGGCGGCGGAGCTGGCCGAGGCCGCGGAGGTGCTGGCGGGGGCGTTCGAGGGGGTGGCGGGCGCGCAGTGGGCGCGGACCGGCAACCGCAGCGACGGGGCGCGTTTCACGGTGGAGTCGTTCGCCCGCTACCTGATCCACGATCCGGTCCACCACCTGTACGACGTGACGGGCGAGCGGGTCTGAGCGGGTCTGAACGGGTCTGAGCGGGCCGGACGGCCGGGGCCCGGCGGAGCCTGACGGGCCGGTCGAGGTGTGGCGGTGATGGGGGGCGCGACGGGCAGGGCGGCGCGCCCCGGGTCACCAGCCGGAGGCCTCGCGCAGCATGGTGCGGCGCAGTCGGCCGGCCACGCTGGCGGTGTCGGTGCCGATGACGTCGGCGATCTCGGGTGCGGCGAGGCCGACGACGTAGTGCAGGATGGCGAGGTCGTCGTCGGCGGCGTGGCCGGGACGTTCCGGCGGCGGATCGCTCCGCCGGGTGTGCTCGCCCACGGTGCTGCGCAGGATCTGCCAGGCGCGCGCGGTCGGGTTGGAGCTCCCCAGCAACTCGCGCCAGTGGACGGCTATCTCGGCGAAGGCCTGCTGGACGGCGCCGGCGGCCTGGGCCTGGTCCGGGAGCCAGACGTGGGCGTAGCTGAGGTACCGCGGTCGGTGGAGTTCGCAGAACGCCGCGAACTCCAGCGGTACGGCGGGTGGTTCGCCGGGCTCCGGGGGTGGCTCGGCGGTGCTGTCCTGACGATTGGTCATCTCGGCTTCTCGGCAAGTGAGATGGGCATCTGACGGTCGATCATCTGTGCTCACTCTACGGTAGGCGCTCGGTGCGCTGGGTTACCAATCGGATGGAATGCCCGGAAGGCGTCGACGCGCGGCCGGTTCCGGCGGTGGCCGGGTGGGTCCGGCGGGCGGCGCGGCGGTGGTGAGCGGGCGGTGAGCGGTGCGCAGTGGTGTCAGAGGCGTTGCTGCTGGTGCGTCGTGGCCGGTCAGCGGGGTGGCACGGCCAGGGGGGCGGGCCGGTCGGCGCGCCACCGCAGACGGTGTGATGTGCCACCGTAAGCGGTTCGGCGGCTCTCGTCCACGCCTGCGGCGCGAAGCCGCTCGCGCACCACCGTCCGCACCACCGCTCGCGCGCTCGACGGGTCCGGTGGGCTGGGGCGCGGGCCGGGGCGGCGGTTCCGTGGAGGAGGTGGATCGGTGGGCCGGCCCCGTCGCACGCATCCCGCGTGCCCGGCCCTTTGTCGACGCATCGCCGTGTACGAGCAGAGAGTTGACGAACCGTCAACGAGTCCGAGGGGCCTCGGCGGAGGCGGCGGGGGCGATCCGGTCGTCCGCCGCGGTGCTCCGTTCGAGCTGGGCGGGGAACGCCTCGGTGACCCGTCGGAGGGCCAGTCGCGCGGCCGCGGCCGCGGCGGCCTCGGCGGCATCCGCGGCGGCTCCGACGATCTCCATCCGGTCGCGGACGGCGCGGCCGCCCCCGATGCCGTCGGCGACGGCGCCGGCGGCGGTGTCGCGCACGGCGGTGTGCACGACGGTGTCCCGGGCGGCGGCGTCGCGTACGGCGGCACCTCGCGCAGGGGCGTCGCGTCCGGGGGCGTCACGTCCGGCGGCGTCGCGTACGGCGCCCGCGGCCTCGCAGGCGGCCGCGACGGGTTCGTGGACGGCTTCGTGGCCGGCTCCGTCGGTGCCGCGCCGGCCGCGTCCGTGGGCGGCGCGCGCGGCGTGTTCCTCGGCCGCCTGTCTAGCGGCCAGGTAGGCCTGGACGGCGGCCATCCCGTAGACGGGCTGGATCAGCTGGTGCCCCTTGAAGAAGGGTCTGGCGGGGGCGAACCCGGCGGCGACCACCAGGTCGCGGATCTCGGCTATCTCCGCCTCGCTGCGGGCGGTGAAGCGGACCTCCCAGCCCTTCTTGTACGTATGGCCCTGTTCGCCGCTGCGGCGGGCCGGATCCGGCCGGCGGACGTATCCGGGCAGGCGGCCGAGGCGGAGCTGGGCCGCGCGGAGGCCGGCGGTCTCGTCACGTGACATGCACTAAGGGTAGGCAATGCGGAGGGTGGGAGTGACGCCCGGAGGTGACTTCGGCGTATGTGCTTGGTCACGCACGGTCAGACGTCCTGGTCGCCGATCGAGCGCGATCAGCTGTGACAAACATATGATCGCCCATTCCTCCGAATGGGTGAGGGTATGAGGACTTTAGTGCGAGCTGGTCCCGGTTTCGCGACGGTTGGGTAACAGTGCGTCAGGCGGTGACTCCTCGTTCCGGGGGGTTGGGGATGGTGTCGGCATGAGCTACCGGATTCCCACGCCGCCGCCTTCCCTGGAGGAGCTGGCGCGCCGTCAGCAGAACGTCGTCACCGCCGGCCAGCTGCGCGCCCGTGGCGTGCCGGCCCGGATCATCAGTGAACACTGCCGCCGCGGCGGGCCCTGGCAGCGACTGCTGCCCCGGGTCTACCTGTTGCAGTCCGGCGAGCCTTCGCCGGAGCAGCGGATGTGGGCGGCCCTGCTGTACGCGGCGCAGAACGGCCGGGAGGAGGGGCGCCGGGAGCGGGCGGTGATCACCGGCGCCGCCGCACTGGCGCTGTACGGCTTCACCGCGGTGCCCCGGCTGCCCGCCGTCACCGGCGTGGACGTGCTGGTGCCGCGCCAGCGCCGGCTGAAGGACGCGGGCGAGGTCCGGATCCGGCGCACCGAACGGGAGCTGGTGGCGCGCTCGGTGCACGGGCTGGCCTGCGCGCCGGTCGCGAGGGCGGTCGCGGACGCGCTGCGCGAGTGGACGTCCGGGGCGGGCCCGGCCGGCCCGGTGCCGGTCCGGGAAGTGCTGAGCGAGGCGGTCGACCGCCCCGAGCTCCGCTGCACGGTGCGGGAGTTGGCCGCCGAGCTGGCCGAGTCCGGGCTGGTCGCCGACCCCCGGGTGCGGGCGGTGCTGGACGGGCTGCTGGCCGCCGAGCGGGACGCGGTGCTGGACCGGGTCGGCGCCCTGGTGGACGAGTGGCTGCTGCCCGTCCCGCTGACCGGTCCGGAGCTGCGGATGCGCGGCGGCACCTACATCGCCGTCCCCGACCTGTACTGGCCGGCGGCGGGGGTGGCGGTGGAGGTCGACTCGGAGCTGCGCTGCGTCAGCGAGGGAGAGGCCGCCTGGGTGCGCGGCGGCCAGCACCGGATGGAGTACCTCGGCGTGCGGGTGGTCTACGTCTCCGGCCCGCGGCTGGCGGAGGAGCCGGACGCCGTCGGTGCCGAGCTGCGCGAGGCGTTCCGGCTGGGCGGCACCGACGTGGTGGAGCTGCTGGTCACCGAGCGGTGAACCGGGCGGTGAGCCGGCCCGTGTGCCGAACGGCGAGCCGACCCGCGAACCGACCCGCGAACCGACCCGTGTGACGAACGGCGAGCCGACCTGCGAACCGAGCGGTGGACCCGGCGGCGAGCCGACCTGCGAACCGGGCGGTGACCGGCGGGGGCGGGAGGTTCAGCCCCCGACCGTCGGTGTGCCGACCAGCTCCACCCCGGCCGCCCGAAGCTCCGCGAGCGCGGCGGTGGTGGTGGGCTCGGCGACCCCGGCCGTCAGGTCGAGCAGCACCCGGGTGGTGAAGCCGGCCCGCACCGCGTCCAGCGCGGTGGCCTTGACGCAGTGGTCGGTGGCGATGCCGACCACGTCCACCTCGGTGACCTGCCGCTCGCGCAGCCACTCGGCCGGCCCGCGGTTGTTCTCGTCCACGCCTTCGAAACCGCTGTACGCGGCCGCGTAGGCGCCCTTGTCGAAGACCGCCTCGATCGCGCCGGAGGTGACGGACGGCGCGAAGTTGGGGTGGAAGCCCACCCCCTCGGTGCCCGCCACGCAGTGCACCGGCCAGCTGTGCACGTAGTCGGGCTGCTCGGAGAAGTGGTCACCCGGGTCGATGTGGTTGTCGCGGGTGGCGAGGATGTGCCGGTAGCCGGGGGCGGACTCGGCGATGAGGTCGGTGATCGCGGCGGCCACCTCGGCCCCGCCCGCGACGGCCAGGCTGCCGCCCTCGCAGAAGTCGTTCTGCACGTCGACGACGATCAGTGCCCGGTGCATGGCTCGCATTCCTCGGTCTGCTGGGGGCGGCGCGCCGGTGGGGGCGCGTCCGACGGGGGTCCGACGGGGGTCTGACGGGGGTCTGACGGGGTTCGGCGGTGGGGCGGCGGTGTGGGACACGGCGGGGGCTTCGGCGGAGGGCCGGCGTGGGCCCTGCGGGGGACGTCAGGGGACTTCGGGGGGAACTCTACGGTCGACTGTAGGCAGTGGCATCCGGGGGCGGAAGGCCCGGGGCGCGCCCGGGCCCCGCCCCGTGTGCGAACGGTCGTCAGAGGTGCAGCTCGGTCGCCAGCACCGGGTCGCCCTTGGAGAGCTGGGTGGCCGACAGCGGCAGGGCGGCCCGGGCCCGGACGTGCCGGTCGCGCGCGGCGGCCAGCGGCTCGCGGCCGACCACCTCGCCGGCCTTGACCAGCGGCACCGGGACGAGGTGCGGCTCCAGTTCGGCGGGAACCGGTCCGGTGCCGACCACCTCGGCGTCGGCGACGCCGTCCGCGTCGGGCCGCCGGGCCGCCCACTTGCGCCCGCCGATGCTGGTCTTGCCGCCGGCCGCGCGCTTGGCGACCGGGATCATCGGGCCGTCCGGCTCGGCGGCCCGGGCGACCAGCTTGTAGACCATCGCGCAGGTCGGGTGGCCGCTGCCGGTCACCAGGCTGGTGCCGACGCCGTAGCCGTCCACCGGGGCGGCGGCCAGTGCGGCGATCGCGTACTCGTCGAGGTCGGAGGTCACGATGATCCTGGTCGCGGTGGCGCCCAGCTCGTCCAGCTGGCGGCGGACCCGGTGGGCGAGCAGGGTGAGGTCGCCGGAGTCGATCCGGACCGCGCCCAGTTCGGGTCCGGCCACCTCCACCGCGGTGCGGACCGCCTCGCGCAGGTCGAAGGTGTCGACCAGCAGCGTGGTGCCCTTGCCCATCGAGGCGATCTGGGCCCGGAACGCGTCCCGCTCGCTGTCGTGGACCAGGGTGAAGGCGTGGGCGGCCGTCCCGGTGGTCGGGATGCCGTAGGTGAAGCCGGCCTCCAGGTCGGAGGTGGCGGCGAAGCCGGCCACGTAGGCGGCGCGGGCGGCGGAGACGGCGGCCTGCTCGTGGGCGCGCCGGGCGCCCATCTCGATCACCGGGCGGCTGCCGGCGGCGGAGGTCATCCGGGAGGCGGCGGCGGCGATCGCGGAGTCGTGGTTCAGGATCGAGAGGATCACCGTCTCCAGGATCACCGCCTCGGCGAAGCTGCCCTCGACGGTGAGCAGCGGCGAGCCGGGGAAGTAGACCTCGCCCTCGGGGTAGCCGTGGATGTCCCCGGTGAACCGGTAGTCGGCGAGGTAGCGCAGGGTCTCCTCGTCGACCACGTGCTGGCCGGCGAGCCAGTCGAGCTGGGCCGAGGTGAAGCGGAAGTTCTCGACGGCGTCCAGGACCCGGCCGGTGCCGGCCATCACGCCGTAGCGGCGGCCGCCGGGCAGTCGGCGGGTGAACACCTCGAACACGGAGCGGCGGTGCGCGGCTCCGCTGCGCAGGGCGGCCTGCAGCATGGTGAGCTCGTAGCGGTCGGTGAGCAGCGCGGTCGAGCCGGCCGCGGGCACGGAAGTGGCGTCCATGAGGATGATGTTACTACCCCTTAGCGTCAGAGTGACGATTTCTCGGCGGGGTCGGTCGTCCAGCGCGTCGCGGGCGCCGGGGCGGAATCGCCCGCCGGTCCCCCGGATGGCAGCATGGGGGCTGGAGGGGCAGGTGATGCCCCTGTGGGAGCAGGAACTGCGAGGAGGGACCCGTCGGTGAGTGTCGCGCCCGTGGAGATCGAGCGCCCGGAGGTCGAAGGCCTGCCGGTGGTGGAACCGGACACCCCGTGGGTCACCATCGTCCACAACGACCCGGTCAACCTGATGAGCTACGTCCAGTACGTCTTCCAGGCCTACTTCGGCTACCCGAAGGACAAGGCCCGGAAGCTGATGATGGAGGTGCACACCAAGGGCCGGGCGGTGGTCTCCAGCGGGTCCCGCGAGGAGATGGAGCGCGACGTGCAGGCGATGCACGGCTACGGCCTCTGGGCCACGCTGCAGCACGACTGATCCCGCCCGACCGCAGCAGACCACCAGAGACGACGAAGACGGGCTGACCGATACCGATGGCTGGGTTGTTCGAAAGTGCCGGCGGCGGGAGCGCGGCGATCGCGCTGGACGAGCTGGAGGCGTCCATCCTGCGCTCGCTGGAGGTGCAGATGCTGGAGATGATCGGCCCCGGCCCGGGCGGGGTGAGCGACGATCCGCTGGCGGCGCTGTTCGCCGAGGGGCCGAGCGAGGCGCCCGCCGACCCGGCGCTCGCCCGGCTCTTCCCGGACGCCTACGGTGATCCGGCGAAGCCCGAGGACGACGAGTCCCGGGCGGCCTCCGGCGAGTTCCGCCGCTACACCGAGCTGGACCTGCGGGCCCGCAAGCGCGAGGACGCGCTGCACGTCGTCCAGGCCCTGGACGGGCTCGGCGGCGAGGGCGGCGTGCTGAAGCTGGCCGCCGCCGAGTGCCTGCGCTGGCTGGGCGCGCTCAACGACCTGCGGCTGACCCTCGGGGTGCGGCTGGAGGTCACCGAGGAGGACGAGCAGGGCCTTTACGACCTGCCGGACAGCGACGACCGCAAGCCGCTGGTGATGGCCTACCTGTGGCTCGGCGCCCTCCAGGAGTCGCTGCTGGAGTCGATGTCCGACTGACGCCCCCGCCCGGGTGCGGAGGCGTCCCGGCCCGTCCGCGGGCCGCCCGCGCACCGTCGCAGTGCGGAGGCGTCCCGGGCCGTCCGCGCACCGTCCGCGCACCCGTCCGCGCACCGCCCGGAGCGAGCCACGACCCCCCGTCCGCATGCTGGACGGGGGGTCGTGGCTTTTCCGGCCAAAACGGGCGAAACCCTATCGGGACATGCTCAAATATCGCTCAGATGGACACCGCTATCCGGATCCAGCGTGGTACGACTTCACCCCACCCCACGAGACCACCCATCCAGGACGGTGCAGCATGGCCGAGCAGGTTTACGACGAAGTCGTCGACACCGAACCGGACGAGGAGGGCTATCAGCGGGGGCTCGGCAGCCGCCAGATCCAGATGATCGCGATCGGCGGCGCGATCGGCACCGGCCTCTTCCTCGGCGCCGGCACGGCGATCTCCAAGTCCGGCCCCAGCCTGATCCTGTCCTACGCCGTCGCCGGCGTGGTGATCTTCGTGATCATGCGGGCGCTCGGCGAGCTGCTCACCTACCGCCCGGTCGCCGGGAGCTTCGCCGAGTACGCGCGGGAGTTCCTCGGCCCGTTCGCGGGCTACGTCACCGGCTGGACGTACTGGCTCTTCTGGGTTGTCACGGGCATGGCGGAAACCACCGCCGCCGCCGTCTACGTGAAGTTCTGGGCGCCCGACATCCCCCAGTGGCTCAGCGCGCTCACCTTCCTGGTCATCCTCTACGGGGCCAACCTGATCTCGGTGAAGCTCTTCGGCGAGATCGAGTTCTGGTTCTCCATGATCAAGGTCACCGCCATCATCGGCATGATCCTGATCGGCATCGGCGTGCTCACCCTCGGCTTCAGCGACGCCGGCGACACCGCGTCGATCACCCACCTCTGGGCGGACGGCGGCTTCTTCCCCAAGGGCATCGGCGCCACCGTGATGACCCTGCAGATCGTCATGTTCGCCTACCTGGGCGTCGAACTCGTCGGCGTCACCGCCGGCGAGAGCGAGAACCCGCAGAAGACCCTGCCGCGCGCCATCAACACCCTGCCGTGGCGCATCGCGCTCTTCTACATCGGCGCCCTGGTGATCATCCTCTCGCTGGTGCCGTGGACCGAGTTCCAGCCCGGCGTCAGCCCGTTCGTCGCCGCCTTCGGCAAGATCGGCATCCCCGCCGCCGCCGGCATCATCAACTTCGTGGTGCTCACCGCCGCGCTCTCCTCCTGCAACTCCGGCATGTACTCCACCGGCCGGATGCTCCGTGACCTCGCCCTGCGCGGCCAGGCCCCCGGCCGGCTCACCAAGCTCAACTCCAACCGCACCCCGGCCGCCGCGATCACCCTCTCCTGCCTGCTGATGGGCGCCGGCGTGGTGCTCAACTACCTCGTCCCGGCCAAGGCGTTCGAGTACATCACCTCGGTCGCCACCGTCTGCGGCCTCTGGACCTGGGCGATGATCCTGGTCTGCCAGATCCGCTACCGGAAGGCCTGGAAGGCCGGCCACCTGCCGCCGCCCGGCTTCAAGGCGCCCAGCGGCACCTGGAGCAGCTGGGCCGCACTGGCCTTCCTCGTCCTGGTGGTCGTGCTGATCGCCCTGGACGAGAGCAACCGGATCTCCCTGTACGTCTTCCCGGGCTGGGCCGTGCTGCTGGTCGTCGGCTACCAGGTGCTCAAGCGCCGCCGGCCCGAGGCCGTCCACGCCGTCGCGCACGACCACCTGCACGCCCGCAACGGCGCCGGCACCGGGACCGGCACCGGGCACTGACCGGCCCGCGAGACCCCGGCGGACCGGGCGGTGGACACCCCGTCGCCGTCCGCCGGGGCGTGGCTATCCTGGCCGCATGCTGACCATCACCCGAGAACTGCGGGACGCGATCGTCGCCCACGCCCGCGCCGACCACCCGGACGAGGCCTGCGGCGTGGTCGCCGGTCCGGAGGGCGGCGGCCGCCCCGAGCGGTTCATCCCGATGCTCAACGCGGCCCGCTCGCCGACCTTCTACGAGTTCGACTCGGGCGACCTGTTCAAGCTCTACCGCGAGATGGACGAGCGGGACGAGGAGCCCGTGATCGTCTACCACTCGCACACCGCCACCGAGGCCTACCCGTCGCGCACCGACGTGAGCTACGCCTCCGAGCCGAACGCCCACTACGTCCTCGTCTCCACCGCCGACGGCAACGGCCCGGAGGATCCGTACCAGTTCCGCTCGTTCCGCATCGTGGACGGTGCGATCACAGAGGAAGACGTCCAGGTCGTCGAGGCCTACCCGGCCTGACCCGCACCCACCTGGGCGAGGCCCGCCGACCGTCCGCGAGTGGTCGGCGGGCCCTTGTCGTTCCGGGCCGGTCTCACCATCAGGAACGGAATCATCCGAATCCCGAGACGGGCATGGAGGAGCGGGCCCGGGAATCTATACGATGAGCCCATGCGTTCCGTCGATGTGAGCACCCAGGCCCCGGGCACCCGCCTCGTGGCGCGCCTGCACGTCGACCTGTGCCGGCTCGCCAGTGCGATCTGTCCCGGCACGCCGGCGCGCTCGCGCTGAGCAGCCCGCCCCGGCCCGACGCAGGCTCGACGCCCCGGGCCCACCACGCCCTGCCGCGCCCGCTGCGGCCCACCCCACCTCACGACTCGCACAGGAGCGCACCCATGGCCATCGAGGTCCGCATCCCGACCATCCTCCGCACCTACACCGACGGCGCCAAGGCCGTCGAGGGCTCCGGCAGCAACCTCGGGGAACTCTTCCAGGACCTCGACGCCCGCCACCCCGGCATCGCCGCCCGCCTGCTGGACGGCGGCGAGCTGCGCCGCTTCGTCAACGTCTACCTGAACGACGAGGACGTCCGCTTCCTGGAGGGCATCTCCACCGCCGTCGCCGACGGCGACAGCGTCACCATCCTGCCCGCCGTGGCCGGCGGCGCCCGCTGACCTCCCGCCCGCCCCGGCCCCGCGCCCGCCGGCGCGGTCCGCCGGGCCCGGGCGGGCGCCCGACCCGACCCCACCGCCGTTGCCGGAGGCACCCCTTGCGTTACGACAGCCCGCTCGAAGCCGTCGGCAACACCCCGCTGGTCCGCCTGCCCCGGATCTCCGCGGGGATCCCCGGCAACACCGAGGGCCTGGTCACCCTCTGGGCCAAGCTGGAGGACCGCAACCCCACCGGCTCCATCAAGGACCGCCCGGCGCTGCACATGATCGAGCGCGCCGAGGCCGAGGGCCGGCTCACCCCGGGCTGCACCGTCCTGGAGCCCACCAGCGGCAACACCGGCATCTCGCTCGCCATGGCCGCCAAGCTCAAGGGCTACCGGATGGTCTGCGTGATGCCCGAGAACACCAGCGAGGAACGGCGCGAACTGCTCCGCATGTGGGGCGCCGAGATCATCCCCTCGCCGGCCGCCGGCGGCTCCAACACCGCGGTGCGCATCGCCAAGGAGATCGCCGCCGAGCACCCCGACTGGGTGATGCTCTACCAGTACGGCAACCCCGACAACGCCGGCGCCCACTACGCCACCACCGGCCCCGAGATCCTCGCCGACCTGCCCGCCGTCACCCACTTCGTGGCCGGCCTCGGCACCACCGGCACCCTGATGGGAGTCGGCCGGTTCCTGCGCGAGAAGGTCCCCGGTGTGCGGATCGTCGCCGCCGAACCGCGCTACGACGACCTCGTCTACGGCCTGCGCAACCTCGACGAGGGCTTCGTCCCCGAGCTGTACGACGCCGAGGTGCTCACCACCCGCTTCTCGGTCGGCTCCGCCGACGCCGTGCTGCGCACCCGCGAACTCCTCCAGCAGGAGGGCATCTTCGCGGGCGTCTCCACCGGCGCGATCCTGCACGCGGCGATCGGTGTCGGCCGCAAGGCCGCCAAGGCCGGCGAGCGCGCCGACATCGTCTTCGTGGTCGCGGACGGCGGCTGGAAGTACCTCTCCACCGGCATCTACACCGCCGAGTCCACCGAGGCGGCGGTCGAGGCGCTGCAGGGCCAGCTCTGGGCCTGAGCCGCACCGGCCGGCCCGGCGGCCGGCGCCCCGTGCGGCCGTTCGCCGTTCGCCGGTCCGTTCGCACCCGTGACGATCGGGGATTTGTCCGTACCGTGCTCCCGGTCCGTCACGGTACGACCACGGTGTCCGTTCCGCGCCGAAGGTGCCGCCGGGCCCGGAAAAGCTGATCACGCACGTCCCCCCACGCACAGCCGGAGGTGACCCGTGAGCCGCAGCACCGACCTGTGGTCGTACGCCGAGATCGCCCGCCACATCAACGTCCAGCCCGAGACCGTCCGCAACTACCGGCGGCACGGCCTGCTCCCCGAACCGGACGTGACCGACGGCAGCGGCCACCCCCGCTGGTACCCCGACACCATCCGCGCCTGGGCCCGCCGGCGCCCCGGCCACCGCTGAACCACCGCCCGGCCACCCGCCGACCACCGCCCCGACCACCCGACGACCGCTCGTCGACCACTACCGACCACCGCCCGGTCATCCGCCGACCAGGGCACCGGCCCCCGGCTCCCGGCGTTCTGGTGATTCCAGCCACAGCACGGCACGGAGACGGGGGCAAAGTGCCCCTCCGCCCTTACCCTCGACACACGCGAAGGGCAGCGCTACCGGCCGGTTCACCCGGCCCGCTCTGTCATGACCAGCGGCAGCCAGGACGTGTCGGGGCGGAGGGGCTCGGATGAAACTGACCGTGGTGGGGTGCTCGGGGAGCTTCCCGTCCGCCGACTCGCCGTGCTCCAGCTACCTCGTGGAGGCCGACGGCTACCGCGTCGTGCTCGACCTCGGCAACGGCGCGCTCGGCGCCCTGCAGAAGTACGTGTCGATCTACGAGGTCGACGCCGTCCTGCTCAGCCACCTGCACGCCGACCACTGCGTCGACCTCTGCGCCTACTGGGTCGCCCGCAACTACCGCGCCGAAGGCTGTCCCGACCCGATGCCCGTCTACGGGCCGGCCGGTACCGCCGAACGGATGGCCCGCGCCTACGACATGCCCGAGAACCCGGGCATGAAGGAGGTGTTCGAGTTCCGCACCCTCACCCCGGGCCGCTTCGACCTCGGCCCCTTCCGGATCGAGGTCGCCCAGGTCAACCACCCCGTCGACGCCTTCGCCTTCCGGCTGGAGCACGACGGCCGCAGCCTCGTCTACTCCGGCGACACCGGCGAGAGCCCCGAACTCGTCGAACTCGCCCGCGACACCGACCTCTTCCTCTGCGAGGCCGCCTACATCGACGGCCGCGACACCTACCGGGCCGTCCACCTCAACGGCCGCGAGGCCGGCGAGCACGCCACCGCGGCCCACGCCCGCCGGCTCGTCCTCACGCACATCCCGCCGTGGACCGACGCCGAACACAACCTGCGGGACGCCGCCGCCGCGTTCGCCGGCCCCGTCGAGATCGCCCGGGCCGGAGCGGTCTACGAGATCTGAGGCCGCCGGGGCGCACCGGACCCGCCCAGCCCGGGTCCGTCCAGCCAGGACCCGCCCTAGCCGCCGACCGGCGTCAGCCAGTGCCGGTAGCGCGGATCGGCACCCGAGACCGCCGCCTCGTACGCCGCCCGCAACCGCACCGTCAACGGACCCGGCGCGGCCGGCAGCTCCCGGTCGTCCAGCGAACCCACCGCGACCACCCCGGCCGCCGTACCGCACAGGAACACCTCGTCCGCCGCGTACAGGTCCGACCGCAGCAGCGCCTCCACCCGCACCTCCACCCCGAGGTCCCGGGCCAGCGTCAGCACGGTGTCCTGGGTGATCCCCTCCAGCGCGCCCGCACTCGCCGGCGGCGTGCGCAGCACCCCGCCCCGCACCACGAACACGTTCTCCCCGGTGCACTCGCTCACCGCGCCGTCCGGCCCCAGCAGCAGCGCCTCGTCGTACCCCGCGTCGGTCGCCTCCCGGCGGGCCAGCACCGAGTTCAGGTACGGACCGGTCGCCTTCGCGGCCGGCGGCACCGCGTTCGGATCGGTCCGCCGCCAACTGCTCGTCTTCAAACGGATCCCCGCCGCGGCGTCCGGGAGCTGCCCGTGCCACTCCCAGCTCGCGATCGCCGTCGTGGTCGGCGAGAACCGCATGTCCAGGCCCATCGAGCCGTACCCCAGGAAGGCGAAGTGCCGCAGGTAGCACGAACGGTGACCGTTGGCCCGCACCAGCGCCACCGTGGCCTCGGCCAAGTCGTCCACACCGTACGGGAGTTCCATCCGCAGCATGCGCGCACTGCGGTCCAGCCGGCGCAGGTGCTCGGTCAGCCGGAAGACCGCCGGGCCGTCCGCCGTGGCGAACGCCCGGGTGCCCTCCAGCACCCCCGTGCCGTAGTGCAGGCCGTGTGTCAGGACATGCGTCCGCGCCTCCTGCCAGGGCACCAGCGCGCCGTCCAACCAGATCGTCGAAGCTTCGGGAAGAGCTGCCATGCCGCCCATCCTGACCACCCGCCCGCCGCCGGTCAGCCACCCCGGCACTGCCGGAACCGGCCATGACCGGGACCGGAAGCGCACCGTCTCGCCCCTCGGAAACCCCCGCACGGCCCCCCGCCCCCTTCACTAGGCTGCGCCGATGGAGAGCCCCACCGGCGGCGACGCCACCCAGCTCTACGCCCGACTGCTCGCCGGACCGGACCATCCGCCCGCCGAGACCGGCCCCGACTGGGACGAAGCACGACTCGCCGCCGCCACCGCCGAACTGCACGCCCTCGGCCTGCTCCAGCCCACCGCCGCCGGACGTCCCCCCGGCCACGCCGCCGTCTCCGTCGACACCGCCGTCCGCCAACTGCTCATCGACGCCGACGAACAGGTCACCGCCCTGGTCGGCGCGCTGCGCCGGGCCCGCGACTCGGTCGACCACCTGCACACCCGCTACCTGCCGGTCCAGCAGCGCCACCGGGCCGGCACCGCACTCGAAGTCGTCCGCGGCGCCGACCGGATCGCCGCCCTGTTGGAGGACGCCGCGCGCGGCGCCCGCACCGAGGCACTCTCCCTCCGGCCCGGACAGGACCTCTCCGAGGCCGCCCTCGCCGGCAAGCTCGCCCGCGAACGGCTCGCCCTCGCCCACGGGGCCGAGCTGCGCACCATCTATCCGGCCGCGGCCCTGCGCCGGCCGGCCGTGCTCGCGCACGTCCGGGAGTTGACCGCGGCCGGGGCGCGGATCAGGGCCGCCCACTCGCTGCCGCTCTGGCTGATCGTGGTGGACGCCCGGCTGGCGATCCTCCCCGCCCCGGGCGCCGGCGCGGGCGGGGACGCCCCCGCCGCCGGGGCGGCGGTGGTGGTGCGGGAGCCGGCCCTGGTCGCCCTGGTCGCCGAACTGTTCGAGTACTTCTGGTCGGCGGCCTGGATCCCCCCGGAACTCCTCCCGGGAACCGACGACATGACGGACCGTCACATCGAGGTTCTGCGGCTGCTGGCGGCCGGGCTGACCGATGCGGCGATCGCCCGGAAGCTGGAGGTGTCCGAGCGGACGGTGCGCCGGCTGGTCGCCGAACTGACCGCCGGCCTGGGCGCGGAGAGCCGGTTCCAGGCCGGCGTGTACGCGGCCCGCCTCGGCCGCGTCTGACCGCTCCCGGCACGTCCGACCGCCCCGGTGCGGCGGGGCGGTCGGACGCACGAACACACGCACCGGGCGCGGCGGGGCTCAGCGCCGGCCGGGGACCGGCAGTCCGAGGTGGTCGCGCAGCGTCGTCCCGGTGTACTCGGTGCGGAACACCCCGCGCTCCTGGAGCAGCGGCACCACCCGGTCGACGAAGTCGTCCAGCCCGCCCGGGGTGAGGTGCGGGACGAGGATGAAGCCGTCCGCCGCGTCGCTCTGCACGTAGGTGTCGACCTGGTCGGCGACCGCCTCGGGGGTGCCGATGAAGGACTGCCGGCCGGTCACCTCGATCACCAGTTCGCGGCTGGTCAGCTTCTTCTCGGCGGCCACCGCGCGCCACTTGGCGGCGATCTCCAGCGGGTCGCCGAGCGTGGTCCGGCCCTTGACGATGCCGGAGTCCGGGACCGGGTCGACGGCGGGCAACGGGCCGTCCGGGTCGTGGCCGGAGAGGTCGATGCCCCAGACCTGCTCCAGGTAGCCGATCGTGGTCGCCGGACTGACCTGGGCGCGCCGGATCTCGGCGGCGCGCTCGACGGCCTCCTCCTGGGTGTCGCCCAGGACGTAGGTGACCCCGGGCATGATCTTGAGCTCGTCCGGCTTGCGCCCGTACGCGGCCAGCCGGCGCTTGACGTCGGCGTGGAAGGCCTGGCCGGCGGTGAGGGTGTGGTGCCGGCTGAAGATGACGTCGGCGGTGGCGGCGGCGAACTCGCGGCCCTCGTCGGAGTCGCCGGCCTGGATGACGACCGGGTGGCCCTGCGGCGGGCGGGGCGTCGAGAGGGTCCCCTCGACGTCGAACTGCGGGCCCTGGTGGCGGACCGTGCCGCCGTCCGCAGCGTCCCAGAACTCCCGGACCAGCTGCACGAATTCGGCGGCCCGGGTGTACCGGTCGGCGCGGTCGAGGTACCCGCCGCGGCGGAAGTTCTCGCCGGTGAAGGCGTCCGAGGAGGTCACCACGTTCCAGGCGGCCCGGCCGCCGGACAGGTGGTCCAGCGAGGCGAACCGGCGGGCCAGCTCGTAGGGCTCGTTGAAGGTGGCGTTGACGGTGGCGGCCAGCCCGAGGCGGGTGGTGACGGCGGCGAGCGCGTTCAGCACGGTGATCGACTCGGGGCGGCCGACCACGTCCAGGTCGTGGATGCGGCCCTTCACCTCGCGCAGCCGCAGGCCCTCGGCGAGGAAGAAGAAGTCGAAGCGTCCGCGCTCGGCGGTCTCCGCGAGGTGGCGGAAGGAGGCGAAGTCGATCTGGCTGCCGGACGCCGGATCGGTCCAGACGGTGGTGTTGTTGACGCCGGGGAAGTGCGCGGCGAGGTGGATCTGCTTGAGCGGGCGGTCCGTCATCGGGTCACCTCGGCGGGAGCGGCGGCGGGGGCGGCGGCGTCGTTGCCGGCGGCGGGGATCTGGGCGGCGTGGGCGATGGTGGCGGCGACGGCGTACCGGCTGGCCGGGCGGGCCAGGCCGAGGTGCTCGCGCAGGGTGCGGCCGCCGTAGGAGGTGCGGAACAGGCCGAGTTCGCGCAGGGCCGGGACGACGCGGTCGGCGACCGCGGCGAGGTCGCGGGCCGGGTCGGCGGGCACCAGGTGGAACCCGTCGACCCCGCCGCCGCCCTCGGCCAGCTCGCCGATCAGGGCGTCGGCCGCGGCTTCGTCGGTGAGCGAGACCGGGATCCGGGCCAGGATCCGCAGCGACTCACCGGCGTGCAGCCGCAGTTCGGTGGCGGCGGTCAGCCGGGCGGCCCGGTCGGGGGCGTCCAGCAGCACGACGTCCGCGTAGCGGGCCGCCGTGGTGACCCGGGCGCGGCCGCCGGCGGTGGCGTCCGGGGCGAGGTCGGCGGCGGTGACCGTGACGGCGACCACCGGCCGGCCCTGCGGCGGGCGCGGGGTGATCGAGGGGCCGCGGACCGAGAAGTGCGGGCCCTCGAAGTCGATGTAGTGCAGCTTGTCGCGGTCGACGAACCGGCCGGTGGCGGTGTCGCGGATCTCGGCGTCGTCCTCCCAGCTGTCCCAGAGCCGGGCGGCGACCTCGGCGGCGTCGGCCGCCTCGGCCCAGAGCTCGTCGGCCGGCGCGGTGCCCTTGCGGCCGAAGGCCTTCGCCTCGGCCTCGGTGTCGGAGACGCCGACCAGCCAGCCGGCCCGGCCCTCGCTCACCCAGTCCAGGGTGTTGACGGATATCGACGTGTGGAACGGCTCGGTGTGGGTGGTGGTGACGGTCGGCACCAGGCCGAGCCCGCGGGTGACCGGGGCGAGCCGGGAGAAGGTGGCGAGGGCGTCGAGCCGGCGCGGCTCGGGCGCATAGGAGTCGTCGAGGGTGACGAAGTCGAGGGTGGCGCGCTCGGCGAGCCGGGCGAGGGCGGTGAAGTGTCCGGCGTCGACGTGGCCTGGACTGTCGACGGCGGCGGAAAGATGCAGCTGGCGGGGCATGTGTGGCCTTGACTTTCCTCGTACGGAAGCGGTGCGTGCGGAGGCGGTGCGTCGGGCCGCGAGGTGCGCGGACGCGGTGCGTACGGACGCGGGGTGTGCCGTGCGGGCACGCCGCGCGCGGGTTCGCGTGCGGTGCGGCCGGGTGGACGGCGGGGGCCCGGGTCACGGGCGGGACGGGAGGGGTGGTGCGGCCGGGGCGCGGCGGGACGTCAGCCGGGCGGCGGCGGGGGGAACGCTCGGGTCAGGCGCAACACGCCGCGGACCACACGCGACCGAAGTCGATGTGGCTGCGGGTGACCAGCATGCGCGGGGCGTTCACCGCTTCAGTTGACCAGCGATCTTCCCGGTTCGTCAACCACCGTCTCACCGGGCGGCCTCCGGTACGAGACGCGGGGGCGGGGCTCCGCTCCGGGCGCGCCCTGGTACGCGAACGGCCCCGCCCCGCCACCCGGGGGAGCGGGTGGCGGGGCGGGGCCGTGAGCGGCGTCGGGTGGTACTCGGCGTCAGGCCTTGGTGACGTCCTCGATCTCCTCGTCGTCCTCGCGACCGGGGGTCTTGAGGTCGAACTTGACGATCGCGAAGCGGAAGAGGAAGTAGTACAGGGCGGCGAAGGCCAGGCCGATCGGGATGATCATCCACGGGTCGGTGGCCTTGTTCCAGGCGAGCAGGTAGTCGATCAGACCACCGGAGAAGGTGAAGCCGTCGTGCACGCCGAGCGCCCAGGTGAGGGCCATCGAGACGGCGGTGAGGAGCGCGTGGATGACGTACAGCAGCGGGGCGATGAAGACGAAGGAGAACTCGATCGGCTCGGTGACACCGGTGACGAAGGAGGTCAGCGCCAGCGACAGCATCATGCCGGTGACGGCCTTGCGGCGGTGCGGCTTGGCGGTGTGGGCGATGGCGAAGGCGGCGGCGGGCAGCGCGAACATCATGATCGGGTAGAAGCCCGACATGAACTGTCCGGCCGTGGGGTCGCCGGCGAAGAAGCGGGTCAGGTCGCCGTGCACGACGGTGCCGTCGGGCTTGGTGAAGTCACCGGTCTGGAACCAGGCGAAGGAGTTCACGAACTGGTGCATGCCGACCGGCAGCAGACCGCGGTTGACCAGGCCGAAGGCGCCCGCACCGAGCGCGCCGGCGCCGATCAGGGTGTCGTTCAGGCTCTTGATGGCGTCGCCGATCGGGCCCCAGGTCAGGGCGAAGATCACACCGACGGCGGTGCCGACGAAGGCCATGATGATCGGGACGAGGCGGCGGCCGTTGAAGAAGCCGAGCCAGTCGACCAGCTTGGTGCGGTGGTACTTCTGCCACAGCACGGCGCTGAGCAGACCGATCACGATGCCGCCGAGCACACCCGGGTTCTGGTAGGTCGCGGGGACCCACTTGCCGTCCGCGATGTGGCCCTCGGTGATCGGGAACGCGGTCAGCACGTTCTTGTACACCAGGAAGCCGACCAGGGCGGCGAGGGCGGTCGAGCCGTCGGCCTTCTTGGCGAAGCCGATGGCGATGCCCACCGCGAACAGCAGCGGCAGGTTGTCGAAGACACCGTTGCCGGCGGTGGCGAAGACCGCGGCGACCTTGTCCCAGCCGAGCCCGTCCTTGCCGAAGACGTCGTCCTGGCCGAGGCGCAGCAGCAGACCGGCGGCCGGGAGCACGGCGATGGGCAGCTGGAGGCTGCGGCCGATCTTCTGCAGACCCTGGAGCAGGTTCTGGCCGAACTTCTTGGTGGGGCTTGGCGTGGCCGGAGCCGCGGCGGGCGCCGGTGCCTGCGCAGACTGACTCATGGGGGTGGGTTCCTAACGGCAAGGGCGGGTCGGTCGGGGGGTAGGTGCACAGGGGGCCGAACCGCGAACTGGTCTACACCACACGTGGTGTAGACCAGTTTTGTAGCACGGGTGGAGAAGGGGGGGAACCCCTGAAAGCGCTGCTGGTGGGAAGCGCTATGAAATCGAAACCTACTTGCGGATCGACGATCATGATTACCCGCCGTGATTGGGATTTTGGCTATTTGCGCAACAAAAAGCCGGACCCCTTGGCGGGCCCGGCCGCAGGCACCGTCCGGGCCCTGTCCGCGCCCTGTCCGAGCCGCTGTCCGAGCCCCCGCCCGACTCCCGTCGAGGCCTCGTCGAGGGCCCGTCGGGCGCGTGCCCCGGGGGTGCCGAAGGGGCGCCTCGGGGGCGTCGGGGGCCCGGCGCGGGGCCGGGGCCGGAGGGGTCGGCGGCCCGGTCCGGCGGCGGGAAGGGGTGTGGTGTGCGGGGCGTGCGGACGGGGCGGCCGGCTCGGGGGTGCGGTTCGGCGGCGCGCGCGGGTGTCATGCACCCCCCTCGCCCGGCCGCCGGTAATCGTCACCGGGATTGCCGTCCCGCCCGCCGCCGCGATCTCTTCGCGCGGTGAAACCGAAGGCGAAACCGCACGGGGCGGCGGTGCCGGATTGCCGGGCGGCACTTCTGGGCGGCACTTCCGGGCGGGCGGTGATCTTCCCCCCACCCGGGCGCCCGTCCGGAGCCCCACCCGGGCGCCGGCCCGGATCCGCCGCCCGTCGCCCGCCGGTGCCGCGCCCGCCCCGGAGCCGCTTGTGCCCGTCCCGGTACCGCCCGTGCCCGCCCGCGCCCGCGCGGCCCGCGCGTGCCTGCGCCCGGTTCGCCCGTGTCGGGGCAGGCGGGCGGCGGCCGTGCCCGCGCCGGGGCGGGCGGGCACGGGTCGCGCCGGGCCCCGGCCGCCGAATTCGCCGTACCGGAATTGCCCGGAGTTTCGTGTCGGGACCAAAGGCCCGGCCGGGATATACCGAAAGCCCCCGGCCGGTGCTCCGGGGGCTTTATCGGATGGTCCGTGATGACGCTTGGTTTATGCCTTGGTCACGTCCTCGACCTCGTCCTCGTCCTCGCGTCCGGGCGTTTTCATGTTGAATTTCACGATGATGAATCGGAACAGCGCGTAGTACACGACGGCGAAGCAGAGCCCGATCGGGATGATCATCCAGGGCTTGGTGGCCAGGCCCCAGTTGATCACGTAGTCGATCAGGCCGGCCGAGAAGCTGAACCCGTCGTGCACCCCGAGCGCCCAGGTGACCGCCATCGACGCACCGGTCAGCAGGGCGTGCACCGCGTACAGCGCCGGGGCGACGTAGGCGAAGGAGTACTCGATCGGTTCGGTGACACCGGTGACGAAGGAGGTCAGGCCGACCGAGAGCATCAGGCCGTAGATCTCCTTGCGCCGGTGCGGCTTGGCCGCGTGCGCGATCGCCAGGGCGGCGGCCGGCAGCGCGAACATCATGATGGGGAAGAATCCGGAGGTGAACTGGCCCGCCGTCGGGTCGCCGGCCAGGAAGCGCGGGATGTCGCCGTGGACGACGGCGCCGTCCGGTTTCGTGAAGTCGCCGAACTGGAACCAGACGAAGGTGTTCAGCAGCTGGTGCATGCCGATCAGCAGCAGGGCGCGGTTGGCCACGCCGAAGATGCCGGCGCCCCACGCGTCCAGGTCGGCGAGGGTCTGGCTGAAGTCGTTGAACGCCCGGCCGATCGGCGGCCAGACCCAGACCGCCAGGACGGCGACGACCATGCCCACCAGGGCGGTGATCATCGGGACCAGGCGGCGCCCGTTGAAGAATCCCAGCCAGTCGACCAGCCTGGTGCGGTGGAAGCGGACCCACAGCCAGGCCGACAGCAGGCCGATCACGATGCCGCCCAGCACGCCGGGGTTCTGGTACGTCGCGGCGGCGGCCTTGGCCGAGGTGAAGTCCACGCACTGGCTGCCGATCAGGACCGTCGGAAGCTTGCAGTCCTCCGGGAAGGCGTGCAGCACCTGGTAGAAGACGAGGAAGCCCACCACGGCCGCGAGCGCGGTCGAACCGTCCGCCTTCTTCGCCATGCCGATCGCGACGCCGATGCAGAACAGCATGGGCAGGCCGAGCGAGGAGTCCAGCAGTGCGCCGCCCGCCGCCGCGAAGACCTTGGCGACGTCGTCCCAGCCGAGGCCGTCCTTGCCGAACACGTCGGGCTGGCCGAGCCGGTTGAGGATGCCGGCGGCCGGGAGCACGGCGACCGGCAGCTGGAGCGAGCGGCCCATCTTCTGGAGGCCGCCGTAGAAGGTGTGCCACCACGTGGACTGCGGGGCTGTGGCGCCTGCCGAACTCATCCTTCGCCCTCCGGGAGCAGTTGCCGGCCGCGGGCCCCCGCGGGGACCATCGGGCGGGGGTCAGGAACACCCGGGGTGCTTCCTGCGTTCATCGGAGTACACATATATTGGTGTAGACCACTTTGGGACGCAGGCCGCGAGCACCGGGAGCGCGAGCCCCGCTGATCGTCATCCTCGAACGGCGTTCCGGGGCATGCGCGCCGGAATGGGCCAAAAGTGGACTAACGTGGCAAACCGGCCCGGATCGGGTCATGCTGGTCGCGCTGCCAGGCAGCACGATGCGGCACGACCGTCGGCTGACCTCGCGTCAGCACCGGCCGCGACCCACCGCCCCGGCCACCCGCCGGGGTCGGCAGCACAGCGCAGGACGGCACCCGGCAGAGCAGCCGACGGGCCGAGACAGAGGGAGAAAGCAATGGCCAGCAAGGCTGAGAAGATCGTCGCCGGTCTCGGCGGCATCGACAACATCGAAGAGGTCGAGGGCTGCATCACCCGCCTGCGCACCGAGGTCAAGGACGCCTCCCTCGTCGACGAGGCCGCGCTGAAGGCCGCCGGCGCCCACGGCGTCGTCAAGATGGGCACCGCGATCCAGGTCGTCATCGGCACCGACGCCGACCCGATCGCCGCCGACATCGAGGACATGATGTGAGCTGAGCCCACCCAGGCTCACCGCACCTCGGCCCGCCCGCCCCCGTGGCCGGCGGGCCGAGGCGCGTCCGGACCCGCTCGCCCCCGCCTCCGTTCCCACCTCCGTCCCCGTGGTCCGCAGGCCTGCGGGCCCGCGTCCGGAGCACCGCGGCGGGTCCTCCGGGCACGACCGGGACTCCACGGGGCGTACCCGGACCACCCGCCGAAACCGGCTACGCTCGGTGCCTATGTCACGCATCGACGGCCGCACCCCCGACCAGCTCCGCCCCGTCACCATCGAACGGGGCTGGAGCAAGCACGCCGAAGGCTCCGTCCTCATCTCCTACGGCGACACCAAGGTGCTGTGCACCGCCAGCGTCACCGAAGGCGTCCCGCGCTGGCGCAAGGGCAGCGGCGAAGGCTGGGTCACCGCCGAGTACTCCATGCTCCCGCGCGCCACCAACACCCGCGGCGACCGCGAGTCCGTCAAGGGCCGCCTCGGCGGACGCACCCACGAGATCAGCCGGCTCATCGGCCGCTCGCTGCGCGCCGTCGTCGACCACCGCGCCCTCGCCGAGAACACCATCGTCCTCGACTGCGACGTCCTCCAGGCCGACGGCGGCACCCGCACCGCCGCGATCACCGGCGCCTACGTCGCCCTCGTCGACGCCGTCGCCTGGGCCCGTGACAAGAAGATCCTCCGCGCCAAGGGCCAGCCGATCACCGGCGGCGTCAGCGCCGTCAGCGTCGGCATCATCGACGGCGTCCCGATGCTCGACCTCCAGTACGAGGAGGACGTCCGGGCCGAGACCGACATGAACATCGTCTGCACCGCCGACGGCCGCTTCGTCGAGGTCCAGGGCACCGCCGAAGGCGCCCCGTTCGACCGCGCACTGCTCGACCGGCTCCTCGACCTCGGCACCCTCGGCTGCGCCGAACTCGACGAGATCCAGCGCAAGGCCCTCGGCTCCCTCGAAGGCTGAGGTCTCGGTTCCGCTTCGGTTTCCGAAAACCCCCGGGCTCCGGCCTCGGCCGCTGTACAGGCCGGGGCCGGAGCCCGTACGGTTCCCGCAGCACCCGGTTGCGGGAACCGTGCACCCCTCAGCGCGCGTCCTTCCCTTCCGGAAACCCGCGCACCGAGGAGGACCGGATGCCCCAGAGCATCGCCCGCCCGACCATGCTCGCCGTGGCCGGCCTGATCGCCATCCTCCCGCTCAGCGCCGTCAGTTGCTCGGCCGCGCAGAAGGCGCTCGACTGCGGCAACACGGCGGTCAAGATCACCGGGGACATCACCGAGGTCACCAACGCGTACAGCAACGCCAGCAACGACGCGGCCGCCGCCGGGCAGGCGCTGCAGAAGCTCAAGAACGACCTCGACCAGCTCGGCAAGAACTCCAAGGACACCGACGTCGCCCAGGCCATCACCGACCTCTCCACCCAGGTCGACAAGGTCCAGCAGGCCGTCAACAACAAGCAGGTGCCGGACCTCAAGCCGCTCGGCGACGCCGCCTCCAACCTCACCAAGGTCTGCACCGGCTGACGCCCGGTCGGCTGCCCGGCGGGAGCGCCGGGCAAGTGCGTCTCCGGCGGGGCGTCCGGCAGGGGCGTCCGGCAGGGGCGTCGGACGGGAGCGTCGGGCAGGGGCCTCGGGCAGGCGCGTCCGGGCGGGATCGGGCGCCCGGTTAGGGTGGTTTCATGACCACTCGACTCATCCTCGCCACCCGTAACCAGAACAAGGTCGTGGAGCTGCGCGACATCCTCGGCAGCGCCGGCCTGGACGTCGAACTGGTCGGCGCCGACGCCTACCCGGAGATCCCCGACGTCCGCGAGACCGGCGTGACCTTCGCCGAGAACGCCCTCCTCAAGGCCCACACGCTGGCGCGCGCCACCGGCCTGCCCGCCGTCGCCGACGACTCCGGCCTCTGCGTCGACGTCCTCAACGGCGCCCCCGGCATCTTCTCCGCCCGCTGGGCCGGCAAGCACGGCGACGACCGCGCCAACCTGGACCTGCTCCTCGCCCAGCTCTCCGACATCGACGACGCCCACCGCGGCGCCCACTTCTTCTGCGCCGCCGCCCTCGCCCTCCCCGACGGCACCGAGCGCGTCGTCGAGGGCCGCCTCCTCGGCACCCTCCGCACCACCCCGTCCGGTGACGGGGGCTTCGGCTACGACCCGATCCTCCAGCCCCTCGGCGAGACCCGCACCTGCGCCGAGCTGGCGGCGGCGGAGAAGAACGCCATCAGCCACCGCGGCCAGGCCTTCCGCGCCCTCGCCCCGGTCGTCCGGGAGCTGCTGGGCTGACCTCGTGATGAGCCGACAGCGAAGGCCCGCTCCGGGAAAGTCTCCGGAGCGGGCCTTCGTTTCCAAGGCTAGTGCGGCCTGAGGGACTCGAACCCTCACGGGATTTCTCCCACGGGCACCTAAAACCCGCGCGGCTGCCGGTTACGCCAAGGCCGCATGGCCCCCAGTCTAGGGGGTAGCCCGGAGCGTGGACACCGTCATTTCACCCGGTGGCGCCGTCCGTGGCGGGCTTCGCCCGCCCGCGCTTGTTGCGGCCGCAGTAGGTGTCGGTGACGGCATGGCAGTTCGGGCAGAGCAGCCGGAGGTTGGTCGGCCGGTTGTCCGACCAGTCGCCGTTGACGTGGTCGACTTCGAGGGTCAGCGGACGCCCCTGCCAGCGCGGCCCGATGCCGCAGCCCTCACACGACTCCGGCCGGCCGAGTTCCGCCAGGGCGCGGCGGATCCGCGAGCCGGGCAGCCGCTTGGCGTCCTCCGGGCGCTGGACGAGGAGCCGCTCGGGAGGGATCCTGCCGGGGAGCCGCTTGCCCCGGCAGTGGGCCTGCCCGGTGAAGTGCGAGGTGTCGATGCCGAGCGCCTTGATGCGGCGTCCGATGTGGGCCTGGGTGCCGCCGGCCTGACGCAGGTGCAGGTGCCGCACCACTCCGGCGACGCTCTGCGAGACGGCCACGGCCTCTTCGAGCAGCTCGCGGGTGTAGATGCTGCCGGTCGGCCGGAAGTGCGTGGTGTCGACGGCGAACTCGGTCAGCTTGCGGCGCAGGTACTTCCGGCGGTCCTTGTTCGGTTCCCTCCCGAGTGCGATCAGCATCTCGTCCAGCGAGGCGGCGCTCGCCGCGGCGGCGGTGAGGAGTTCGCGGGTGTACTTGGTGACCGGCATGGTCGTCCCCCTTCGGGCTGGTGTGCGCCCGTCCCCCTGGTGTGCGAACGAGTGTGGGCCCGGTCGGGTTACGGCCTCACCACCAGTACGTCGGGTAGCGGCGGTTGCGGAGGCGGGCGGCGGCGAGGCCGGTGAGGGTGAGGAGGGTGGCGGCGAGGGCGAGGAGGGGGAGGAAGTGGCGGGGGTCGGGGGAGGTGAGGGTGACGATGACGGCGGTCGCGGCGGCGGGGGAGTGCGGGGTGCGGGCGAGGGCCATGACGCCGAGGGCGAGGCCGCCGGCGACGGCGGCGGACCAGTAGGCGGGGGTGGTGACGGCGAGGACGGCGTAGCCGGTGAGGGCGGAGAGGAGTTGGCCGCCGATGACGCTGCGGGGTTGGGCGAGGGGGAGGTCGGGGGCGCCGGCGATGAGGGCCATGGAGGCGGCGAGGGGTGGGATGAGCAGGGGTTGGCGGGTGAGGGTGCCCAGGGCGACGAGGAGGAGCAGGGCGGTGACGGCGGTGGCGGTGGAGGCGAGGACGGCGGTGACGGCGGGGCGGGCGGGTGCCTGGCTGGAGAGGGGCATGGCGACGACGTCCTAACGGTAAGTGGATCCAAGTAGCGTTAGTTTGCTGGGTTTGGCTAGCGGATGGCAAGTCGCGTTACCGTTAGGTATGGGTATGGGCAGGGATGTGGCGGAGCGCGGTGCGGTCGACGGGATGCCGGTCGACGGCGAGCACCTGGCGCTGGACCTGGTGAACAGCACCTTCATCCGGGGCGGCCTGCGCGGTCACCTGGTGGACGTGCTGGTGGAGCCCGCCGACCTGGTGGCCTGGGTGGATCGGCACGCGGACGGGCTGGATCCGGCGAGCGCGCCGGCCGGGGAGCTGGGGCCGGCGGAGCTGGCGGCGTTCCGGGAGCTGCGGCGGGCGCTGCGCGCGGTGCTGACCGCGGTGGTGGCGGGCGAGCCGGCGGCGGAGGCGGACGTCTCGGTGGTGAACGAGGCGTTGCGGGCGGCGCCGGGGTGGGCGGAGTTGCCGCCGGGGGCGGTGGGGCGGGCGGTGCCGCGGAGCCTGGCGGGGGAGCGGGGGAGGGTGCTGCTGGCGCGGGTGGCCCAGGCGGCGGTGGAGTTGCTGACGGGGGAGCGGCGGGGGTCGGTGAAGGCGTGTCCGGCGCCGGGCTGCATCCTCTTCTTCCTGCAGCAGCACGCGCGTCGGGCGTGGTGTTCGACGTCCTGCGGGACGCGGGTGCGGGTGGCCCGGCACAGTCGTCGGCATGCGGAGGAGTGACCGGGAGAGCGGTCGGGACGGCGGCCGGGGTGTGGCCGGGGGTGCGGCCGGGAGTGCGGCCGGGGCGTGGTTGTCGGTGTGGGCGAGTCGGCTCCGGCTGACCGTCGACAATCGGCCGTTCGACCGGCGATGTTGGGGAATTGATTACCAATTGGTACAGACCTATTGACCTATGTGGTTCAGACCACATAGCTTCAGCGCCAATCTGCTTTCCCCCACTGTGCGTGCTCCCCCACAGGCACGCGCCGACACTCTGCCCGGAGGACCGAGTGTTGAAGCGATCCACGGCGGAGCGGCGTCCCACCGCTGCTCACCGTTCCACGAGCCCGGCGGCCCGCGCCGGCCTGGCCTCGCTGGCGGCAGCCGCGATGGCGGGCCTGCTGGTGGCGACGCTGGGCGCGGCGCCCTCGCAAGCGTCCGCCACCGTCGACAACGCGGCCTGTCGCCCGGACGGCATGTACGCCACCCCCGGCGTCGACGTCCCCTACTGCAACGTCTACGACACCAGTGGCCGCGAGAAGATGGGCGCCGATCACCAGCGCCGCATCATCGGCTACTTCACCGGTTGGCGCACCGGCAAGGACGGCACCCCGCCGTACCTGGTGAGCGACATCCCCTGGGACAAGGTCACCCACCTCAACTACGCCTTCGGCCACGTCGGTTCCGACAACAAGCTGTCGGTCGGCACGGACAACGACAAGAACGAGGCCACCGGGATCTCCTTCCCCGGCGTGCCCGGCGCGGAGCTGGACCCGTCGCTGCCGTACAAGGGTCACTTCAACCTGCTGACCAAGTACAAGAAGCAGTACCCGAACGTCAAGACCATGATCTCGGTGGGCGGTTGGACCGAGACCGGCGGGTACTTCGGCGACGACGGCAAGCGCGTCAACTCCGGCGGCTTCTACTCGATGACCGTCAACCCGGACGGCAGCGTCAACCAGGCGGGCATCGACGCCTTCGCCAACTCGTCCGTCGACTTCATCAAGAAGTACGGCTTCAACGGCGTCGACATCGACTACGAGTACCCGACCTCGATGAAGGACGCGGGCAACCCGCTGGACTGGCAGCTCGCCAACAGCAAGCGCGGTTCGCTGGCCAAGGGCTACGCCGCCCTGATGAAGACGCTCCGCGAGAAGCTGGACCGGGCCGGCGCCGCCGACGGCAAGCACTACCTGCTCTCGGTCGCGGCCCCGTCGTCCGGCTACCTGCTGCGCGGTATGGAGACGTTCCAGATCGCGCAGTACCTGGACTACGTCAACATCATGTCGTACGACCTGCACGGCGCCTGGAACAAGTACGTCGGCCCGAACGCCTCGCTGTTCGACGACGGCAAGGACGGCGAGCTGGCGGCGGCCAACGTCTACGGCACCGGTCAGTACGGCGGCATCGGCTACCTGAACACCGACTGGTCGTACCACTACTTCCGCGGCGCGATGCCGGGCGGCCGGATCAACGTCGGCCTGCCGTACTACACCCGCGGTTTCAAGAACGTGGTCGGCGGCACCAACGGCCTCTGGGGCACCGCCTCGGCGACCACCTGCCCGGTCGGCTCCGGCCTGACCGCGTGCGGTGACGGCGCGGTCGGCATCGACAACATCTGGAACGACAAGGACGACGCGGGCAAGGAGTCCCCGGCCGGGTCGAACCCGATGTGGCACGCCAAGAACCTGGAGAAGGGCATCCTGCCCGACTACCTCTCCAAGTACGGCGTGAAGGACACCGCGCTGCAGGGCACCTACGCCCGCAACTACAGCTCCGCCCTGGTGGCGCCGTGGCTGTGGAACGACGCCAAGAAGGTGTTCCTCTCCACCGAGGACGAGCAGTCGGTGGGCGCGAAGGCCGACTACATCGTCAACCAGGGCGCCGGCGGCGCGATGATCTGGGAGCTGGCCGGCGACTACAAGTGGGACGCGGCCGCCAACGGCGGCAAGGGCCAGTACGTCCCGGGCAACACGCTGACCTCGCTGATGTACGACAAGTTCAAGGCGGCCTCGGCGTACGGCGCGATCCGCTCGACGACGGCGCTGCCGCAGCAGACCCTGCCGATCGACGTGTCGTTCACCAACTTCGCGCTGGGTGACTCGAACTACCCGATCAACCCGAAGATCCACATCGTCAACAACTCGACGCAGACCCTGCCGGGCGGCACCGAGTTCCAGTTCGACTACAGCAACTCGGCCCCGGGCAACGCCAAGGACCAGTCCGGCTTCGGCCTGACGGTCATCAAGCAGGACCACACCGGTCCGGGCAACGTGGGCGGCCTCAAGGGCACCTACAACCGCGTGTCGGTCAAGCTGCCGGGCTGGCAGTCGCTGGCGCCGGGCGCGTCGATCGACATGGACTTCACCTACTACCTGCCGGTCTCCACCCCGTCCAACTGGACGGTCAACGTGGGCGGCACGCTGTACGGCCTCAAGGGCGACCTGACCCGCGGCGCGGTGGACGGCGGCACGCCGACCCCGACCGTGACGCCCACCGTGACGCCGACGGTCACCCCGACCGTGACCCCCACGGTGACGCCGACCGTCACGCCCACTGTCACGCCGACCGTGACGCCGACCGTGACCCCGACCACCGGCACCTGCGCCGGTGCGCCGAGCTGGGACGCGGCCACCACCTACGCGACGCCCACCAAGGTGTCGTGGAAGGGCCACTACTACCAGAACAAGTGGTGGACCAAGGGCGACGACCCCGCGGCCAGCGGCGCGTGGGGTGTCTGGAGCGACCTCGGGGCCTGCTGATGACAGCGGTCTCCTGAGGTGAGAGACGGCGGTGGCGGTGCACCCGGTCGGGGGGTGCGCCGCCACCGCTGCTCCGTTCCCGGGAACGGAGCAGCGGTGGCGGGTGCTACTTCTCGATGTCGCCGCGCATCTTCGCGAACAGTCCCGCGGCCTCGGCCGGGGTGGTGCGCGGGAACAGCGCCACACCGGCCGTGGAGGCGTCGGACCAGCCGCAGACGACGTCGGTGGTGGGCGCCTCCGGCAGCTGCAGGCACTCCAGCGAGCCGCCGAGCGGGCCGGACGGGTACGGGACGGCGGTGGTCGGGGTGCCGGTGGAGCCGTTGCCGAGGGCGTGGTCGATCAGGCCGCGCCACAGGTGCTCGCGGCGCTTGGCCGGGTCCTCGGGGACGTTGTCGACGGCGATCAGCAGGATCCGGCGGCCGGAGGTCTGGCCGGGGCGGTCGAAGTTCGAGACCACCAGGTGCATGTCGGCGCGCATCTCGCCCGGGTCGACGACGACGTCGGAGACGGCGTCCCGGCCGATGGTCTTGGCGAGCCCGCCGGCCGTCCGCGCCTCGACGACCTGGCGCCTGCCGCCCGGGCCGGACGGCTTCGCAGAGGCGGAGGCGGAGGCCGTGGCGGCGGGGGCGGAGGAGGAAGCTGCGGCGGCGGGGGAGGAGGGTGCGGTGGCGGTCCCGGCCGGCCCGGCCGACGGGTCGGACACCGGCTCGGTGGCGGGCTTGGTGAGCGGCGGCGGCATGGCACTGTCGTCGTTCTCGGGCCCGCACGCGCTCAGCGCGAGGGCGGCGGCCACCGCCGCGACGACGGCGAGACGGGTGGCGGAACCGGATCTGGCGCTCTGCACGGCGGGTCACTCCTGAGGCGAGGTGAGGCGGGGACCGGGCTGCCGGCCCGGGTGCTCAGCAGGCTAGGGCCTGCCGCGCACCGCCGACAGGGCTCTCGCGGAGTGCGGACAGCACCGGGACGCGGCGGTGACGAAGTGACACCCCGCCGCGCCCCGGTGCGGCGTGCGGCCGGGCTCAGGCAGCCTCGACCTTGAGGTCGCGCAGCAGCTTGGCCACGTGGCCGGTCGCCTTGACGTTGTACAGCGCGTGCTCGACCTTGCCCTGCTCGTCCACGATCACGGTGGAGCGGATCACGCCGGTCACGGTCTTGCCGTACAGCTTCTTCTCGCCGAACGCGCCGTAGGCCTCCAGCACCTTCTTCTCCGGGTCGGAGAGCAGGGTGACCTTGAGGTCCTCGGCCTCGCGGAACTTGCCGAGCTTCTCCGGCTTGTCCGGGGAGATGCCGATGACGTCGTACCCGGCGCCGGCGAAGACCTCCAGGTTGTCGGTGAAGTCGCAGGCCTGCTTGGTGCAGCCGGGGGTGAGCGCGGCCGGGTAGAAGTAGACGATCACCTTGCGGCCGAGGTGGCCGGCCAGGGACACCTCGTTGCCGTCGGCGTCGGGCAGGGTGAAGGCGGGCGCGGTGTCGCCGGGCTGGAGACGCTCACTCACGGGATTTCTCCTGGTGCTGGACGGGCGGTCGTACCACGGCCAACTTACCCCCGATGGTGGGTGGGGCCGCGCGGGGCCGCTCGCCAGCTGACACACTGGGTCAGTCGTACAGGACAACATCAGTGAATGGGGTGGCCCGAGTGGGCGAGGCGAGCACGACGGACAAGGCGGCGCGGACGACCGCCCAGATCGAGGCGGACATCTCCCGGACCCGCAACCAGCTGGCGGAGACCCTGGACGAGCTCGCCATGCGGGTCCACCCGACCACCATCTCCGCCCAGGTCAAGGCGAAGGCCGTGGCCACGGTCGAGGAGAAGGCCGGCCGGGTGTACGTGGCCGCCAGCGGCCTGGTCGAGCAGGCCCGGGCGCAGTTCGTGGACGAGAAGGGGCAGCCGCGCAAGGAGCGGATCGTCCCGGCCGCGCTGGTCGGCGTCGGCCTGGTGCTGCTGGTCGCCTCGGCCCGCAAGCGCCGCAAGGGCTGAACGCGCCGGGCAGGACCGATCGCCGAGGGCCGGGTACGGGTGTGCCCGGCCTCCCGCATGCCGGGCTGGCGTCACACGGCGCGTCCGGGAGCGGTACCTTCGGGGTCGTGAGTACGAACGACGAACCGACCCTGCAGTCCCGTTCCGCCGAGAGCGACCTGCCGCGTCACGACCGGCTGGGCGAGAAGCTGCCGATCAAGATGCTGCACGACCGCGTGCTGGTGAAGACCGAGATCGGTGAGGGCGAGCGGCGCTCGACCGGCGGCATCCTGATCCCGGCCACCGCCGAGCTGTCCAAGCGCTGCGCCTGGGCCGAGGCCGTCGCCGTCGGCCAGTCCGTGCGCTCGGTGGAGCCGGGCGACCGGGTGCTGTACGACCCGGAGGACAAGCTGGAGGTCGAGGTGCGCGGCGCGACCTACGTGCTGCTGCGCGAGCGCGACCTGCACGCGGTGGCCGCGATGCGGTTCGGCGACACCGAGGGGTCGACGGGGCTGTACCTGTAGCCGCCGGGCGGGTTCCGGGGCGGGCCGCCGTGCCGTGGGCGCGGCGGCCCGTCGGCGTTCCGCCGGTTCCGCGGGGCCCGGCCGGCTCGCCCGACCCGGTGGTAGCGTCACCGGCGGGGGTGCGGACGGGCCTGCCCCGGACGAGACGTGCGCCGTGCCCGGCCCTCCGGGACGACGCACCCGAGGAGACGCCATGGGTACGCGAACCTCCCTGATCGACTTCGCCGGAACGGCGCCGCGGACCCGCGGGCTGGACGTCCGGTGGATCCACGGGTCGGTGTCGGCCAAGCACAACACCGACCCGGACATCCAGGTCCACGAGTACGACGAGCACACCTACGTGCTGCGGCAGAACATGGCCGTCGACTACGAGGCGCCGTTCCTGTTCCTGCTGTTCGGCAACGAGCGGGCGGTGCTGATCGACACCGGGGCCACCGGGTCGGCCGAGTTCTTCCCGCTGCGCGGGACGGTCGACGGGCTCGTCGGGTCCTGGCTGGAGCGGAACCCCCGGGACGGGTACGAGCTGCTGGTGCTGCACACCCACGCGCACGGCGACCACGTCGCG
This sequence comes from Kitasatospora sp. NPDC042419, assembly GCF_056437345.1. Taxonomy (NCBI): domain Bacteria; kingdom Bacillati; phylum Actinomycetota; class Actinomycetes; order Kitasatosporales; family Streptomycetaceae; genus Kitasatospora; species Kitasatospora sp. NPDC042419. Next base: position 125,391 of record NZ_JBWKAW010000024.1, read on the forward strand.
GGCGACGGCCAGTTCGCCGACCGCCCCGGCACCACCCTGGTGCCCGCGGACCGGGCCACCGCCTGGGCGTACTTCGGGTTCGACGAGGACGCCGACGCCGTGGTGCGGGTCGACCTCGGGGGCCGGGCGCTGGAGTGCCTGGCCACGCCGGGCCACCACGAGGCGGCGGTCACCTTCTTCGACCCGTGGACCGGGTTCCTGCTGACCGGCGACACGGTCTACCCGGGCCGGCTCTACATCCAGGACTGGCGGGAGTTCACGCGCTCGATCGGGCGCCTGGTCGACTTCTGCGACAGCCGGACGGTCACCCACGTGCTCGGCTGCCACATCGAGATGAGCCGGGAGCCGGGGCAGGACTACCCGATCCGCTACACCTACCAGCCGGACGAGGTCCCGCTCCAGCTGACCACCGACCACCTGCGGGAGATCCGGGCGGCCCTGGCCGAGATGGGCGACGTGCCGCAGCGGCGGGTGTTCCCGCTGTTCATCCTGTCGCCCGGCGGCTGAGCGGGCCGGGTGCCGCGCGGCTGTCGGTGGCGGGTCCTAGGATCCGGCCATGGTGAGCAGTGGAGTGGTTCCGCGACCGGTGGTCGACGACGATCAGCGCCGGGCCCGGCTGGGCCGGCGGCACCTGCTGGCGCCCGCCGGGCGGGCGGCGCGGGTGGAGGAGGTCGCCGACGCGCTGGTCGGGCTGCACGCCACCGACGCGGCGACGGTGTACCTGTCGGCGTGCGCGCGGCTGCGCGAGCCCTCGGCGGCGGAGGTGGAGCGGGCGCTGTACGAGTCCGTCTCGCTGGTGAAGCTGCTGTCGATGCGGCGGACGATGTTCGCGGTGACGGAGGAGTTCGCCCCGTACGTGAGCGCGGCGGCGGCGCGGGCCATCGCGGTGAAGGAGCGGTCGACGCTGCTGAAGCACCTGGGCGCGTTCGCCGAGGGGTGGGACGAGGCGCGGCTGGCCGACGCGGAGCGCGCGGTGCTGGCCGCGCTGGCGGAGCGCGGCGAGGCGACCACCGGCGAGCTGGGCGAGGACGTCCCGGCCCTCCGCGAGACGATGCTGATGGCGGCGGGGAAGGCCTACGAGGCGAAGCAGAGCGTGGGGAGCCGGTTGCTGCGGCTGATGGCCTCGGACGGGCGGGTGCGCCGCTGCCGGCCGCGCGGGTCCTGGCTGAGCAGCAGCTACCCGTGGGCGCCGGTGGAGCCGTGGCCGGAGGTGCCGGTGCGGGAGGCGAAGGCGGAGGTGGTGCGGCGCTGGCTGGCGGCGTACGGGCCGGGCACCGTCGAGGACGTGAAGTGGTGGACGGGCTGGACCCTGGGTGACGTCCGGAAGGCGCTGGCCGACGTCGGTGCGCAGGAGGTGGGGCTGGCGGGCGGCGCGGTGGGGCTGGTGCTGCCGGGGGACGCCGGGCCGGTGGAGGAGCCGGGGCCGTGGGCGGCGCTGCTGCCGGGGCTGGACCCGACGGTGATGGGCTGGCGGGGGCGGGACTGGTACCTGCGTCCGGAGGACGTGCCGGCGCTGTTCGACCGGGCGGGGAACGCGGGGCCGACGGTCTGGTGGGGCGGCCGGGTGGTCGGCGGCTGGGCGCAGCGGGCCGGTGGCGAGGTGGTGTGGCGGTTGTTCGCGGACGTCGGGGCGGAGGCGGAGGCGGCGATCGGGGTGGAGGCGGAGCGCTTGGCGGGCTGGCTGGGGGGTGTGCGGGTGACGCCGCGGTTCCGGACGCCGTTGGAGCGCGAGCTGGTGGCCTGAGCGGGCGGCCCGCCCGGGTGGCCTGGGCGGGCGGTCCGGGCCGAGCCGGTGCCCTGAGCGGGCAGTGCGGCTCGGTACGGCCGGGTACGGCGCGGCCCGGGGCCCGTCAGGCCGGGGGTCGGGAGGCGGGCGGCGGCGTGGCGGGCTGGTCGGTGGCGGCGGGGGGCCGTCCGGTGGCGGGTGGCGGCGGAACGGTCGTGGCCGGGCCCTGGGTGGGCGGGCTGCTCGGCTTGGGCTGCTCGGTGGGCCGGTCCGAGGTGGGCGGGGCGGTGGGGGTGGGCTGCGGCGGCTCGGGTTCCTCGGCGGTCGGGGTGACGAGGGTGGGCTGCGGCGGGTCGACGGTGGGCTGCTGGGTCTCCTCGGTGGGCCGGGTGGTGGCGGTCGGCCGCTTCGGGGTGCTGGGGGTGGGCTGCCAGGGGGCGGTGGGCTGGGTGTTGCCGGAGCCTCCGCTGCTTCCGCTGCCGCCCGTGCTTCCGGTGTCGTCGGCGTCGTCGGTCCTGTCGGGGGTGGGGTCGGCGGAGGGGGACGTCGTGGCGGAGGCGGTCGGGTCGGCGGTGCCGCCGGTGCTGTCGGTCGGTCCGCCGGCGGACCCGGCGTTGCCGTCGGAGGGCTGGAGGTCGAAGGACTGGACGACGGTGCCCTCCAGGACCTCGCTCATGTAGGCGGTCCAGATCTCGGTGGGGAAGGCACCGCCGTTGATCCGGGTGTAGCCGGCGGTGCCGGCCAGCGGCTCCTTGGCGTGGGTCTTCGGGTTCTCCCGGAAGAGGCCGACGGTGGTGGCGAGTTCGGGGGTGTAGCCGGCGAACCAGGCGGAGAGGTTGGAGTCGGTGGTGCCGGTCTTGCCGGCGGCGGGCCGGCCGAGGCCGAGGGCGGCGGCGCCGGTGCCCCGGGAGCTGACGACCTCGCGCAGGACGTCGGTGACGGCGTCGGCGGTGCCGCGGTCGAGTGCGGTGCTGGGGGTGTGCGCGGGCATCTTGGGGACGTCGACGGAGCCGGAGCCGGCGTTGACGCGTTCGAGGGCGCTCACCGACCAGGGGGTGTACGCCTCGCCGTGGTTGGCGAGGGCGGCGTAGACGCCGGCGAGGTCGAGGGCGCTGGGGGTGGCGGTGCCGAGGGTCATCGAGGTGTTGGCGGGGTCCAGGCCGGGGACGTCGTCGGGGATGCCGAGCCGGATGGCGGTCTCCCGGACGTGGGCGAGTCCGGCGTCGACGCCTTCCTGCGCGTACACCGAGTTGACGGACTTGGCCATGGCGTGGCGCAGGGTGATGGAGCCGTAGTCGACGTCGTCCTCGTTGGGCGGCGCGTACGGGGTGGGGCCGTCGGTGACGGGGCGTTCGCTGGTGCCGTCGTAGCGGGTCTCGGTGGTGATGGGGAGGCCGTCGCTGCTGCTGCGTCCGGAGGTGAGGCCGGCGGCGAGGTCGATGGGCTTGAAGGTGGAGCCGATCTGGTTGTCCTGGCGCAGCGCGTCGTTGTAGGGCTGTTTGGCGTAGTCGGGTCCGCCGTGGACGGCGACGACGCGGCCGGTCGCGGGGTCGACGGAGGCGCCGGCGACCCGGACGTCGGTGTCGGTGTCGGGCCGGGCGGCGGGGTCGAGTTCGTCGGTGAGCTGTTCCCGGACGGCGCGCGCGAAGGCGTCCTGCTTGTCCTGCTCGAAGGTGGTGGTGATGCGCCAGCCGCCGGCCTTGAGGGTGGCGGTGTCGATGATGCCGTTGGAGAGCAGGTAGTCGTCGGCGACGCCGACGAGGTAGCCGGCCTGGCCGCGGAGTCCGCTGGTGGGCTGGGGTTCGACCGGGTCGGGGAAGGTGATGGCGGCGCGGTCGACGGCGGTGAGGAAGCCGAGCTGGACCATGCCGTCGAGGGTGTAGTGCCAGCGGGCGACGGCCTTCTCGCGGTTGGCGGGGGTGGCGGTCTTGACGTCGTAGGCGCTGGGGGCCTGGAGCAGGGCGGCGAGGTAGGCGCTCTGGGGGAGGGTGAGCTGGGAGACGTCGACGCCGTAGTAGGCGCGGGCGGCGCTCTGGATGCCGTAGGCGCCGCGGCCGAAGTAGCTGGTGTTGAGGTAGCCGGTGAGGATCTCGTCCTTGCCGCGCTGCTGGTCGACCTTGAGGGCGATGAAGAGTTCGCGGCCCTTGCGTTCGATGGTCTGGGTCTGGGTGAGGTAGTAGTTCTTGACGTACTGCTGGGTGATGGTGGAGCCGCCCTGCATGCCCTTGCCGGTGAGGGTGTTCCAGCCGGCCCGGACCATGCCCTTCAGGTCGATGCCGCGGTTCTGGTAGAAGGTGCGGTCCTCGGCGGAGACGACGGCGTGGCGGGTGGCGACGGGGATCTGTTCGATCGTCACGTCGGTGCGGTTGACGGCTCCGGTGCGGCCGATCTCGGTGACGCCGTCGGCGTAGAGGTAGATGTTGCTCTGGGCGACGGCGTGGGCGTTGGGGTCGGGCACGGGGACGATGACGTAGAGCACGGCGAAGGCGCCGACGGCGAGCAGCAGGACGGCGGTGAGGGCGCCGAGGGTGACCCGCCAGGTGGGCAGGAGCCGCCGCCAGATCGGAAGGGCGCGGCGGGCCTCGCGGCGGGCGGCCCGTCTGGCCTGGCGGCGGGTGCTCAGGGTCATGCCGCGATTATGTGCTATTTGATCGGCGATCAGGTGTTGATCGGCCGTCGGACGGGCGCCTGAATAACCGGGTGCGAAGGGTGCTTCACGGCGGTACGGTGAAAGGTGCAAACCATATAGCGCACCTGATTCGGACCTCGGCTCGGTCGAGCTCCGCCCACCTGGCCCCGGACCCCCGGGGGAGGACGGGCCGGGGCCGGTCCGGCGTGCGCTTCTGCGGTTCGGGGCCTCCCTGTGCCCTGATTTGTCGACAAGGAGACAATATGCAGAAGGCCGTTCCCGTGGCGCCACGCGCCACCCATCCGCCCGATCCCGCCGACACCCAAGCGGGTGGCGTGCTGCGCCTCTACGCGGCCGTCGCCCGCGGCGCGTTCCGCCGCTTCTCCACCTACCGGGCCGCCAGCCTGGCCGGGGCCTTCACCAACACCGTCTTCGGCTTCATCCTCGCCTACACCTTCCTCGCCCTCTGGGACGCCCGCCCCGGCCTCGGCGGCTACGACCAGAGCGCCGCCGTCACCTACATCTGGGTCAGCCAGGCGATGCTGGTCACCGTCGCCGTCTGGGGCGGCGGCTTCCAGGACGACGTCCAGGAGCGGTTCCGCAGCGGCGACATCGCCATCGACCTGTACCGCCCGGTGGACTTCCAGGGCTGGTGGCTGGCCACCGACCTCGGCCGGGCCGGCTTCCACCTGCTCGCCCGCGGGGTGCCGCCGCTGCTGGCAGGCTCCCTGGTGTTCCACACCCGGATGCCCGAAGCCCCGCTGACCTGGGTGTTCTTCCTGCTCTCGGTGCTGCTCGCGGTCGTGGTCAGCTTCGGGTTGCGGTTCCTCGTCTCGCTCACCGGCTTCTGGCTGCACGACTCGGAGGGGGTGCGCGCGGTGATGCTGGTGGTGGCGATGTTCTTCTCCGGGATGCTGCTGCCGCTCGCGCTCTTCCCCGGCGTGCTCGGCGAGATCGCCCCGGTGCTGCCCTGGGCGGCACTCGTGCAGGTGCCGACCGACGTCTTCCTGGAGCGCTCGACCGGTACCGGCCTGCTCGGCGCGTTCGGGTTCCAGCTGGCCTGGGCGCTGGTGCTGCTCGCGGCCGGTCGGCTGGTCCAGCTGCTCGCGACCCGCAAGGTGGTGGTCCAGGGTGGCTGAGCAGAGCACGCCCCTCCCGGGCCCCGCGACGCGGGAGACCCGGCGGGGCACGCCACCGGACGCCGGCTGGGGCGACGTCGTCCGCGACACCCCGGCCGCCCGGACGGCGTGGGCGCTGCGCTCCTGGTGGCTCACCGCCGCCATGTGGACCAAGGCGATCATGTCCTACCGCGCGTCGTTCGCCCTGATGCTGGGCGCCAACGTCGTGGTCACCTTCCTCGACTTCGCCGTGGTGATCCTGATGTTCCGCCACACCGACACGCTCGGCGGCTGGACCCTGCCCGAGCTCGGGTTCCTCTACGGCACCTCCACCTTCGCCCTCGGCATGGCCAACCTGTTCGTCGGCTCCATCGACGCGCTCGGCGACCGGATCCGCGCCGGCACGCTGGACACCATGCTGGTCCGGCCCGCCCCGGCGCTCGCCCAGCTCTGCGCCGAGCGGTTCTCGCTGCGCCGGCTCGGCCGGCCGGTCCAGGCGGCGGCGGTGCTGGTCTGGGCACTGGCCGCGCTGGACGCCCACTGGACCTGGGACCGCGTCCTGCTGGTGCCCGTCCTGCTGGTCTGCGGCACCCTCATCTTCGCGGCCGTCTTCATCGGCTTCGCCAGCCTCCAGTTCTGGTGGGGCGAGGCCAAGGAGCTGCAGAACTCCTTCACCTACGGCGGCGCCACCCTGCTGCACTACCCGCCGACCGTCTTCGCCAAGGAGCTGGTCGCCGGTGCCGTCTTCGGCGTGCCGCTGGCCTTCGTCAACTGGCTGCCCGCGCTGCGGATCCTCGACAAGCCCGATCCGCTCGGACTGCCGGCCGCCTTCCAGTTCGCCTCGCCGCTGGCCGCCGTGGTCGGCCTGGCCGCCGCCGGGGTCGCCTGGCGCGCGGGCCTGCGCGCCTACCGCGGCGCCGGCAGTTGATCCGCGCGGCAGCCGGTGCGTGCCGCGGCCGGTCCGCGCGGCAACCGATCCGTGCCGCGGCCGATCCCGCGCGGCAACCGATCCGCACGGCAGCCGAACCCCGCCCCCGTTCCGAGGAGTACCCATGGCACTGATCGAACTCGACGACGTCCGCCGCACCTTCACCGTCCGCGCCAAGGTCGGCCGGCTCAAGCGGGAGAAGCGCGAGGTGCGCGCGGTCGACGGGCTGAGCTTCACCGTCCGGGCCGGCGAGTGCGTCGGCTACATCGGCCCCAACGGCGCCGGCAAGTCCACCACCATCAAGATGCTCACCGGCATCCTCGTCCCCACCGCCGGGCGGCTGCGCGTCGCCGGCGTCGACCCGGCCCGCGAGCGGGTCGCCCTGGCCCGCCGGATCGGCGTCGTCTTCGGCCAGCGCACCACCCTCTGGTGGGACCTCCCGCTGCGCGACTCCTACGAGCTCGCCCGCCGGATCTACCGCATCCCCGAGCACCGATATCGGACCAACCTGGAACGCTGCGTCGAACTGCTCGACCTCGGGGCCCTGCTCGACACCCCCGTCCGGCAGCTCTCACTCGGCCAGCGGATGCGCGGCGACCTCGCCGCCGCCCTGCTGCACGACCCGCAGGTGCTCTACCTGGACGAGCCCACCATCGGCCTGGACGTGGTCAGCAAGGGCAAGGTCCGCGAGTTCCTCCGCGAGGTCAACCGGGAGCGGGGCACCACCGTGCTGCTCACCACGCACGACCTCACCGACATCGAGCAGCTCTGCGACCGGGTCATGGTGATCGACCACGGCCGGGTGGTGTACGACGGCGGGCTGGACGGGCTGCACGCGGCCGGGGAGAGCGAGCGGACCCTGGTGGTCGACCTCGCCGAGGCGCGCCCGCCGATCGAGGTGCCCGGTGCCCGGGTGGTCCGGGTCGAGGGCCCGCGCCAGTGGCTGGCCTTCCCGGCGCAGCAGAGCGCGGCCCCGATCGTCGCCGCGGTGGCCGACCGGTACCCGCTGGTCGACCTGTCGGTGCGCGAGCCGGCCATCGAGGACGTGATCGCCCGGATGTACGCGGAGGTCGCGATCGGCTGATCGGTCCGGCGCGCGGGGCGGTGCCCGTCCGGTCCGGGAGAAGGGCCGGGCGGGCGTCCGTCCACGGGGGCGTCCGTCCACGGGGGTGTCCGTTCGTCGGGGTGTCCGTCCGTGGGGGTGCCCGTTCGTCGGGGCGGGCGCCGGTCGGGGCGCGGGCCGGTCGGCGCGCGCGGGCCGTTCGGGGGTGTCCGGGGGGCGTCCGGAGGCCCGGCGGGGCGCGCGCCGTCGACCGTACGTGCCGGTGTCCGTGCGTGCGTTCCCTTCCCGTCACCAGTCCGGGTGGCGGTCGTGACTCCGTGCCGCGCGGCCGAGTTGACCTTGCATCGCCGGGCGGGCCGTGTCCCGCCCGGCGCACGCTTGGCGATCCGCGCACCGGAGGGCAGCGCCCGATGACCGTACCCGACGTGACCGTGGTGATCGCGGTCTACAACACCATGCCGTACCTGATCGCCTGCCTGGACTCGCTGGTCCGGCAGAGCATCGGGCACGCGCGCATGGAGGTGGTCGCGGTCGACGACGGTTCGACGGACGGCGGCGGCGCCGTCCTCGACGACTACGCGGCCCGCCACCCCGGACTGTTCCAGGTGGTCCACCAGGCGAACTCCGGCGGCCCGGCGGCCCCGACCAACCGCGGGCTGGCGCTGGCCCGCGGCCGGTACGTGCTCTTCCTCGGCGCCGACGACTGGCTCGGCGGCGAGGCCCTGGAGCGGATGGTGACCGCCGCCGACGACTGGGAGTCGGACGTGCTGATCCCCAAGCAGGTCGGGGTGAACGGGCGGCTGGTGCCGCAGGGCATCTTCGGCGAGACCGCCGCCTCGGTCGGTTTCGAGGACTCCGCGCTGGCCTGGGCGCTCGCCGACACCAAGCTGTTCCGGCTGGACCTGGTCCGCCGCCACAACCTGGCCCGCAAGGAGGAGCTGAAGGTCTACTCCGACCAGCCGTTCACCCTCGCCGCCTGTCTGCGGGCCCGCCGGATCTCCGTCCTCGCCGACTACGACTACTACTTCCTGGTGCTGCGCGAGGACCGGGGCAACGTCACCCAGCGGGCCGGCGCGCTGGACCGGATCCGCGGTGTCGCGGCGGTGCAGTGGGTGGCGGCGGAGCTGGCCGCCCCGGGCGGCCAGCTGGACGCGATCAGGGCACGGCACTTCGGCTGGGAGGTGCCGCAGCTGCTGCAGGACGACTTCCTGCGGCTCGACGAGGACCTGCAGCGCGAGATCTGCGGCGGGGTCGGCGAGCTGGTGCGGCAGTTCGGCGCCCGCGAGGTGTACCACCGGCTCGCCGTGCCGGACCGGGTGCGGCTCGAACTCGCCGCCGCCGGGCGGGTGGACGCGGTGCGCGAGCTCATCGCGTACGAGGCCGAGCACGGCGGTCCGCCGGTGGTGACGGACGGCCGGCGGCGCTACGCCGGGTACCCGGCGTTCCGGGACGGCGCCGTGGGGCTGGCGGACGAGCTGTTCCTGCTCGGGGAGGAGCCGCCGCCCGACAGGGAACCGCAGCTCCGGCTGGTGCAGCAGCTCTGGCGCGGCGCGGTACCCGTCCAGGTGCGCCGCCGGCTGCGCCGCTACCCGGCCTGGCGCCGGCTCGCCGAGTCGGTGACCGCCCCGGCCGCCGACCGACCGGAAGGGGGACGGGGATGAACCCGCCCGACAGCAGCCCGCCGCAGGCCGTCCCGGCGGAGGCGCGCCCGTTGGAGATCCACCCGCTGGAGATCCGTCCGCCGGCCGCGTCGCCGCTCGACGTCTGCGTGGTCGGCCTCGGCAAGCTCGGCCTGCCGCTCGCGGTCCAGTTCGCCGCGATGGGCCACCGGGTGACCGGCGCCGACATCGCCCCGCCGGTCGTCGAGGCCGTCAACCAGGGCCGGCCGCCCTTCCCCCGGGAGGCCGGGCTGGACGAGGCGCTCAAGCGGGTGGTGGCCGGGGGCCGGCTGCGGGCCACCACCGACACCGCGGCGGCGGTCGCCGGGTCGGAGGCCGTCGTCCTGGTCGTCCCGCTGGTCACCACCGCCGACGGGGAGCCCGACTTCACCCTGCTCGACGCCGCCACCGACGCCGTCGCCGCCGGGCTGCGCCGGGGCACGCTGGTCAGCTACGAGACCACCCTGCCGGTGGGCGTCACCCGGGGCCGCTGGGCGCCGCGGCTGGCGGCCGGTTCGGGGCTGACCCCCGGCCGGGACTTCGCGCTGGTCTTCAGCCCCGAACGGGTCCGCACCGGCCGGGTCTTCGCCGACCTGCGGCGCTATCCCAAGCTGGTCGGCGGGATCGACCCGGCCGCGACCCGGCGCGGCGCGGAGTTCTACCGGGCGGTGCTGGACTTCGATCCGCGGCCCGACCTGGCCCGGCCCAACGGGGTCTGGGAGCTGGAGTCCGCCGAGGCCGCCGAGTTCGCCAAGCTCGCCGAGACCACCTACCGGGACGTCAACATCGCGCTGGCCAACCAGTTCGCCCGGTACGCGGACCGGGTCGGGGTGGACTTCGCGGCCGTCGCGGACGCCTGCAACTCGCAGCCGTTCAGCCATCTGCACCGGCCGGGCGTGGCGGTGGGCGGGCACTGCATCCCGGTGTACCCGAGGCTCTACCTCTGGAACGACCCCTCGGCGACGGTGGTCCGGGCGGCCCGGGCGGCGAACCTGGAGATGCCCGCGTACGCGGTCGGTGTGCTGGACGGCGCGCTGGCCGGTGCGGGGGAGGGTGTGGCGGCCGGTGCGCCGGAGGGCGCGTCGGAGGGCGTCCCGGAGGGTGCGTCGGCCGGCGGCGCGGGTCGGGGCGGGGTGGCCGGGCAGGGCGTGCTGGTGCTCGGCGCCGCGTACCGGGGCGGCGTCAAGGAGACGGCGTACTCGGGGGTGTTCCCGCTGGTCGAGGCGCTGCGCGCGGCCGGTGCCCGCCCGTACGTGGCCGATCCGCTGTACCGGGCCGAGGAGCTGGCCGCGCTCGGCCTGCCCCCGTACGGGGGTGAGCCGGTGGTGGCGGCGGTGCTCCAGGCCGACCACCCCGAGTACCGCGAGCTCGCCCCCGGCGACCTGCCGGGTGTCCGGGTGCTGCTGGACGGGCGCAGGTGCACCGACCCGGAGCGGTGGGCCGTCGACGGGGTGCGCCGGATCGTGCTCGGGGGCGCGTGACGGGGCCCCGAGCCGGGGGTCCGCGGGGGTCCGCGCCATACACCCGGCGCGCGATTGGTGGGCACGCCGTCCGCTCGCGCCGGTCAACGGGCAGACTGGCGGGGTGAGCGACGAAGCCTTCAGCGGAACGGGCCCCGGGGTCCGGTTCACCGCGGCCGACGAAGAGAAGAGACGCGGCGTCCGCCGGATGAAGACCATCGCGACCGGCCTGCTGGCCTTCGCGACCCTGGTCTTCGCCCTGGCGACCTGGGCGGATTCGGCCGGCGCCGGCGCCTGGGCCGGCTACGTGGCGGCCGCGGCCGAGGCGGGCATGGTCGGCGCGCTGGCCGACTGGTTCGCGGTGACCGCGCTGTTCCGCCGCCCGTTCGGCCTGCCCATCCCGCACACCGCGATCATCCCGACCAAGAAGGACGCGTTCGGCCGGTCGCTCGGCGACTTCGTCGGCGAGAACTTCCTCTCCGGCCAGGTCGTGCGCGGCCGGCTCGCCGCACTCGGCATCGCCCGCCGGCTCGGGGAGTGGCTGGCCGCCCCCGGCAGCGCCGAGCGGGTCACCAAGGAGGCCTCGGCGGCGCTGCGCGGCGTGCTCGCCGTGCTCCGCGACGACGACGTCCAGGCGGTCGTCGCGGAGGCGGTGACCAGGCGCGCCGCCGCCACCTCGGTCGCCGAACCGGCGGGCCGGATGCTCGGCAAGGTGGTCGCGGACGGCGGCCACCACGGGGTGGTGGACCTGATCGCCGTCCGGGTGCACGACTGGCTGACCGAGAACCACGCCGAGGTGGTCGACCGGGTGACCCAGAAGACCCCCGGCTGGACGCCGAAGTTCATCGACCATCAGGTCGGCGAGCGGGTCTACAAGGAGCTGATGCGGTTCGTCACCGACATCCGGGACGACCAGGAGCACCCGGCGCGCGGCGCGATCGACAACTTCCTCGCCGACTTCGCCACCGAGCTGCAGACCGACCCGGAGACCATCGCCCGGGTCGAGCGGGCCAAGGCCGAGCTGCTGGCCCGCGCCGAGGTGCAGGACCTGATCGCCTCCACCTGGGCCGCCGTCCGCTCGCTGGTGCTGAACGCCGCGGAGGACGAGGAGAGCGAGCTGCGCCGGCGCATCCGCGAGGGCGTGCGGACCTTCGGTGCGCGCCTGGCGACGGACCCGAAGCTCCAGGCCAAGGTGGACGGCTGGCTGCAGGACGCCGCCCAGTACCTGGTCGACACCTACCGGACCGAGATCACCTCGATCATCTCCGAGACGGTGGCGGGCTGGGACGCCGACGACGCCTCCCGCAAGATCGAGGCCAACGTCGGCCGGGACCTCCAGTTCATCCGGATCAACGGCACGGTGGTCGGCGCCCTGGCCGGCCTGGTCATCCACACCGCGGCGGTCGCCCTCGGCGGCTGAGCGGTCGGGGGTGAACGGTCCGGGTTGAGCGGCCCGGGGTGAACGGCCCGGCGGGCGGGCGGTGGGGCGGCCGGACGCGCGGCCGGGTGCGGTCGCGGCGGGTCCGCACCGCCCGGTGGTGCGGGCGGTGCGGGCGGGACGGGTGGTGCGACCGGCCCCGCGGGGCGGCCGGCTGTCTCCACTTCGAATCGGGGACGCTCCCGAAACCGCAGCCCAGCGCGGTGAGACGGGCCGGGAGCCCCCGCCGGGGCCCGTGAGACAGCCGGAGACGGTCCGGCGGGCCCTCCGGCATGGGCCAGAGTTGCTCCCGCCGGGGGGAGCCCGGCATGCCACCCCACCAGGTGCGAACCGAATGGAGACATGCCCCGTGAACATCAGGAAGCGCGTCCGCACGATGGCCGGCGCCGCCGCGCTGGCCGCCGCCGCCACCCTCTTCGTCGGCGTCCCGGCCGCGCACGCCGACGGCCCGGACAGCTGCCAGCTGCGCTCGTACACCAACCCGGCGATCGGCCAGTCCATGTCGATCCCGCACGTGACGCTGCGCCGCGGCATGTCCGGCACCTTCTGCGTCGGCATGGTCCAGTTCGCCATCGACAACATCTACGGCCGCGGCCTCGGCGACCCGGCCGGCCGCTACCCGCTGGCCACCGACAACAATTACGGCCCGCTCACCGAGCAGTGGGTGCGCCGCTTCCAGACGGACTACCGCTGGTGCGCCGGTGAGCCGGACGGCATCGCCGGCCCGAACACCCTGAGCTGCCTGGCCTACCTGCACGCGTTCTAGGCCTCACACGGCCGCCCGGCGGCCCTTCGCGCGGAGGTACGGGGGTCCCTCGCGCGGGGTGGTTCGGGGTGGTGTCGCGCGGAGGTACGGGGGTCCCTCGCGCGGGGTGGTTCGGGGTGGTGTCGCGCGGAGGTACGGGGGTCCCTCGCGCGGGGAGGTTCGGGGTCGCACCGCACGGAGGTACGGGGGTCCCTCGTGCGGTGCGGAAGTGCCCGTCCGATGGGCGGCGGGTGCCTGCCGGGGAGTCCGGCCGGGCGCCCGCCGCCGTGCTCTGCCTATCCTTGCGTGCACCGCTCGATACACGCGTAGAGGAAGAAGGGCACCACCGTGGTCCAGCCGGACGGAAGTCGGATCGGAACCCCCAGCAACACGGGCGGAGAGCGCTCGATCGAGGCGTTCATCGCCGGAATGCCCAAGGCGGAGCTGCACGTCCACCACGTCGGGTCGGCCTCGCCGCGCGTGGTCGCCGAGCTCGCCGCCCGCCACCGCGGCCAGGCGAAGGTGCCCACCGATCCGGAGGCCCTCGCCGAGTACTTCACGTTCACCGACTTCGCGCACTTCATCGAGGTCTACCTGAGCGTCGTCGACCTGATCCGCGATGCCGAGGACGTCCGCGCCCTGACCTTCGGCGTCGCCGAGGACATGGCGCGGCAGAACATCCGGTACGCCGAACTGACCGTCACGCCGTACTCCTCGGTCAGCCGGGGCATCCCCGACGTCGCCTTCATGGAGGCGATCGAGGACGCCCGGCTGAGCGCCGAGAAGGAGCTCGGCGTGGTGCTCCGCTGGTGCTTCGACATCCCGGGCGAGGCCGGCCTGGCCGCCGCCGAGGAGACCGCCCGGCTGGCCGTCGACCTGGCGCCCGAGGGCCTGGTCAGCTTCGGCCTCGGCGGGCCGGAGATCGGGGTGCCGCGTCCGCAGTTCAAGCCGTACTTCGACCGGGCGCGCGCGGCCGGCCTGCGCAGCGTCCCGCACGCGGGCGAGACCACCGGCCCGGAGACGGTCTGGGACGCGCTGCGGGTGCTCGGGGCCGAGCGGATCGGCCACGGCACGCAGGCGGTCGCGGACCCGGCGCTGCTCGACCACCTCGGCGAGCACCGGATCCCGCTGGAGGTCTGCCCGACCTCGAACATCGCCACCCGGGCGGTGGAGCGGATCGAGGACCACCCGATCAAGCGGATGGTGGAGGCGGGCCTGCTGGTCACCGTCAACAGCGACGACCCGCCGATGTTCGGCACCGACCTGAACACCGAGTACGCGGTGGCGGCCCGGCTGCTCGGCCTGGACGAGGCCGGGGTCGCCGGGCTGGCGCGGAACGCGGTGGAGGCGTCCTTCCTGGACCAGGCCGGCAAGGCCCGGCTGACCGGTGAGATCGACTCCTACCTGGCGGGCTGGCACCGGGGCTGACCTGCATCTTCCCGCGTTCCACGGGCCCCGTCGGCGACCGCCGGCGGGGCCTTCGCCGTCCGTGGTGCCAGGGGCGCGCCGCAGTGGTGCCATCGAGTGGTGCCAAAATGGCTCGACATGGCGCCACGAGTGTGCCACCCTCGTGCCATGGACCTCACTCCGTACGTCGACAACCTCCGGCACGAGCTCGCGGTCGCCGCGGGCGCGGGCGGGGACGAAGCCCGTGCGCTGGCCGAGCGCCTGACCCTGCCGCTGGAGTCCGCCGCCCGGCTCACGCTGCTCAACGCCCTGTCCGATGCCATGGGGGAGGTCACCCGGGAGCTGGCGCCGGGCTCGGTGGACGTCCGGCTGCGCGGGCTGGAGCCGGAGTTCGTGGTGACGGCGCCGCCGGTGTCGGAGCCGTTCCACGACTCCGGCCCGCGGGAGCCGGCGGTGCCGCCCGTGCCGCCGGGCACGGTGGCGCCGGAGCCGGTCGACGACGGCAACACCGCCCGGATCAACTTCCGGCTCCCCGCCCACCTCAAGGCCCGGGTGGAGGAGGCCGCGGGGCAGGACGCGCTCTCGGTCAACGCCTGGCTGGTGCGGGCCGTCGCAGCCGCGCTGGAGCCGGGGCAGCCTCCCCGGCCCGAGGGGCGGAGCCGGCGCGGGACGGGCCAGGGCTTCACCGGCTGGGCCCGCTAGCTCCGCGCCACCGGCCCACGAGTCACCCCCTTTCACCTGCGGAAACGCAGACCGGAACCATGAGGACGGGACAGCCATGCCAACTTTCGACACCCCCGGCCCGATCAGCGTCACCCTGGAGTTCGACATCGGGTCGGTCCGGATCACGGCCGGCAAGCGCACCGACACGGTGGTGGAGGTGACCCCCGCCGACGCCGCCGACGAGGTGGACGTCCGGGTGGCCGAGCAGACCAAGGTCACCTACGCGGACGGCGCGCTGGTGGTGAAGGGCCCGCGGAAGCGCTCCGTCTTCGGCCGGACGGGTTCGATCGACGTCACCGTCGAGGTCCCCGTCGGCTCCGAGGTCCGCGGGGACTCCCCGATGGGCGACTTCCTCTGCGAGGGGCTCCTCGGCGACTGCCGGCTGAAGACCTCGGTCGGCCGGATCCAGGTCGGCCTGGCCGCCGCCGTCGACCTGAGGACCGACCACGGCGACATCCGGCTGGAGCGGGCCGACGGGGACGCCGAGGTCACCGCCTCCGGCCGGATCGAGCTCGGTTCCGTCGGGGGCGCGGCGACGGTGAAGAACCTCAACGGCGAGACGGTCGTCGGCGAGGTCGGCGGCGACTTCCGGGCCAACCTGTCCAACGGTGCCGTCGTCGTCGGCTCGGCGCTGGCCGACGTCGACGTCAAGTCGGCCTACGGCACCATCCGGATCGACGAACTCGTCCGCGGCCGCGCCGTCCTGCAGACCTCCGTGGGGGACATCGAGGTCGGCGTCCGCGAGTCCACCGCCGCCTGGCTCGACGTGCACACCCGGCTCGGCAGCGTCCGCAACTCGCTCGGCGCCGCGGACGGCCCGGGCGGGGCCGGCGAGACGGTCGAGGTCCGGGCCCGTACCCAGCTCGGCGACATCGTGATCCGACGGGCCTGACGGTCGGTCACCACCCCTGTTCCGGAGAGAGATGCGACTGCCATGACCCTGACGTCCACCGGGCCCCTGCCGGGCCCGGCGATCTCCGCCGTCGGCCTGAGCAAGGCCTACGGGGGCAAGACCGTCCTCGACGGCATCGACCTGACCGTGCCCGAGGGCACCGTGTTCGCCCTGCTCGGGCCGAACGGCGCCGGCAAGACCACCACCGTGGAGATCCTCTCCACCCTCGTCCCGGCGGACGCCGGAGCCGTCCGGGTGGCCGGCCACGACCTGGACCGGGAGGGCGACGGGGTCCGCTCCGCGATCGGCGTCACCGGCCAGTTCTCGGCGGTGGACAACCTGCTCACGGCGGAGGAGAACCTGCTCCTGATGGCCGACCTGCACCACCTCCGCCGTCGGGAGGGGCGGAGGCGGGCGGCCGAGCTGCTACGGCGCTTCGACCTGACGGAGGTGTCCGGGAAGCCGGCCGCCACCTTCTCCGGCGGCATGCGGCGAAAGCTCGACCTCGCCATGACCCTGGTCGGGGAGCCCCGGATCATCTTCCTCGACGAGCCGACCACCGGCCTCGACCCGCGCAGCCGGCGGACCATGTGGGAGCTGATCGAGGGGATGGTCCAGGAGCAGGGCGTCACCGTCTTCCTGACCACCCAGTACCTGGAGGAGGCCGACCGGCTCGCCGGCCGGATCGCCCTCCTCGACGGCGGCCGGATCGTCGCCGAGGGCACCGCCGAGGAGCTCAAGCGGCGCATCCCCGGCGGCCACCTCCGCCTCCGCTTCGCCGGCCCGGCCGAACTCGACGCGGCTGCGGCCCTGTTCGACTACGCCAGTCCCGACGCCGAGGCGCTCACCCTCTCGATCCCCGGCGACAACTCGGTCGTCACGGTGAAGGCCGTCCTCGACATCCTGGACACCGCGGCCGTCCGCGCCGAGTCGCTCACCGTCCACACCCCCGACCTCGACGACGTCTTCCTCACCCTCACCGCGGAGGGTGCCCGATGAGCACGACGTCCTACGCCGTGAGCGACTCCCTGACGATGCTGCGGCGCAACCTCAAGCACGCGCTGCGGTACCCGGCCATGACCTTCGCGGTCGTGATGATGCCGGTGATGATGCTGCTGCTCTTCAACTACGCCTACGGCGGCGCGCTGGGCAGCGGGATCGGCGCCGGCGAGTACATCGACTACGTGACGCCGGGCATCGTCCTGATGGCGGCGACGTCCGGGGCGCTGGTGACGGCGGTCGGCGTCTGCGTCGACATGACCGAGGGCATCGTCAACCGGTTCCGGACGATGGCGGTCTCGCGGTCGGCCTTCCTGACCGGGCACGTGCTCGGCAGTCTGATCCAGACCGTGCTGGGCCTGCTGCTCGTCCTCGTCGCCGCCTTCGCGATGGGCTTCCGGCCCGACGCCACGCCGGTGGAGTGGTTGGCCGCGGGCGGGCTGCTGGTCTTCGTGACCTTCGCCCTGACCTGGCTCTCGGCAGGGATCGGCCTGGTCGCCAAGACGCCGGAGAGCGCCGGCAACCTGCCGATGCCGCTCCAGTTCCTGCCCTTCGTGGGCAGCGCCATCGTCCCGCCGGATTCGATGCCGACGGGCCTGCGCTGGTTCGCCGAGTACCAGCCGTTCACCCCGGTCATCGAGACCCTGCGGGGCCTGCTGATGGGCACCGCGATAGGTTCGAGCGCCCTGGCCGCCCTGGCCTGGTGCGTCGCCCTCACGGCGGTCGGCTACCTCTGGGCCCGCTCCACCTTCCACCGTCCGATACGGCGGTAGTCGGGCGGTAGCCGGGCGGTCGGCGCCGGCACGGGCACCCGCCCCGACACCGGCACCCGCCCCTGCCCCGACACCCGCCCCGACGCCGGCACCCGTCCCGGTGCCGATGTCGATGCGGATGCCGGACCGCGGGGCCGTCAGCGGGGGAGGCGGAGGGCGAGCCCGTCGAGGATGATCTCCAGGCCGAAGGCGAACTTCGCGTCGCGCGTGGCGACGGGGTCCGCGATCGAATCGCCGGCCGCGGCGGCGTAGGAGTCGGAGAGCAGGTCGTGGCCGGCCACGGCCTCCTGGGCGGCGGGGATCAGCCGGGCGATGAACTCGGACTCGCTCTCGCCGCTCCGCGCGACGGTGGTCAGCCAGGCGGCTTCGGTGGTGCTCATGCCGATGACGTAGGACAGGATCGTGTCCAGGGCGCGGGAGGCGTCGGGGAAGCCGATGGCGGTGAAGAGTTCGGCCAGCCGCTCGGAGACGGCGACCAGGTTGGGGCCGAGGTAGGCGAGTCCGGCCTGGCCCAGGACGGACGCCAGCCAGCGGTGGCGCAGGGTGGTGGCCCGGAAGGACTCGCAGGTCTCGATGACGGCGGTCCGCCAGTCCGCGGAGCCGGCCTCCGGCACGGTGATCTCGCCGAACACCTCGTCCACGGCGAGCTCCATCAGCTCGTCCTTGGTGGCGACGTGCCGGTAGAGGGACGTCGCGCCCGCGTTGAGGCGTGCGCCCAGCTTGCGCATGGAGAGCGCCTCGATGCCGTCGGCGTCGAGCATGGTGATCGCCTCACGGACGATCACGGTGCGGCTGAGCGCGGGCTGCTCGGGTTCGCGCTGCTGGCGGGCCCATACGGACGGGATCGGGTTCGTCTTCGCGGCCATCGGCCGGTCCTCCCTCGGTGGGTCGGCAAGGTTCTATGCGTACACCGTGCGCATTCAGCGTACAGGACACATTCAGTGCGCACGCTGTTCGGCGATGCGCACGCCATGCAAGGGCTTGCGCACACTGTTCCAGTCTGCGTACAGTGTGCGCATCGACGGAACAACGTACGCAAGTCGGAGGGGAAAATCCATGGAAGCCCGCAACCCACGTCGCTGGTGGATCCTGATCGTGCTGTGCCTCAGCACGCTCGTCCTGGTGGTCGACAGCATGGCGCTGACGGTGGCGGTGCCGTCGATGACCGAGGACCTGAAGGCCACCGCACAGGACACGCAGTGGATCCTCGACTCCTACATCCTGGTCTTCGCCGGCCTGCTGCTGACCTCCGGAAGCCTGGGGGACCGGTTCGGCAGGCGGAAGGTGATGATCATCGGATTGCTGCTCTTCGGAGCGGCGTCGCTGGCGGCGACGCTCTGCAGCAACCCGGGTGAGGTCATCGCGAGCCGGGTGGCGATGGGTGTGGGTGGCGCGCTGATCATGCCGTCGACGCTGTCGATCCTGATCACGGTGTTCGAGGAGGACGAGCGCGGCAAGGCCATGGCGGCCTGGGGCTCGGTCTCGATGCTCGGCCTGGTCGGCAGCCCGGTCCTCGGCGGCGTGCTGATCGACCACTTCTCGTGGCACTCGATCTTCTTCATCAACGTGCCCGTCGTCGTGCTCGCCATCACCGCCGCCCTGATCCTGATGCCGGAGTCCAAGGGCCCGTGGCAGAAGCCGGACCCGCTGGGCGCGGTGCTGTCGGCGGTCGGCATGACCGCGCTGATCTGGTGGATCATCGAGATCCCGAAGCACGGCGCCTTCGAGGGCAACTCGCTGATCACCCTCGGGGTCGCGGTCGTGGCGCTCGGCGGGTTCCTGATCTGGGAGAACGTCGTGGCGGAGCCGATGGTGCCGCTGGCGCTCTTCAAGAAGCGCAACTTCAGCGGCGGCTCGCTCTCCCTGACCCTGGTCCAGATCGGCAACGGCGGTCTGCTGCTGGTCCTCACCCAGTACCTGCAGTTCGTGCTGGACTACTCGCCGGTCAAGGCGGGTCTGGCCTTCGTGCCGATGGCGGTCGCGGCCCTGATCGGCAACGGTGCGGGCGCCGGCCTGGCGGCGAAGATCGGCTACCGGGCGCTGGTGCTGGTCGGCATGCTGATGATGGCCGGGTCGTTCGTCCTGTTCTCCACGGTGGACGCGGAGACCGGGTTCGCCGTCCCGGCGACCGCCCTCGGGATCCTCGGCCTCGGCGCCGGCCTGGCGATGCCGGCCGCGGTCGGTGCGCTGATGGGCGAGATCCCGGCGGACAAGGCGGGCGTCGGCTCGGCCCTGAACGACACCATCCAGCAGGCGGGTACGGCGCTGGGCATCGCGATCCTCGGCTCGATGCTGGCCAGCGGCTACGCCGACGAGATGCCGGCGGGCTCCTCGGAGCAGGCGAAGCAGTCGATCGTGGGCGCCCTGGCCGAGGCCAAGGGGGACACGGGCCTGGTGCACGCGGCCCGGGAGGCCTTCACCACCTCGATGTCGACCACCTTCACGGTGAGCGCGGCGGGTGTGCTGGCGGCGGCCCTGCTGGCGACGGTCGTGATGCGCAACAAGAAGCCGGCCGAGCAGGCCCCGGCGGCGGACGCGGCCGAACTGGCGGCCTGAGCCCGCAGCGGAACGGGGGCGAAGGCGGACCGCGAGGGCGGACCGCGAAGGACGAAGGACGAAGGCCGAGGGCCGGTACCCGGAAGGAACGGGTGCCGGCCCTCGGCCCGCTGCGCCCGGAGGCGCCGGATCAGTTGACCGTGAGGTAGTCCACCCGGTCGTTCCAGTTGCCGCCGTAGGGGTAGCCCTGGCCGGTGAGGTCGTAGCAGCCCCAACCGAGGTAGAGCGAGGGGTCCGGCTGCAGGGTGCGGTCGTCGTAGAGGGTGGCGCCGTTCGAGTTGTAGGCGCACGCGGAGCTGGCCCGGTCCCGGAAGCCCCAGTCCGACAGGTACTTGGTGCCGAACTGCGACCAGCGCAGGAGCGGCCCCGTGAAGTTGGAGTGCTCCCAGATGCAGACCCAGCCCGAGGTGCAGTCCGCTTCGGACAGTGCGACCCCGGCGGTGGCGGGCGCCGTCCGCGCGGCCCGGGCCGCGACGGGGTCGATGGTGGCGAGCGCCTGGTCGGCCTCGGCGATGCTGTCGTGGCAGTAGACGGCGCCGCCCGTCACCTCGGTGCAGACGCGGGCGCTGCCCCAGCCCTGGGAGAGGTCGATCTTCTTGCCTCTGTAGGTGGCGATCACCGGCTTGGACGGCTTCGCGTCCGTCGGCCCGGCGGACTCTCGGACGTCGGTGGCCGGCGCAGATGTGCCTGTGGGCGCTGCCACGGCCGTCGGTGCCGCCAGCGCGAGTGCGCCTGCGACCGTGGTGACGGCGGCGAGCGTGCGGAATGTACGCACGGTCAACTTCCCCCCTGCTCGGTTGTGTCGGTACTGTGCTGACACGACCCAACGCGGGATTCGCCGATCACACAATAGCTCCGGCATAGTCCGGTCAATGGCTGACCGAATCGGCTCAGGGGCTTGCTTCCGGAGGTGCGGTTTCACCGGGGGTGTCCACGACGCCCCAGGCGACGACGGCCGTCGACTCCACCTCGTCCCCCGCCCTGCCCCACGGGCCGTCCTTGAGAAGGACCGTGCGGGTACCGAGCAGGCGCATCGTCCGGCGGTCGAAGATCCACTCGGAGCGCTCGCCGTCGTGCACGCGGGCCACGGCCACGCCGTGGCGACCGGCGGCGTCGACCGCGTCGTCGACCGTCACCACACCCGGGATGCGGGCCGCCGCACGGTAGAGGGCGGCGCTCAGCCGGGGCGGCACGACGCTGCTGCGCAGGAGGTCGCCGATGGCGACGAAGGTCTGCTGGTCCGGTTCGGTCGAGGAGCCGGAGCCGGGCCCGCGGCCGAGCGCGGCCTCGGCCTGGATCTTCCCGAGCAGCGCGTCGGGGTCGGTCGGCAGCGCGGCGAGCGCACGGTAGGAGGAGGTCGCCAGCGTGGAGCTGGCGGCGGCGGACGCGAGGGGCTGGTCGGTGCCGGTGCGGCGGGTGAGTCCGGGCCTGCTGCCGTCGACCGAGGTCCAGTGCTCGGTGTCGGCGGTGGTGGTGCTGGGGCGCATCGGGCCGTCGGCGGCCTCGCTGAGCGCGACGGCGTGGGTGACGGTCCTGAGGTAGGTGAACTGGGAGTCCCGGGCCGGGGGCTGGGGGTCGGACCAGGCGACCCGGGCCGCCCGGTCGAGGAGTTCCACGGAGGCGGCGGTGGCGGGGGGCGTCCGGTTCGCCGAGGTGCCGCTGCCCTGGGTGACGGTCACGGCCATCAGGGTGGCGGCGGTGGCGACCGCTCCCGCCAGGGCGAGGCCACGCCAACGGGAGGTCAGGGCGGCGAAGGGGCGCGGCCGGTCGAACTCGTTCAGCAGGAACTCGCGGCGGGCGGCGACCTCGTCGAGGGAGGGGACCGGGTGCGGGGGCGGGGGCAGCAGGCGGGCCAGTTCGCGGCGCTCGCAGTGCTCGTCCCACCTGTCCTGGTCTGTGGATGCGGTGTTCATGGCCGGCTCTCCTGGTGGTGCCCCACGGGCTGACGGCTGGCGGCGAGGTGGGCGGCGCGGTCGGGCGCGGGCTCCGGTGGGTCCTCGGTGTCGACGAGCCGACGGAGCTTGTCCCGTACGCGGGAGAGCCGGGACCGGACGGTGCCGACGGGTATGCCGAGCGCGCGGGCGGCCTCCGCGTAGCCGAGGCCGGACCAGACGACGAGGGTGAACACCTCGCGCTCGGGGCCTCCCAGCTGGTCCAGGGCGCGGACGGCCGCGGCCGCCGTGCTGGCGTCCGTGATCCGGCCGACCACCTCGTCGGCGAAGTCGGGGATCGGATCGCGCCGGGGGAGGCGGGACATGGCCTCGCGGTGGCGGCGCGCGGTGCGGGCGGTGTTGCGCAGGACGTTGGTGGCGATCGCCAGCAGCCAGGCGCGGGGGTGCAGGACCTCGTCGCGGAGCTTCTTCCGCAGCCGCCAGGCTTCGAGGAAGGTCAGGGAGACGATGTCGTCCGCGAGGTCGCGGTCCCCGGTGGATCTGTAGGCGTGCGCGAAGACCGTGCGCGCGTGCTGATCGTAGAGCTCGGCGAAGACCTGGCGGTCGCCGGGCTGCGCCTGCTTACTGGACAAGGAGGACTCCACGCAGATCTGGTGTCCGCAGCGGGGGAGTGGTTCCAGGGAATGTTGGGGAGATGTGGACGGCCGGTGCATCCGGCGGGGCACCGGCCGGGGCGGGGAGGGGCGTCAGACGTCGAACTCCCCGTCGCGGATGGCGGAGAGGAGATCGCGCCACTCGGCGTGGGTCAGCTCGGCTATGGAGGAGGGGTGAAGACTGCTCCGGAGGTGGACCGCCTCGGAGGTGATGGCCACCTCGGGGCAGTTGTTGGCGTTCGCGCACGACGCGGGGCGCGTCCAGGCGATGTCCTCCATGGGCTAGAGCTCCTTCTTGATCTGCGTGATCAGGCTGCGTGAACCGTCGACGGAGAGGGATCTCTCGGCCATCACTTCTATGATCCTGCGGTACTTGTCCAGGTGTTCCGTCGTGTGCAGGAAGGTTGGTCCCTCGACGGTGTCGTACTGCACTGTGTCAAGCCGTGGCACCGCGCCATTCATGTAGACGAGAGCTTGGCCGGACCCCTTGAAGCCTCCTGCCTCGAAGCTGATCACGCGTAGCGTGACATGCGGGCGCTCGGACAACTCAAGCATCCAGTCCAGTTGTTCCCGCAACGTCTCCCGTCCTCCGAACTGCATGCGGAGTGCGGCCTCGTGCACGATGGCGGTGTAGGGCGGAGCGCCTTCAGTCATCAGAGCCTCAGCACGGCGCATGCGGTGTTCGATACGCGTTTCCACCATGCGCGGAGTCAGAGGCACCTGGGCATCGCGGAAGATTGCTCTGCTGTACTGCTCGCTCTGCATGGGGCCCGGCGGGTGGCAGATCTGGTAGGACTGCGTTGCCCTTGCGTAGTACTCCTGCTCGGCAAGGTCGAGAAACCCGATGGGTACGGCTCCGCGGTACTCCTCCCACCACCCCTTGGAGCGGTCACCCGCCATCGCGGCAAGGGACTCGACGAACTCGCCGTCGCTCTCGCCGTACTTGCGGGCCAGAGCCACCACTCTCTCCGGTGTCACCGAGTAGAGCGCCTGCTCGATGAGTGTGATCTTCGTGCGGTCCACGCCGAGGATCGTGGCGGCCTCGGCGGTCGTCGTGCCGGCGGCATCTCGCATCTTTCGTAGCTCGATGCCAACCCGCTGCCTTCGTGCACTGGGGGTAGGTGGCATGTGACCAAGCATCCACCTGGACCGTTGCGCGAGTCCAGCCGCGCTTGGCGGTACAAGTATCGGATCGGCTGGTACATGTACCGCCCTTTGCCCTACAGTCTGTGATGCACCGCTCACCGGACGGATAGTCATCAACGTCCTCGATCAGGGCAGTTGGTACCGGCTGCCCGGGCACCGAAGAGCACTCGTGCGCGGCGTCGCCAACGCCGCCGCGACCTTGCTCACGGCGACGCACCCCGTTCAGGTGTGCCCCCACCTACACCGCTGGGAGACTCCCCATGTGTAACCGCAACACCCCCTCCCTCTCCATCGCCCGCACCGCGCTCCGCGACGCCATGGTCCGCAGCGGGTTCCACCCCGAGGCCATCGCCGATGCCGAGCTCGCCCTCGCCGAACTCATCGTCAACGCGTGGCGGCACGGCCGCACCACCTCCCCGGTCGTCCTGGTCCTCGTCCTCGACCGGACGCTCCGCGTCTCGGTCGGCGACGACTCCTCCGACTTCCCCGAAAGGCGGACCCCCGCCGACCTCGCCGAGTGCGGCCGGGGGCTCCAGCTCGTCGACGGCCTCACCCACCGCTGGGGCGCCGAACCGCAGAAGCGCGGCAAACTCGTCTGGTTCGAGCTGGACGCCGCCGCGTGAACATCAGCATCTCCCACCGGGGTTCGCCGCCGTGCTCGGACTGCTGACCCTCATCATCGCGGCGGCTGTCATCGGCGCCGTCTGCCAGGTCCGGACCCAGGCCCTCCGTGATCGCCACCGCGACCACGGCGCCCGTGACCAGGATGCCCGCGCCCAGGGGCCCGCCCCCGAGCGCACCCGCATATCCGACTGACCGGGACCGCGCCCTGTCACCCTCAGGGCGCGACCCCGCTCCCGCACGGCCCGCCCCGGATCTCGGGGCCCGGCCCGGGTGCGGCCTCGCGGGCGGCGGCGATGAACCGACTCCGCCCGTACCGCAGTTGATCGCCCGCATCCCGTCCTCGAACTCCCGCCGTCCAGGCGAACCGTGCTGATAGCGTCCGGGCATGACCAGACCCACCAGGCTCGGCGCACTCCTCCTCGTGGGCGTGACCGTGACGGCAGCCCTCGGCGCCTACCTGGTGGTCAGGTATCTGGATGTCACCGGGCCGCCGCCGAGTGCCGTCGGCCACTGGTCCGAGGGTGGCGCGCACTTGGCACTCGACGAGGGCGGACGGCTCGGCCCGTCCGTGATACCTGTCGAGGCCTGCCCCGGCCACAACCCTCTGACGGCGGACGGTCCGTTGGAGGTTTCCTCCGGCACCTGGTCGGAGACGTTCGACGCGGACGCCGGCTACCTGGTGCAGGTGCGGTTCACGCAGCCCGAGCAGTGCGTCCTCGTCCTGACCAACCAGGGCGAGCGGCACGGGAAACCCACCCTGTGGTGGGGCGGCCGGTCGGGGCCTGCCCGGCGCTGGACGTCGTCCTCACTTCGATCAGCAGCCGCGCGCACTGGGACGCTGCCGCGACGGCTCTCGCCCGTCCGATCCCAGAAGACCGACTCAGGAAGGTGCTCGATGTCCTTTCAGCCGGATGACACGGCCCGTCGTCGCCTGGAGGGCGCGCACGCCAAGGCTGCGGCCTTCCTCGGACTCGCTTGTAGCGGGCCGTCCGTCTTCGGCACCTCCGGGGCGACCGTCGGCCGCCGCGCAGGGCGGCTGTGGCTGCGCGTCTCCGACAGCCGGCGCCGATTCGCCCCCCGGCCGACCGGTCAAGGCCCTCTCGGAGCCGAGCAGCGCATCCCGGACTCCGTCCCGCGCCCACGGTTGCACGACACCATGGACTGGACCGAACGCGACCGGTTCTACCAGGCCGATGTCTTCGACCTCACCGGTCCCGCTGTGTCCTCGACGCCGGAGCTCCGTGAGGAACCCGCGTTGGGAGACGACTGGTGGCACGACCTGAAGGTCGCGCTGGCCGGCATTGCCACGGCCCCCGGAGTGAAGACGACCCTGCGGCCGGCATGGATCGAGGAGGTCTTCCCGAAGTACCTCGGCATCCCGGCCCCCGCGACGGTCGAGCGGACCACGGGCCACGGGGATCTGCAGTGGGCCAACCTGACCGCCGGGCCGCTCTCGATCCTGGACTGGGAACGCTGGGGGCTTGTTCCCGTCGGCTACGACCCCGCCGTGCTGTGGGTGAGCAGCCTCCTGGTGCCCGCAGTCGCGGATCGGGTCCGCGTGGAGTTCTCCGACGTCCTCGACTCCCCGGCGGGTCGTGTCGGGCAGCTGATCGCCCTTGCGGAGATGCTCCAAGCCGTCGATCGCGGGTACTACCCGGATCTGGCGCCGCTCCTCACCGAAGCGGCGGCCGGCCTCACCGATGGCCACCTCGGGCGCTGATTGCCGGTATCCCGGCCGGGTTCATCGCGGAGGAAGCGCCGGGTCGGCGGCGGGGGCCGATCCCGTGCATCGCGTGCTCATCGGTCCGCAGGCTCCTCGTGGCCCCCGGATAGCGTTCACTCTCATTCATTGCAACGGATTGAAGGTCTGTCGTTGCATTTGATTTGCTCTCGTCGCAACGATATTGCCGCATTGACCTGCGCGGATGCTGTTTTGACGCAATGAGTGTGTTGCCTGGATATGGAAAGCAACGTAGCTTTTCCGTTGTCAGAAACACCGACGGCAACGACTCGCAGGA